>NZ_JBEXTJ010000006.1:0-498164 GCF_040614075.1 Streptomyces sp. NPDC006174 | reverse complement strand
CGTCAAGGTCGTTCGTACAGTGGCGCGCTCCACCTTGACGCCCTGAACCGCGACCGCTCCACGGTGTGTGGGTCGAAGGCGGACGGGATGGGAGCTGGGGTACGTGGTGCGTGGGGGTGATCTGTCAGCATGAAGGGCACGGGTAAGCCGCTACGTGGGGGATGTCATGTCAGATGGGCTGTACGGACTCTTTGGAGTCATATTGGGCTTGGTCGGCTCAGTCGGTATCAGCCGTTGGAGCCAGCAGCAAGCTCGTCGCGATCAACGGGAAGGCCGATTGGCGGCGCGCGAGGAGGAGGCCGCTCGGGAAGTCAGACAAGCCCTCACTTCGGTGCATCACTTGAAGTCGACCTTGTCCGGCAGAGAGAGGACGGGTGGCCCGGATGAGTTGTTCGCTCTGATCCACACCATCGACAGCGCGGCCCTGGTGCTGGCCTCAGAGGAGTTGCGCCGACGGTTGGACCAGGCGACGACGATCATGTGGCACTGGCATGTGCTCCATGGAGCGGAAGGCCACCCGCTTTGGATAGCGGCAGAGGACGCGAGTCGCTGTCTCGGCGCCTACCTCCGAGGCGAGAAATTGACCGAAGAGACGCAGGATGTGCGTGCCCTTGCCGACGAGGTGGCTGCTCTCAATATTCTCATCGATGAGTACTCGGGGGACGACTGATAGGTGGTTCCATCAAGCTGGAGCCCCTAATCGGTGGTTGCTACCTCGGTTTGGTGGGTGCCACCCGAACATCCTTACCTTTGATCGTCCGCTTCAGGGGAATTGCCTCTCACGATCTTGGCCGCCAGTGCCTTTAGTGCAGCATCTGCCTTTTCCCTGTGCTCTTCTGAGAGGTCATGAGGTGAATTACTATACGTAATGTATTGATTGGGGGTGGTCATGCGTGCCGCATGCCAGGTGAAGGTGAGGAGCGACCGCCAGCCTTTTCGGTGGCCAAGGCGAGCCTCGATCACCACTCGGTAGTTACGTGCTTCCGGTACGAACCCCGGGAACGGGGCACCGAACTCAATGAACATTTGTTCCGCGCCACGTCCGGCTACAGCGAAGACCGCTGGCAAAGCATGCCCGTCATCTGGCTTAGGCATGATCTGCGACCGTGAAGTACGCCACGGTAGCGGCAACGGCACACCAGGCTCGTCTGGAAAAATCAGTCGAAGGTCTTGCACGACGATCGGTTTTGCTCCGGTGTTGAGTACGACGAGAGGAAAGCGCAGTAGGGTCACCTGCTGATTCGCTGCAGCGGCGAAGGAGTGTGGCTCGTATGCCTTCAGGTGTCCCTGGCGTGCGTGGAGCCACCAGAACGAGCCGATCGTAAAGATCAGGGCCAGGATGGCCACGAAAGCAACGGGAGTCCATGCTGCGGATGGAATCTTGGCCTCTGCGGCAAGCGTCAGTAGTGTCACGCTCTGATCATCCCGGACGCAGCTTCCCCGCGCTGCCGTTAGTCGCAACTGGCAGCCCCCGATCGCTCCGCATTCGAGTCGCGGTACAGGGGGTGTGCAAGATGGCAGCGCCTGTGCCGGGGGTTGGCTGCGGCGGGTCGTCGGTGGTGAGTGTGCTGGGCAGTATCTGCGTGGTTCGAGCGATGCCGGCCAAACCCCCTTGGCTAAACAACCTTCCGAAATCGCGTCCAGCCTGCGCTCGGTGACCAGTGGAATATGTCACCTGTATTCCATGTGCTCATAGACCATAGGTGAGTTATTTCCTTTGGTAGCTGTGGGGCAAGCGTTGGTAGAGGGCCGTTAGGTCTCATCAACGGGTCAAGAGATTCAAACGGTGCCGTAGTGAAACCTGGGAGCAGGATAAACGCGTGTCGTTCAAGTGCTCCCGAGTAGCGAAGCTTGCCAAGGTTGTCAGACTGGCTGTGCTCGCCAAGCCAGTCGCTGACCCATTGAGAGAAGGCGTCACCAGTTTCGGGAACCCAGCCGCCAGACCGTTCGGTTGGCAGGCTGATAGTGCAATAGATACTGCCGGGGAAATCGGTCGGAGACTGGTAGGCGGAGATGATTCCCAATCGCTCGGCCCTCTCCATCAAGTCCTCGGTAGGGCTATGAATCTCACTGATCTGAGGAACGCGCATTGCCTTCAGGAGGGCTAGCAGTCGAGGGAGTTCGGAGCGTATGCGCTTGGCCCTTGCAGTCGGAGCAAGGGCCACCATCCATCCCCCAGCAAGCTCCTCTTGAATCCACCTGTCACCGCCGTTGATGATCTTCCACAGCTCCAGCGACGCCGCATCCGCAGCAGCCGTTACCTCCAAGGCCGCGAACCTGTCACCGTCGCGTACAAGGTCGAAGTCATGCATGCCTGGACGGCTACCGTCGTCGTGAAGCCGAACCTCCACATTTGGCAGTGCCTGCTGCAGACATGCGCGCACCCACTGTTCTTCGCTACGGGCTCGTTGCATACGAGGACTATGCCGACGACGAGCTGTCCCCGCGAGCGGTTTCGCGTAGCAGTTGGACGGAGGGGCCGCCGTGGGGCCGTCTCGGGGCCGTGAAAGGCCACTCAACGGCGAACAACGTTGACAACCGCTGACAGCCCGGCAGCAGGTCACAGCACTCCCCCCTACGTGACCCAGGTCAGAACCGCCCTAGCTCACTTCCTGCACAACAAGGAGCGGGAGTGGGAGAAGCACCGTAGCGATGCGACGGCTTGGCGCTGAAGAACTCGCTGAGGGCTGTTGGGTAGGCCTAGAGTCTGCGTATGCAGCTTCGGGCCGACGGCGCTTATTCCGTCGGCCCGAAGCCTTATGCAACCCCCTGAGTCGTCTGCGCCCTTCCTGCGCCTGAGACCGTTATGCGTCGGAGACCGTGCTGAGCGATGCGCTCCCTGTCGGCTTCTGCGCGATAATGAAGGCATGGCCTCAGCTTCCGACGTCCCCGGACTCCGTCGCGCCAGGTTCGCCCGGCGGGTGCCCGCCACGCTGGCGGAGCTTGCCGGCCCGAGTCACGGGACTGTGTCCCTGCCTCTTCACCTGGCGTGGTCGGGGCTGACTCAGTTCGATCTTGATCAGCCCCGCTTGCGGATGAGCTACTACCGCATCGTTCTGGCCGAGGGCATGCACGATGACCTGGTGGACTACCTCAATCGCAATCTGCTCCTCGCCCTATGGCCGACGCTGCGGACGCTGATCAGCCGCGATATCCGTGACGTGTGGGAGAGCACCTTCGATGAGCTGGCGCTGAGCGCCCGGGCCGCTGCGTGAACCTTACCGATCTCCATCGCCGGTTGCTGGCCGACGTATTGGCCGTCGGTGGCGCCTACCCGCTCGCGCTCACCGGCGGCTATGCCGTGCAGGCGCATGGGCTGGTCGACCGGCTCAGTCAAGACCTCGACGTGGCCACCGAGAATCCCGACCCGATGGAAGACATCGCTTCCACCGTCCGGTACGGGCTGGAGCAGCGGGGCTGGCAGGTGCGGGCGCTGGAGGCCGATCCGCTGTCCGCGCGGCTGATCGTCACCGATCCGGACGACGGTGAGGAGTGCGAGGTGGACATCCTCAAGGAGGCACTGTGGCGTCCACCGGTACGTACGCCGCACGGCTTGGTGCTCTCCCTCGAAGACGTCGTCGGCACCAAGGTTCGCGCACTGGCTGATCGTGGCCTCGCGCGTGACCTGATCGATGTGCGGGCCGCCGCCGACCGGTGGAGCCACGTCGAGCTGGAGGAGCTCGGACGGCGACATGCCCGGGACTCCTTCGACCTGACCGAACTTGAGGCGCGGCTGGGTGGCACCGACTGGATTGATGACACCGAGTTCGCCGCGTACGGGCTGGGTGACCCGGAGATCGCCGCCCTGCGGTTGTGGGCGCAGGAGTGGGCTCACGACATTGCCGAGAGGCTCCTGGAAGGGGAAGCGCCGGTCGAGGATTGACGTGGCGCGACCGGTGAACGCCGCACCTTCGGCCTGTTCAGCGCCTTATGGCCGCTCAGGCTTATGCGCCTATGCACTGCAGCCTTTCTCAGGCTTCGGTTGTGCAGAACACGCACCCCGCCCAGAATGGCAGCGCGTCCAGTATCCGACCGACGTACGCATGAAGCCATCGCCGCCCTTCTGCGGCCCGGGCGGGACGTCTGTGCTCACACAGTGAGCGTCAGCACGGCCACGAACACCTCTGTGCCGCCGTTGGCCATCTCCAGGTGCCGACCGCCGCCCTCGAACACGTTCATGCAGCGAGAGTACGGAGCAGGCGGGGTGGCGGGCGGCGGCACCGTTCTACACCGGCGGAGTCCCCGGCGGCGAAGGCGCCGGCGGCGACTTGGGCAGCGGAGGGCCCGGGTTGGGTGGGGGTGGGCCCGGGTCGCCTCGGTGTTTGGCGTTCGGGTGGACCTTGCGGAGTGGCAGGCCGTAGATGCCGAGTGGAGGGAACAGGTCCACGCGGCGCGGGTAGTTCGCCTCCGCGCACTCCTCGCAGAGCAGGTCCCGGCCGGCCTCCGTGTGGCGGGCCGCCGTGACCGGTGCGGTCCAGCAGGCCTCGCAGGTGCGGACGTCCGTGGTGGACAAGGTGATCATCGGGGCCTCCCGGGTCGGGCCGGAAGTAAGGCGTGAGGAACCGGCGTACGCATGAAGTGCCTCCGTCTCGCGGTGAGTTGGTGAGCTGTTCCCCTATGCGCGGGTCTCGCGCCACGCGCGGACGAGCTTCGTCGCGGTGGAGCAGACCGAGCCCGCGCGGCAGGCGCCGCACGTCGTCGTGTGGGCGAGCAGGTCGCGGTAGGCCGCGTCGGGCATGTCGGTCGTGGTCACGGTCGCCTCTCTGCTGATCTCGGCCCAGACGAATTCGGCGGTGCGGGTGAGGGTGTGCCCGAAGTGGTCGGCCGTGGCCAGGGCGGCCAGGACGGCCGCGTGCTCGGCCTCGGTGAGCTCGGTGGGGAGGTCCGCTTCGACACGGATGCCGGCCTCGGTCTCGGCTACGCGCGGCTCGGTGCCGATGGCCGCGGTGAGCATGCCGGTCAGTGCCGCTGCCCGCGCTTGTGCTGAGCGCACACTTCTCCCCTGGTGAAGCCGATATCACTCCGTGTAATGCTGAATACTCAGCTTCAACCTGATGGGTTAGCTTTGTCAATATCGAGCCCTGAACGCCGCACCCTCACGGAGCCGCCGAAATGCCTCGCGATACCCCGTACTTGCAGGTGGCCGACAAGATCCGTGCCCGGGTGCTGTCGGGTGAATGGGCCGTCGGCGACAAGCTGCCGTCCCGCACCCGGTTCGCCGAGGAGTACGGCGTCGGTCATTCCGTCGCCCAGCGCGCCATGGAACGCCTGATCATCGAGGGCATCCTCGAAGGCCGCGCCGGTTCCGGCACGTACGTCCGCAAAGCCCGCCAGCGCCTCAGGATGGTCCGCTCACGCCTCCGTCAGGAGCGCACCGGCTCGCCCTTCCGCGCCGACCTGAAGGACCACGGCGGCGAGGGTACCTGGGAGTGCAACAGCCGCGCACGGGTCCCCGCCACGGAGGACATCGCCGCCCGGCTGGCGATCGAGCCCGGCGACCTCTGCGTCATGACCCACTACGAGTTCCTCGCGGACGGCCAGCCGGCGCAGCTCGCCACGAGCTGGGAGCCGATGGCCATCACCGGCGGTACGGAGGTACTGCTCCCGGAGATGGGGCCGCGCGGCAAGATCGGCGTGGTCGCCCGTATGCGCTCCATCAACGTGAACATCTCCACCGCACTCGAAATGCCGCGACCGGCCCGCGCCACGCGCGAGCAG
Source organism: Streptomyces sp. NPDC006174 (assembly GCF_040614075.1). Taxonomy (NCBI): domain Bacteria; kingdom Bacillati; phylum Actinomycetota; class Actinomycetes; order Kitasatosporales; family Streptomycetaceae; genus Streptomyces; species Streptomyces sp. NPDC006174. Next base: position 492,446 of record NZ_JBEXTJ010000006.1, on the reverse strand, counting down.
GCCAACTTCCTCAACATCTCCGTGGGCGACCTGGTCACGCAACTGGAGCGCATCTACTTCGACTCGGAGGGCCGTCCGGTCGAGACCGCCGACATCATCGTCCCGGACATCCGCTGGGAGATCGCGTACGAGATCGACGTCGACGACTCCCGGTTCTGAGCCGGTGCGGTCCTGAAGGCGGCTGCCGTGCCACGGTGCGGTGAGCCGCCTTCGGGCCGTCAGGCCGTGATGAGGGACGAGCCCGTGAAGTCGGTGGCCGGCGTGTCCATCAGGACCTCGTCGCACACCTCGCCGAGCCAGTAGCCCGCCTCGCGCAGGGTTCCGGCGGCCTGGAAGCCGGCCTTCTCGTAGGCGCGTCGCCCGGCATTGTTGGGGGCCGGCACCTTCAGCCGGACCATCCGCAGGTGGGTGTGGAACGCGTAGTCCAGCACCAGCCGGGTGGCGACCGTGCCCAGGCCGCGTCCGCGTGCCTCGGGAGCGAGCATCACGACGTACTCCGCCGTGCGGACGGACGGGTCGGGCAGCAGCGTCGCCACTCCGGCCGGGACGGGGCTGCCGATGGTGAGGTCGTACACCGTGAAGCGGATGTTGTCCCCGCGCAGTTGATGGGCCATGCCCTCCGTGCGGACCTCCAGTGACTCCGGCTGCTGACGTCCGTAACCGACCAGGAGCGCGGGGGCCTGCTCCCAGCGCCAGTACGTCTCCACCAGGTCCGACCGGTACGGGCCGAGCGCGCAGGATGCGGTGCCGATCCAGAGGATGGGGTCAGGCGTGGTGCTGATGGCGGGCTCCAAGGGGTGGCCGAGGCGGGCGGGACCTCGGCGTGCCACCCTCACCCGAACCCCCGCCCCATCTCGTCCAGCACCTCGTCGATCACCGCCGCCGGCTCGCGGGTCAGGTCCTCCTCGATCCACATGCGCATCGCGATCCGGAGCGAGGCGAGGAAGCCCGCCGCCAGGACGATCGGGCGGACCGGGGCCGAGGTCGGGCCCGGGCGGGCGGACACCGCTTCGGCCAGGTCGCGTTCCAGGGCCGCGTGGTTGGCCAACTGGCGGGCCAGGAGTGAGGGGTGGCGCATCGCCAGGCGGGTGCGGACCGCCCAGTCCCGTTCCGGAGGTGCGACCCGTTCCGCGAACTGGGCCACCGCCGCTCTCAGCGCCGGCCAGGCCGGTTCGTCGTCGGGGCGGGCGCGGACCGTGCGGACCAGGGCCCGGATCTGCTGCTCCTCGCCGTAGAGGAGGGCGTCCTCCTTGTTGGTGAAGTAGTTCGAGAACGTCCGGCGGGAGATTCCGGCCGCGTCCGCCACCGCCTCCACCGTCACCTGGTCGAAGCCGTGCTCCACGGTCAGGCGCAGGGTCGCCTCGTGCACGGCCTGCCGGGTGGCTTCCTTCTTGCGTTCCCGGAGTCCCGGGCCCGCGGTGCTGCTGTCCATGGAGGCATTATCCCTTGCCTCGAAAATTGTTGCTCAGTGGGCAAAATTGCGCAGTGTGCATGTATGGTGAAGCCTTCTCTCCCCGTACGAACCTTCCGGAGGTTGCGCGTGAGCGCAGCACACACCACCGCCGCCCCGGCCGGGGCGCCCGCGCCCGCCCCCGTACCGATGGACCACCGCCACGTCCTGCAGGCCCTCAGCGGGCTGCTCATCGTGCTGTTCGTCGCCATGATCAGCACCACCGTGGTCTCGGTCGCGCTGCCGCAGATCATCGGGTCGCTCGACGGCACCCAGTTGCAGTACACCTGGGTCGTCACCGCGACCCTGCTCGCCTCCACCGCCTCCACGCCGATCTGGGGCAAGCTCGCCGATCTGTTCAGCAAGAAGCTGCTGCTCCAGATAGCCATCGGACTCTTCGTCGTCTCGTCGGTCGCCTGCGGGTTCGCCCAGTCCACCGAGCAGCTCATCGCCTTCCGTGCCGTCCAGGGACTCGGCATGGGCGCGCTCCAGGTGCTCGTCCAGGTGATCATCGCCGCGATGATCAGCCCCAAGGAGCGCGGCCGCTACAACGGTTACCTCGGCGGTGTCATGGCCGTCGCCACCGTCGGCGGGCCGCTGCTCGGCGGGTTCATCACCGACGCCTCCTGGCTCGGCTGGCGCTGGTGCTTCTTCATCGCCGTGCCCTTCACGCTGCTCGCCTCCGTGATGCTCGCCCGCACCCTGCACCTCGCCGAGGTCCGCCGGCCCGACACCAAGGTCGACTACCTCGGCGCCTCGCTCATCGCCGCCGGTGTCAGCCTCCTGCTCCTCTGGGTCACCTTCGTCGGCAACGACTTCGACTGGATCTCCTGGCAGAGCGCCGTCATGGTCGGCGGCAGCGTGCTCATCCTCGGCGCCGCCGTCCTCGTCGAGGCGCGCGTCAAGGAGCCCGTCGTCCCGCTGCACGTCGTCCGGCGCCGCGACCCCGCTCTCGCCATCGTCGCCAGCCTCGCGGTCGGCATGGCGATGTTCGGCGGCGCGGTCTTCCTCGGCCAGTACTTCCAGATCGGCCGCGGCTACTCGCCGACCGAGGCCGGGCTCCTCACCATTCCGCTCATGGCGGGCGTGCTCGTCTCCTCCACCGTCGCCGGACGCCTCGTCTCCAAGACCGGCAAGGTCAAGCCGTACATCCTCACCGGTGTCGTCGTCCTGGCTCTCGGCTTCCTCGGGCTCTCCTTCATCGACCACGAAACGCCGCTCGTCGCCGTCTCGTTGGGGATGCTCGGTGTCGGCATCGGTGTCGGTATGTCGATGCAGAATCTGGTGCTCGTCCTCCAGAACACCGTGCCGCTCAGCGAGATCGGCGCGGCCAGCGGAGCCATCACCTTCTTCCGCTCCCTCGGCGGCACCATGGGCGTCTCCGTCCTCGGCGCGGTCCTCGCCCACCAGGTCGCGAACAAGATCGCCCACGGGCTGGCGGAGCTGGGCATCGATCCGGCCGCCTCCGGCTCCGGCGGATCCACGCTGAACGTCGCCGCCATGCCGCCGCAGATCCAGGAGGTCGTCCGGGCCGCCTACGGGGACGCCACCGGGCACATCTTCCTCATCTCGGCCGGCATCGCGGTGGTCGGAGTCATCGCCTCGCTGTTCCTGACGCCGACGAAGCTCCGCGACAGCGTGGATCTGTAGACCGCCGTACAACAGCCCGCGCCCACCTGGCGCGGGCTGTTGTACTGTTACGACCCCCCGTGCACCGGTACGGGGACGGACCGAGGAGGTGAGACCCATCAACGCTCGATCAGGCCGGGTGCTCACCTCGTACGATCGCGTCGACCGACCGGCTTAAGCAGGCTGGACGGCCCGAACCGATCGCGGAGCGCCCATCGGATGTCCCGAAAGGCATTGCCCCGCATGTCGGTTCACCCCGTGAGTTCTCTCTCCGCCACCGTCTCCGCCCTCCGCCGCGCCGGATGCGTCTTCGCCGAGGACGAGGCCCGCCTCCTCCACGAGGCCGCCGCGTCCCCGGACCAGCTCGCCTCGCTCGTCGAGGACCGCGCCGCCGGACTGCCGCTCGAACACGTCCTGGGCTGGGCCGAGTTCCGCGGCCGGCGCCTCGCCGTGGACACCGGCGTCTTCGTGCCCCGCCGGCGTACCGAGTTCCTGGTGGCGCAGGCCGCCGCCCTCGCGCCCCGCCGAGCCGTCGTCGTCGACCTCTGCTGCGGCTCGGGCGCACTCGGCGTCGCGCTCGCCACCGAGGCGTCCGCCGGCCCGGGCCGGGTCGAGCTGCACGCCTGTGACGTCGAACCCGCCGCCGTACGCTGCGCCCGGCGCAACATCGGCGGTCTCGGGCAGGTCTATCAAGGCGACCTCTTCGAGCCCCTTCCCGCCGGTCTGCGCGGCCGCGTCGACGTGCTGCTGGCCAACGTCCCGTACGTGCCGACCGCCGACGTCGAGCTGCTTCCGGCCGAGGCCCGCGTCCACGAACCGCGCGTCGCCCTGGACGGCGGCGGAGACGGGCTCGACGTCATGCGCCGGGTCGCCGCCGAGGCTCCCGGCTGGCTCGCGCCGTGCGGCAGTCTGCTGGTGGAGGCCAGTGAGCGGCAGCGGGACGCGGCGGTGCGCATGCTCCGCGACGCCGGACTGGTCCCGCGCGTGGTGGTCTGCGAGGAGCTGTACGCCACCGTCGTCATCGGGACCAGCCCTGCGGATCACCCGAACCGGTAGCGCGTCTGGCTGTACGGCTCTCCCTTGCCGAAGCCGAACGCCGTACGAGGACGGACCGCGAACACGTGCGCGTGGCCCGCCTCCGGCTGGACGAAGCCGCCGTCCGCGACGTCGAAGTGCCAGTCACCGCCGTACTTCGCCTCCCACTCCCGGGCCAGCGCGGTCAGCCGGCCGTGGTCCGTGACGCGGTCCGCCCGGCCCTCGACCACCACGTCGAAGCCGGAGTCGAGAGCGTTGGCGCCCGTCGTCAGGACCACCTCGGGGTTGGCGGTGAGGTTGCGCGCCTTGCGTTCCGCCGGGCCCGTACAGAAGTGGAGGGCGCCCTCCGACCACACGCCGATGAGCGGAGTGACGTGCGGGCGGCCGTCGGGGCGGACCGTGGAGAGCCAGTACAGCGGGGCTTCGGTGAGTACGACGACCGTCTCCGGCCAGGGACGCGCCGTCGCGCCCTCGCTGCTGTAGCGGGCGTCCAGCTCGGTGGCCGGGGGAGTGGCGGAGAGGGGCTGCTCGGGTGTGGACATCGTTCCTCCGTGGTGACGTAAGGGCCGCGAGTACGGCGTCGTAGGTGTCTGTCAGGTGCTTTCCCCGTGGGTGGACTCCGCCCCCGCACCGAATTCATCGGCACAGGACTAGGCTCGGAGAGCTGGTCGCTGCGAGAGAGCGGCCGAGCAGATAAGCAGATCGGGTCGGGCGGCAGGAGAGCGTGCAATGACGACGGTGCCGGGACGCAGGAGCAGTACGTTCACCAGGCTGCTGCGGCACGGATTCACCGACCCGTCCGCCGCCGAGCAGCTCCTGGAGCTGGACGACCTCGCCTCCGTACGGTCCGATCCCGTCCTCCTGGAGGCACTCGGCGCCACCGCCGACCCCGATCTGGCCCTGCGCGGCCTCGTCCGGCTCGTGGAGGCCGAGGAGGAGGCCGAGCGGCAGGTGCTGCTCGACACGCTCATCACCGCCAAGCCCCTGCGCGACCGGCTCCTCGGCGTGCTCGGCGCGTCCGAGGCGCTCGGCGACCATCTGGCCCGGCACCCGCGCGACTGGCAGGCGCTCGTCACGTACGAGGCGATCGACCTGCACCCGGGCGTCGCCGAGTTCGAGCGCGGGCTCGCCGACGCCGTCGACCCGGACTCGCTGCGCGTCGCCTACCGCCGGTGCATGCTGACCCTGGCCGCCCGCGACGTCTGCGGCACCACCGGCCTCGCCCAGACCGCCGCCGAACTGGCCGACCTCGCCACCGCCACCCTCCGCGCCGCCCTCGCCATCGCCCGCACGGCGGCTCCCGAGGACGCGGCGCAGTGCCGGCTCGCCGTCGTCGCGATGGGCAAGTGCGGCGGACACGAGCTGAACTACGTCTCCGACGTCGACGTGATCTTCGTCGGCGAGGCGCGTGACGGGGTCGAGGAGCACAAGGCCATGCAGGCCGCCACCCGGCTGGCCGCCCACATGATGCGGATCTGCTCCGAGACCACCGTCGAAGGCACGATCTGGGAGGTCGACGCCAACCTCCGGCCCGAGGGCCGCAACGGGCCGCTCGTCCGCACGCTCAGCTCCCACCTCGCCTACTACCAGCGGTGGGCCAAGACCTGGGAGTTCCAGGCGCTGCTGAAAGCGCGCGCGGTCGCCGGCGATCCGGAGCTCGGCGCGGAGTACGTCGACGCCGTCTCACCGCTCGTCTGGCAGGCCGCCGACCGCGAGAACTTCGTCCCCGACGTGCAGAAGATGCGCCGCCGCGTCGTCGACAACATCCCCGTCGACCGCATAGACCGCGAGCTGAAGCTCGGGCCCGGCGGGCTGCGCGATGTCGAATTCGCCGTCCAGCTCCTCCAGTTGGTGCACGGGCGCAGCGACGCCTCGCTCCACAGCGGGACCACGCTGGAGGCGCTGCGGGCGCTCGCCGAAGGCGGATACGTGGGCCGCGCGGACGCCGCGCAGCTCGACGAGGCGTACCGCTTCCTGCGCTCCATGGAGCACCGCATCCAGCTCTACCGGCTGCGCCGCACCCATCTGGTCCCGGAGGACGAGGCGGATCTGCGGCGGCTCGGACGGTCGCTCGGGATGCGGACCGACCCGGTCGCCGAGCTGAACAAGGCGTGGCGGCGGCACGCCTCCGTCGTCCGGCGGCTCCACGAGAAGATCTTCTACCGGCCGCTGCTGGACGCCGTCGCCCAGCTGGCGCCCGGCGAGTCCCGGCTCAGCACCAAGGCCGCCGCGATCCGGCTGGAGGCGCTGGGCTACGCGGACCCGGCGGCGGCCCTGCGCCACCTGGAGGCCCTCTCCTCCGGGGTCTCGCGCAAGGCGGCGATCCAGCGCACGCTGCTGCCGGTGCTGCTCGGCTGGTTCGCGGACTCGGCCGACCCGGACGCCGGTCTGCTCGGCTTCCGGAAGGTGTCCGACGCGCTCGGCAAGACGCCGTGGTACCTGCGGCTCCTGCGCGACGAAGGCGCGGCGGCGGAGAACCTCGCCCGGGTCCTCTCCGCCGGCCGCCTCGCCCCGGACCTCCTCATGCGGGCTCCGGAGGCGGTGGCGATCCTCGGCGACCCGGAAGGGCTCACACCCCGCACCCGCGAGCACCTGGAGCAGGAGGTGCTGGCGGCGGTGGGGCGTGCGGGAGGCGCGGAGCCGGCGATCGCGGTGGTACGGGGCGTGCGGCGGCGGGAGCTGTTCCGTACGACGGCCGCCGACATCATCGGCTCGTACGGCACCGAGGACAGCCCGGCCGAGCAGGACCACGGAGCCCTCGTCGACCGCGTCGGCTCCGCCGTCACCGACCTCAACGCCGCCACCATCGCGGGCGCGCTGCGAGCCGCCGTACGCGAGCAGTGGGGCGACACCCTGCCGACCCGGTTCGCCGTCATCGGCATGGGCCGCTTCGGTGGCCACGAGCTGAGTTACGGCTCCGACGCCGACGTCCTCTTCGTGCACCGGCCGCGCGAGGGCGTGAGCGACGAGGAGGCGGCGCGGGCGGCGAACGCGATGGTCGGTGAGATGCGGCGGCTGCTCCAACTGCCGACCGCCGACCCGCCGTTGCTGATCGACGCCGACCTGCGGCCCGAAGGCAAGACCGGGCCGATGGTGCGGACGCTGAAGTCGTACGGGGCGTACTACCGGCGCTGGTCGTTGGTCTGGGAGAGCCAGGCGCTGCTGCGGGCCGAACACATGGCGGGCGACGAGGAGTTGGGGCGGGAGTTCATCGAGCTGGTGGACCCGTTGAGGTATCCGGTGGAAGGGCTCGGTGAGGACGCCGTACGCGAGATCCGCCGGCTCAAGGCGCGGATGGAGTCCGAGCGGATGCCGCGCGGCGCGGACCCGACGCTCCACGCGAAGCTGGGGCGCGGCGGGCTGAGCGATGTCGAGTGGACCGTGCAGCTGATGCAGATGCAGCACGGGTGGGCGGAGCCGGGACTGCGGACGACCCGTACGCGCGAGGCGCTGGCGGCGGCGTGTGCGGCGGAGCTGATCCCGGGTGAGGACGCGCAGATGCTGGACGAGGCGTGGGTGCTGGCGACACGGGTGCGGAACGCGGTGATGCTGGTGCGGGGGCGGCCGGGCGACACGTTTCCGTCGGACCCTCGGGAGCTGGCTGCGGTGGGGCGGTACCTCGGGTACGAGCCGGGGCATGTCGGGGACATGTTGGACGACTACCGGCGGATCACACGGAGGGCTCGGGCGGTGATGGAGGAGCGGTTCTACGGGGCGGTGGTCTAGGGCGCGTCCTCGCGGGGCTCGCCCCGCACCCCGCCTCCTCAAGCGCCGGAGGGGCTGGAATTCGGGCCTCCGTGCGCGAGCCGAAAGATGTCCTCAAGCGCCGGACGGGCTGGTGTGGGACCGGCAGTGGTCCACGAACGCCTTCAGTGCCAGTTCGAACGCCGCGTCCGCTCGTCTCGGTCCCGTCGCCGCCAGGGCCTCCGCCAGGCTCTTCGTTCCCGAGGCGTCCTGCGGTAGTTCCCACATCCTCTCCGGGGCCGCCAGGTCCAGTGCCGAGCCCAGGACCAGGTTCTCCAGCGTTCTTCCGGAAGATCCCGCACCGCGAGGGCGTCTTGCGCACCGTCGTCGCTCCGCTGGTGGCGGCCGTGCTGCTGACCGGGGCCATCGGGCTCGTCTCGTACAACGTGGAGCTGTTCACCGGCGCCTCGACCGGCGTGAACGTCCTCCTCGTCGCGCTCGTGCCCGGCGTCTTCCTGCTCGGGCTCCTCCTCGCCCGCCGGCTCCGGCGCCGTCGGCCCGAGGTGTAAGCCTCCTTCGCCGCCGAGCCGCCGGAGGACGGCCGCGACGGCCTCCCGGACCCGCCCGCGAAACCCGTCTCCACCTCCGTAACCCTCTGACCAGCCTGCAAGGAGCCTCCACCGTGCCGTCCTCAGCCGACCTCCTCATCACCGGAGCCCGCGTCCGCACCCTCGATCCGGACCGGCCCGCCGCCACCGCCGTCGCCGTCCGGGGCGGGACGATCATCGGTGTCGGGGACGCCGACGACCTGCGTGAACTGCGCGGACCCGGTACCGAGCGGCTCGATCTCGGCGGAGCCACCCTCACCCCGGGACTCACCGACGCCCACAGCCATCCCGTCTGGGGTCTGGAGATGGCCACCGGCACCGACCTCACCGCCGTCCGCGATCTCGACCAGCTCCGCGCCGCCCTCGTAGCCGCCCCGCGCACCGAAGGGTGGGTGATCGGATGGGGACTGGATCACAACGTGTTCGGGCGGCTGCCTGTCAGCCACGCTCACATCGAGGACGCTCTCGGTGGCGCGCCCGCCTTCCTCCGGCTCTACGACGGGCACTCCGCTCTCGCCTCCGCGGCCGCCCTGGAGCGCGCCCGCGTCACCGGGCCGCGTACCTTCGCCCAGCGCGCCGAAGTCGTCTGCGATCCGGACGGCCGGCCCACCGGGCACCTCGTCGAGCATGCCGCGATGGACCTTCTCGCTCCGTTCCTGCCCCGGCCCTCCGTCGCCGAGCGGCGGGCCGGTCTGGTGGAGCTGCTCTCCGCGATGGCGGCCACCGGGCTGACCGGGGCGCATGTGATGGACCTCGGCGACGGTTCCGTACCCGCCTTCCTCGCCGCCGTGGAGGAGGACGCCGACCTGCCCGTACGGCTCCGGCTCGCGCCCTGGTGCATGCCGGGCGCGGACACGGAGGTGCTGGAGGAGCTGGTACGGCTCCAGCGCGAGGCCGGGCGGCTGTGGCGGGTCGGCGGGGTCAAGTTCTTCATGGACGGGACCGTCGAGGGCGGCACCGCCTGGCTGGAGGAGGCCGACTGCCACGGTCAGGGCACCGAGGCGTTCTGGCCGGACCCGGCCGCGTACACCGAGGCCGTCACGCATCTGCACCGCGCCGGCGTCCGCACCGCCACCCATGCCATCGGGGACGCGGCCGTACGGCATGTCCTGGACACCGTGGAAGGGCTCGGCGGGAGCGGGCGGCTGCGCCACCGCGTCGAGCACATCGAGTCGATCCCGCACGAGGTGGCCGAGCGGTTCGTCCGGCTCGGCGTGATCGCCGCCCGGGTTCCGGGCCGATCTGACCGCCTTCGGCGTGGATCCGGTGGAGGCTCCGGCGGACGAGCTGGGCGATGCGCCGGTCCGGCTCACGGTGACGGGTGGACGCGTCGGGCACCGGGGTTGGAGCAGCGGGAAGCGGGCGGACATGGCGTCCGCCCGCTTCTGAGTACCGGCTGAGGTCTCCGCCTCCGTACCGGCTAAGGTCTCCGCGCTCCCGCGGGCTCCGGCTCTCCGGCCGGCTCCTCCGACGGTCGTGGCAGCCGGGCCGTCGCCCGTACGCCCGTCAGCCGGCCGCCGCGCTTGGCCGGGACCCACTTCGGCAGGTGGTGCGGCAGTGAGCCGTACCAGACGCGGGACACCGCGTAGCCGAAGGCGAGACAGGCCATGCCGCCGACCGCGTCCAGCCAGAAGTGGTTGGCGGTGGCCACGATGACGACCAGCGTGAGCGTCGGGTAGAGCAGGCCCAGGATGCGGGCCCAGGGCGCCGAGGCCAGCGCGAATATCGTCAGGCCGCACCAGAGGGACCAGCCGATGTGCATCGACGGCATCGCCGCGTACTGGTTCGACATGTTCTTGAAGTTGCCCGAGGCCATCGAGCCCCAGGTCTCGTGCACGAGCACGGTGTCGATGAAGTTCTCGCCGTTCATCAGACGCGGTGGCGCGAGTGGATAGAGGTAGTAGCCGAGCAGCGCCACCCCCGTCGTCGCGAAGAGGACGAGGCGCGTGGCCGCGTACCGGCCCGGGTGGCGGCGGAAGAGCCAGACGAGGACGCCGATGGTCACGACGAAGTGCAGCGTCGCGTAGTAGTAGTTCATCGACACGATCAGCCAGGTCACGGAGTTGACCGCGTGGTTGACCGTTTCCTCGAACGCGAGGCCCAGGGACTTCTCCGCCGACCAGATCCAGTCCGCGTTCCGCAGGGCCTGGGCCTTCTGCTCCGGTACGGCGTTTCGCACGAGCGAGTACAGCCAGTAACTGACCGCGATGAGCAGGATCTCGAACCAGAGCCGGGGGCGACCGGGCGATCGCAAGGAACGGAAGCGGTCCGACCAGCCGGTCTTCCCGTCTTCCTGTGCTGTCACGTCCGTTTCACCCATAGGCAGAGAGTCTTCCATAGAGATTCCCCTGCCCCCGATCATCCTCCGGTCGGGTTCGGGTCGCACATCCTGCATCTCAAGGACGAGGACATCGGCCTCAAGGACGAGACGGAAACCCTGAGACGCCCACCGGTCCCGAAGCCGTCGTCCCGCGCACCACCAGCTCCGGCATAAAGACGAACTCGCTGTGCGGCGCGGGTGTTCCGCCGATCTCCTCCAGCAGCGTGCGCACCGCGGCCTGGCCCATCGCCGTGACCGGCTGCCGGATGGTGGTGAGCGGCGGGTCGGTGAACGCTATGAGCGGTGAGTCGTCGTAGCCGACCACGGAGAGGTCGCGCGGAACCTCCTTGGAGAGCCGGCGGGCCGCGCGGATCGCGCCGAGCGCCATCATGTCGCTCGCGCAGACGACCGCCGTGCAGCCTCGCTCCATCAGAGCGGAGGCGGCGGCCTGGCCGCCCTCCAGCGTGTACAGCGAGTGCTGGATCAGCTCCTCCACCGCGTCCGGGTCCAGGCCCAGCTGCTCGCGCATCGTGGCGTGGAAGCCCTCGATCTTGCGGAGCACCGGCACGAAGCGCTTCGGGCCGACCGCGAGGCCGATCCGGGTGTGGCCGAGCGCCACCAGGTGCGTCACCGCCAGCCGCATCGCCGCCCGGTCGTCGGGCGAGATGAAGGGCGCCTGCACCTTGGCGGAGAAGCCGTTGACCAGGACGAAAGGGACGCCTTGGCCGCGCAGTTGCTCGTAGCGCTGCATATCGGCCGAGGTGTCGGCGTGCAGCCCGGAGACGAAGATGATGCCCGAGACGCCCCGGTCCACCAGCATTTCGGTGAGTTCGTCCTCGGTGGAGCCGCCGGGCGTCTGCGTGGCGAGGACCGGCGTGTATCCCTGCCGGGTCAGCGCCTGGCCGATCACCTGGGCCAGCGCCGGGAAGATCGGGTTCTCGAGCTCGGGAGTGATCAGTCCGACCAGGCCCGCGCTGCGCCGGCGCAGCCGTACCGGACGTTCGTAGCCCAAGACGTCGAGCGCCGCGAGGACGGATTCGCGGGTGGTCGCCGCGACCCCGGGCTTGCCGTTCAGGACTCGGCTGACCGTCGCTTCGCTGACCCCCGCCTGAGTTGCGATATCGGCAAGCCGTGCGGTCATGTCAGTGGACTGTACCGGGCCGGTGTCGGATTGCCCACTGTGCGTCGGCAGGGCACACACACCCCTGTACCGGGCCCGTCCGAGCCCCATACCTCGGCAAGGTCTTGCAAGCTCTTGCGGCCTTCCACTGCGGGCCGCGTTCGGATCGTCGCGCTGCGGTGATGGCGTGCGTATCCCGTGCGTGGCCTGCCCTTGCCAGGGTTCCACCGGTTCCGTCAAGGGGCTTGACGGCAACCTTGAGGACACGCGAATGTAACGATCAGCAGGGCTTGCAGAAATCTTCCGCAAGGTCTTTCGGTGGTCTTTCATCCTTGTTACGTTCACGTCGACCCGGCGCCGCGACGGAGCGGTACGGCAGTTGAAGGAGTTCAGATGCGACGTGGCATAACGGCCACCGCCCTGGTCGCGGCCCTGGCGCTCGCGGCGACCGCCTGCGGCAGCGGCGACGAGACCGGCGGCAGCGAGAGCTCGGGTGAGCTCTCCGGCACCGTGACCTGGTGGGACACCTCCAGCGTCGGCAGCGAGGACAAGGTCTTCAAGAAGCTGGCCGAAGGCTTCGAGAAGAAGCACCCGAAGGTCGACGTCAAGTACGTCAGCGTCCCGTTCGGCGACGCGCAGAACAAGTTCAAGAACGCGGCCCAGGCCGGCAGCTCCGCGCCCGACGTGATCCGCTCCGAGGTCGCCTGGACGCCGGACTTCGCCTCGCTCGGCTACCTGGCCCCGCTGGACGGCACCGCCGCGCTGAAGAACCAGGACGACTTCCTGCCGCAGGCCGTCGCGTCCACCAAGTACGAGGACAAGACCTTCGCCGTCCCGCAGGTCATCGACTCCATGGGCATCTTCTACAACAAGAAGCTGATGGAGAAGGCGGGCGTCGAGGCGCCCACCGACCTGGCCGAGCTGAAGAGCGTCTCGAAGAAGATCAAGGACAAGACCGGCAAGACCGGTCTCTACCTGCGCGGCGACGACCCGTACTTCTTCCTCTCCTTCCTGTACGGCGAAGGCGGCGACCTGGTCGACGCCGAGTCCAAGACCGTCACCGTGGACAAGCCGGAGGGCGTCAAGGCGTTCAAGGCGGTCAAGGCCCTGGTCGACGACGGCACCGCGAAGACGGATGCCTCGGACGGCTGGGAGAACATGATGCAGGCGTTCAAGAACGGCGACGTGGCGATGATGATCAACGGCCCGTGGGCCGTCGCCGACACGCTGACCGGCAAGGAGTTCACGGACAAGGACAACCTCGGCATCGCCACGGTCCCGGCCGGCTCCGCCGCGCACGGCGCTCCGCAGGGCGGCCACAACCTCGCCGTCTACGCCGGTTCGAAGAACCTGGAAGCCTCCTACGCCTTCGTCGAGTACATGACGTCCGTGGAGTCCCAGGCCACCGCCGCCGGTGAGCTGAACCTGCTGCCGACGCGCACCTCCGCGTATGCCAAGAAGGAAGCCGTCAACAGCGAGATCGTCGGCTTCTTCAAGCCGGTCGTCGAGACCGCCGTCGAGCGCCCCTGGATCCCCGAGGGCGGCAGCCTCTTCGCTCCGCTCGGCATCGAGTACACCAAGGTCCTCACCGACCAGACCACGCCGGAGAAGGCCGCCAAGGCCACCGGTGACGCGTACCGCAAGCTCCTGAAGGACTGGAAGTAACAGGAAGGTTGGCCGACTGATGGCTGTCCACACCAGCCAGTCGGTGGTGAAGGCCGCGGGCGATGACGTCGCCCGCGGCCGGAGCCGCGGTACTGGCACCCCACCACCGGCCCCCGGCCGTTTCCGGCGCGGCCTGTCGACCCACTGGTACGCCTGGACCATGGTCGCCCCGGTCGTCGTCGTGATCGGCGTGATCATCGGCTACCCGCTGCTGCGCGGGATCTACCTGTCGATGACCGACGCCGACGAGCGCAACGTCGCGCGCTCCATCGGCGTCAACGAACTGCCCGCCACCTACAAGTTCGTCGGTGCCGACAACTACATCGACGCGCTGACCGGCTCGCAGTTCCTCGGCACGCTCGGCTGGACGCTGGTGTGGACGGTCTCCTGCGTGAGCATCACGTTCGCGCTCGGCATGGCACTGGCCAACATCCTCAACCGCCGTATCGCCGGCCGCTCCGCCTACCGCATGGCCCTCATCCTGCCCTGGGCCATCCCCGGCTTCGTCTCGGTCTTCGCCTGGCGCTTCCTCTACAACGAGGAGCGCGGCCTGCTCAACACCGTCCTCGGCGGTATCGGCATCGACGGCATCCCGTGGCTGAACGACCCGACCTGGGCCAAGTTCGCGGTCATCGCCGTCAACGTCTGGCTCGGCGTCCCGTTCATGATGGTCGCGCTGCTCGGCGGACTGCAGTCCATCCCCTCGGAGCAGTACGAGGCCGCCGAGATGGACGGCGCCACCGCCTGGCAGCGGTTCCGCCACATCACGCTGCCCGGACTGCGCCCGGTCTCCACCACGGTGATCCTGCTCTCCACCATCTGGACCTTCAACATGTTCCCGGTGATCTTCCTGCTGACCCGCGGCGGACCCGGTGAGGCCACCCAGATCCTCGTCACCCAGGCGTACAAGTTCTCCTTCGAGATCAGCCCGCGCGACTTCGCGCAGTCCTCCACGTGGGGCGTGCTGATCCTCGTACTCCTGATGCTCTTCGCCGTGGTCTACCGGCGAGTCCTGCGCTCCCAGGGAGACAACTGGTGACCACCGTTACCGACACCTCCGCACGCCGCACCGGGCGCAAGGTCCGCCTCCGCGGCGACCGTTCGCCGCTCGCCTCGGTCGTGCTGCACCTCACCCTGATCGTCACCTCGGTGATCGCGGTCTTCCCGGTGCTGTGGGTCCTGCTGACCTCGCTCAAGCCCGCCAAGTTCGCGACCACGACGGACTTCTTCCGCGAGACCACGTTCGTCAACTACACGAACCTGATCCGCGACACCGAGTTCCTCACCTGGTTCGCCAACTCCGCGATCATCGCCGGGCTCTCCACCGTCATCGGTGTCTTCGTCGCCGCCACCACCGGCTACGCGGTCAGCCGCTTCCGCTTCCCCGGCAAGCGCGGGCTGATGTGGACGCTGCTGATCACGCAGATGTTCCCGGTCGCCGTCCTCATCGTGCCGATCTACAACATCATGGCCAACCTGGGCCTGCTCAACCAGCCCGCCGGTCTCGTCATCACCTACCTCACCATCTCGGTGCCGTTCTGCGCCTGGATGATGAAGGGCTTCTTCGACACCATCCCGCGCGAGATCGACGAGTCGGGCGAGGTCGACGGCCTCACGCCGTTCGGCACGTTCTGGCGGCTGATCCTGCCGCTGGCCAAGCCGGGCCTCGCGGTCACCGCGTTCTACTCCTTCATCACCGCCTGGGGCGAGGTGGCGTACGCCTCCGCCTTCCTGGTCGGTGACGAGAACCTGACGCTCGCCGGCGGACTCCAGAAGTTCGTCAACCAGTACGGCGCCCAGTGGGGCCCGATGACGGCGGCCTCCGTGCTCATCGCCATCCCGGCCGCCCTGGTCTTCCTGTTCGCGCAGAAGCACCTGGTCACCGGTATGTCCGCCGGAGCCGTCAAGGGCTGACACCGCCAGGACGCCAGCACCCGCACGCACCACCGCATTCGTCACGGCGGCGCCGGACACACCTCGACCGGTCACCGGCGCCGCTCCCCACCCAGACACCCCAGGGACGACATGACCCAGCACCTCGCTGCCCCCTCCACCGGCACGTCCGACGACGCCCCGGGCCACCGCACCGGCTGGTGGCAGGACGCGGTGATCTACCAGGTCTATCCGCGGAGCTTCGCCGACGGCGACGGCGACGGCATGGGCGACCTCGCCGGCGTCACCGCCCGCCTGCCCTACCTGCGGGACCTCGGCGTCGACGCGGTGTGGCTCTCCCCGTTCTACGCCTCTCCGCAGGCCGACGCCGGTTACGACGTCGCCGACTACCGGGCCATCGACCCGATGTTCGGCACGCTGCTGGACGCCGACGCGCTGATCCGCGAGGCGCACGGCCTGGGCCTGCGCATCATCGTCGACCTGGTCCCGAACCACTCCTCCGACCAGCACGAGTGGTTCAAGCGCGCCCTGGCCGAGGGCCCCGGCTCCGCGCTGCGCGAGCGCTACCACTTCCGGCCGGGCAAGGGCGCGAACGGCGAACTCCCGCCCAACGACTGGGAGTCCATCTTCGGCGGACCTGCTTGGACCCGTACGGTGAACCCGGACGGCACCGCCGGCGACTGGTACCTCCACCTCTTCGCGCCCGAGCAGCCCGACTTCAACTGGGAGCACCCGGCCGTCGCCGACGAGTTCCGCTCCATCCTGCGCTTCTGGCTCGACATGGGCGTCGACGGCTTCCGGGTCGACGTGGCCCACGGCCTCGTCAAGGCCGAGGGCCTGCCCGACCTCGGCGCCCACGACCAGCTCAAGCTGCTCGGCAACGACGTGATGCCGTTCTTCGACCAGGACGGCGTGCACGCGATCTACCGCAGCTGGCGCACCATCCTGGACGAGTACCCGGACACCATGGGGACCGAAGGGCCTTCGACAGGGGGGCGGCGGGTGACGGGCGGGCGGATCGCCGTCGCCGAGGCGTGGACGCCGACCGTCGAGCGCACCGCCAACTACGTGCGTCCCGACGAGATGCACCAGGCCTTCAACTTCCAGTACCTCTCCACCGCCTGGGACGCGGCCGAGCTCCGCAAGGTCATCGACACCTCGCTCGACGCCATGCGCCCGGTCGGCGCGCCCACCACCTGGGTGCTCTCGAACCACGACGTCACCCGCCACGCCACCCGCTTCGCCAACCCGCCGGGTCTCGGCACCCAGATCCGTACGCCCGGCGACCGCGAACTCGGCCTGCGCCGGGCCCGCGCCGCTAGCCTGCTCATGCTCGCGCTGCCCGGCTCCGCCTACGTCTACCAGGGCGAGGAGCTCGGCCTGCCCGACGTCACCGACCTGCCCGACGAGGCCCGCCAGGACCCGTCGTTCTTCCGCGCCGAGGGCCAGGACGGCTTCCGCGACGGCTGCCGCGTCCCGATCCCGTGGAACCGCGAGGGCACGTCGTACGGCTTCGGCGAAGGCGGCAGCTGGCTCCCGCAGCCCGCCGGCTGGGGCGAGCTGTCGGTGGAGGCGCAGACCGGTGCGGAGGGCTCCACGCTGGAGCTGTACCGGGCCGCCATCGCCGCGCGCCGCGACCACCCGGGCCTCGGCGCCGGCACGGACGTGGAGTGGCTGGACGGCCCCGAAGGCGTCCTCGTCCTCGCGCGGCCCGGCTTCGTCTGCACCGTCAACACCACCGGCGCACCGGTCCGCATCACCGCCCGCGGCCGGCTGCTGCTCGCCAGCTCGCCGGTCACCGTCGACGGCGCCGAGGCCGTGCTGCCCGCCGACACCACGGTGTGGTGGACGGTGTGACACTGCCCGCACCCAGGACCACGGCCACGCCACGCCTCTCCGACATCGCCGGCCAGGCGGCGGTCAGCGAGGCCACGGTCAGCCGGGTCCTGAACGGGAAGCAGGGCGTCGCGGACACCACGCGTCAGCGGGTGCTCGCGGCGCTCGACATCCTGGGCTACGAACGGCCCGTACGGCTGCGGCAGCGCAGCGCCGGACTGATCGGTCTGGTGACGCCCGAACTCACCAACCCGATCTTCCCGGCGTTCGCGCAGTCCGTGGAGCAGGTGCTGGCCGGACACGGCTACACGCCCGTGCTCTGCACCCAACTCCCGGGCGGCGCGACCGAGGACGAGCTGGTCGAACAGCTCGTGGAGCGCGGTGTCGGCGGCATCGTCTTCCTCTCCGGACTGCACGCCGACACCTCCGCCGACCCGGCCCGGTACGCCGCGCTCACCGAGCGCGGTGTGCCGTTCGTCCTGATCAACGGCTACAACGAGCGCATCAGCGCGCCGTTCGTCTCGCCCGATGACAACGCTGCCGTGCGCATGGCCGTCGGCCACCTCGCCGACCTCGGCCACCGCCGGATCGGCCTGGCCATCGGCCCGCAGCGGTACGTGCCGTCGCGGCGGAAGCGGGACGGGTTCGTGGAGGCGGCGATCTCGCTGCTCGGGATGGACCGGGCGGAGGCCGAAGGGCTCGTCTGCTCCACGCTGTTCAGCGTCGAGGGCGGCCAGGTGGCGGCGGGCGCGCTGCTGGACGCGGGATGCACCGGCATCGTCTGCGGCAGCGACCTGATGGCGCTGGGCGTGGTGCGTGCGGCCCGGGGGAGAGGGCTGGACGTGCCGCGTGACGTCTCGGTCGTCGGCTTCGACGACTCGCAGCTCATCGCGTTCACCGACCCGCCGCTGACGACCGTGCGCCAGCCGGTGCAGGCGATGGCGGCGGCCGCGGTGGGCGCGCTGCTTGAGGAGATCGGCGGGAGCCCGGTGCAGCGTACGGAGTACGTCTTCCAGCCGGAGCTGGTGGTACGCGGCTCGACGGCGGCGGTACGGAGCGACTGACCCGGACACGGGCGACACGTACAGGAGAGGCACCAGGAGTCGGCCCAGGAAGGGCCGGCGGGGAGTTCTTGCGACTCCGGGTGCCTCTCCTTGTCGTGACCGGCCCGGCCGGCCGGGCGCGTGGAGTCCGGGCACGGTGAAGCGCCGGAACCCTCGGCCGACCGGACCGGAGTCAGGTGAAACGTAACAGGCCCGCAATATCTTGCGAAAGACCTTGCAGCAAGAAACCGCGAAGAAAAATGGCTTGTTTCGTGGATGTGAGCGGGGCGTGTCCAAAGGGTTGACCGGTGCCTGACGGCCTCGTACGGTCTGGTCCGCAGCAAGGTTTGCATTCTTGCAGCAAGAACCTTCAGGAGCCTTGAGGGCATGGCGCGTTGCCGACTGAGGCTGCACCGTCACCCGCGTTTCCCCCACCCGCAGGAGGAAAGACATGGCACGCAGACCCCTGTCTGCCGCGCTCGCCCTCGTGGCCGGCGCAGCCGCCGCCCTGGTCATCCCCACCGGATTCGGCACCACGGGCACCGCCCAGGCCGCCGCTCCGGGCGCCAAGGACGTCACGGCCGTGCTGTTCGAGTGGAAGTTCACCTCCATAGCCAAGGCCTGCACGGACACGCTCGGTCCGGCAGGCTACGGCTACGTCCAGGTCTCGCCGCCTCAGGAGCACATCCAGGGCGGCCAGTGGTGGACGTCCTACCAGCCCGTCAGCTACAAAATCGCCGGTCGCCTCGGTGACCGGGCCGCCTTCTCCGCCATGGTCAACACGTGTCACTCGGCCGGGGTCAAGGTCATCGCGGACTCCGTCATCAACCACATGTCGGCGGGCAACGGCACCGGCACCGGCGGCTCGTCGTACACCAAGTACGACTATCCGGGCCTCTACTCCGGCAACGACATGAACGACTGCCGCGCCCAGATCACCAACTACAACGACCGCGCCAACGTCCAGAACTGCGAACTCGTCGGCCTGGCCGACCTGGACACCGGCGAGGAGTACGTACGCGGCAAGATCGCCGGCTACCTCAACGACCTGCTCTCGCTCGGCGTCGACGGCTTCCGGATCGACGCGGCCAAGCACATGCCCGCCGCCGACCTCGCCAACATCAAGACCCGGCTCACCAACCCGAACGTCTACTGGAAGCACGAGGCGATCCACGGGGCCGGCGAGGCCGTCTCGCCGTCCGAGTACCTCGGCAGCGGAGACGTCCAGGAGTTCCGTTACGGGCGGAGCCTCAAGCAGGTCTTCCTCAACGAGAACCTCGCCAACCTGAAGAACTTCGGCGAGGGCTGGGGCTTCATGGAGTCCGGGAAGTCCGGCGTCTTCGTCGACAACCACGACACCGAGCGCGGCGGCGACACCCTCAGTTACAAGAACGGCTCCGCCTACACGCTGGCCAACGTCTTCATGCTGGCCTGGCCCTACGGCTCTCCGGACGTCCACTCCGGCTACGAGTTCAGCAACCACGACGCCGGACCGCCGAACGGCGGCCAGGTCAACGCCTGCTACGCCGACGGCTGGAAGTGCCAGCACGACTGGCGCGAGATCTCCTCCATGGTCGGCTTCCGCAACACCGCACGCGGCCAGGCCGTCACCAACTGGTGGGACAACGGCGGCGACCAGATCGCCTTCGGCCGCGGCAACAAGGCGTACGTGGCCATCAACCACGAATCCTCCTCGCTGACCCGGACCTTCCAGACCTCGCTGTCGGCCGGTGACTACTGCGACGTGCAGAGCGGCAAGGGCGTCACGGTGAACAGCTCCGGCCAGTTCGCCGCCACGCTCGGCGGAGGCACGGCGGTGGCCCTGCACACCGGCGCCCGTACATGCTCCGGAGGCGGCGGCTCGAACCCCGACCCGGGTCCGGGCAACGGCCAGTCCGGCGCCTCCTTCGGCGTCAACGCCACCACGCAGCTCGGCCAGAACATCCACGTCACCGGCGACCAGGCGGCCCTCGGCAACTGGAACCCGGCCACCGCGCCGAAGCTCGACCCGGCCACGTACCCGGTCTGGAAGCTGGACGTGAACCTGCCCGCCGGGACCACGTTCGCGTACAAGTACGTCCGCAAGGACGCGAGCGGCAACGTCACCTGGGAGAGCGGCGCCAACCGCACCGCCACCGTCCCGTCCTCCGGAAAGGTCACGCTGACCGCCGACGTCTGGCGCAGCTGACCCGTACGTCCCTGTGGGCCGGAGGCGCTGCCTCCGGCCCACAGCCAACCCTCCTGCCACATCAGCCGAGGAGCAACCCTCTCGTGTCCAGAACCACCCTCAGGCGAGGGGTGATCGCCGCGCTCTGCGTGGCGCTGCTGCCCGTCGTCCCGGCGGCCACCGCCGCCGCATCGTCCCGACCGCCCGCACCGCCCTCCGACGCGAAGCTCGCACGCGAGGCGGCCCGGCACGACCTCACGCGTGAGCAGTTCTATTTCGTGCTGCCGGACCGGTTCGCCAACGGCTCGACCGCCAACGACCGTGGCGGGCTGACGGGTTCACGCCTGGAGCACGGCTTCGATCCCGCCGACAAGGGGTTCTACCAGGGCGGCGACCTCAAGGGGCTCAGCCAGAAGCTGGACTACATCAAGGGCCTCGGCACCACCGCGATCTGGCTCGCGCCGATCTTCAAGAACCGGCCGGTCCAAGGCACCGGCAAGGACGCGTCGGCCGGCTACCACGGTTACTGGATCACCGACTTCACCCAGGTCGACCCGCACTTCGGCACCAACGCCGACCTGGAGAAGCTGATCGACAAGGCCCACGCCAAGGGCATGAAGGTCTTCTTCGACGTCATCACCAACCACACCGCCGACACCGTCGACCACGCGGAGAAGGCCTACGGCTACAAGCCGAAGGGCGCCTTCCCGTACCTCGACAAGGACGGCCGTCCCTTCGACGACCGCGACGGCATCAAGAAGGTCGACCAGGACTCCTTCCCGTACACGCCGGTGCAGGCTCCCGGCACGGAGAAGAAGGTCCCGTCCTGGCTCGACGACCCGACGATGTACCACAACCGAGGCGACTCGACGTGGGCCGGCGAGTCCAACGAGTACGGCGACTTCTCCGGGCTCGACGACCTGTGGACCGAGCGTCCCGAGGTCGTGGAGGGCATGGAGGAGATCTACGAGAAGTGGGTCCGCGACTTCGACATCGACGGGTTCCGCATCGACACCGTCAAACACGTCGACCTGGACTTCTGGACCCAGTGGGCCACCGCGCTGGACGCGTACGCCGCCAAGCGGGGCCGGGACGACTTCTTCATGTTCGGTGAGGTCTACTCGGCCGACCCGGCGATCACCTCGCCGTACGTCACGCGCGGCCGGCTGGACTCGACGCTGGACTTCCCGTTCCAGGAGGCCGCCCGGCAGTTCGCCTCGCAGGGCGCGCCGGCGGACCGGCTCGCCTCGGTGTACGGCAACGACTACCGCTACACCACGGACAAGGCCAACGCCTACGAGCAGGTCACCTTCCTCGGCAACCACGACATGGGCCGCATCGGTTCCTTCCTCGAGCAGGACAACCCGCAGGCCGATGACGCGGAGCTGCTGCGGCGGGCCCGGCTCGCCAACGAGCTGATGTTCCTCGGCCGCGGCAACCCGGTGATCTACTACGGCGACGAGCAGGGCTTCACCGGCGCGGGCGGCGACAAGGACTCCCGCCAGACCCTCTTCGCCTCGAAGACCGCCGACTACCTGGACGACGACCAGCTCGGCACCGACCGCACCCACGCCTCGGACGCGTACGACACCAAGCACCCGATCTACCGCTCCATCGCGGGCCTCGCCAAGCTCACCAAGGAGCACCCGGCGCTCCGGGACGGCGTGCAGAGTGAGCTGGCCGTCGAAGGGGCGGCAGGGTCCGTGTACGCCACTTCGCGCATCGAGACCAAGCGGCCGTACGAGTACCTCGTCGCCTCCAACAACGCGACCACGCCGAAGGAGGTCGAGCTCTCCACCGAGTCGGCCGGAGTCAACTTCCGTACGATCTACGGTGGTTCCGGCGCGGTCCGCAGCGGTACGGACAAGAAGGTCACCGTCACCGTGCCGGCGCTCTCCAGCATCGTGCTGCGCGCGGACAAGCCGGTCGGCGCTCCTGCCGCCAAGCCCGCGATCGCTCTGAAGGCTCCGGCCGCCGGCGCCACCGGCACCGTCGAGATCAGCGCGGACGTGAACGGCGGTCAGCTCAACCGGGTCGTCTTCGCGGCGCAGGTCGGCAACGGGACGTGGCGGACGCTCGGTTCGGCCGACCATGCTCCGTACAAGGTCACGCAGTACCTCGACGAGTCCGTGAGGGCCGGAACGCCACTGCGCTACAAGGCCGTTGTCGTCGACCGCACGGGCCGCACCTCCAGTGCTCCGGCCACCACCACCGCCGGTCAGACCCCGCCGGCGCCGAAGCCCGTCGCCGTCGAGCGCGACCGGGCCGTCGTCCACTACCAGCGTGCCGACGGCGACTACGAAGGCTGGCAGCTCAAGTCCGGTGAGCGGACGGCCGAGTTCATCGGCCGGAGCGCTTACGGTGCGTTCGCCTGGCTCGACCTGGAGAAGGGCACGGACTCGGTTCCGTACACCGTCGAGAAGAACGGTACGGCGGACGGGCCGCAGCGGACCATCGACCTCGGAGTGACCGGGCAGGTCTGGATCGAGCAGGGCAAGGACGAGCAGGCCACGCAGGCGCCCGAAGCGCCGCCGCAGGACACGACAAAGGCCGTGCTCAACTACCACCGTGCCAACGGCGACTACGAGGGCTGGGGTCTGCACACCTGGACGGGCGCCAAGGAGCCCACCGACTGGGCCAAGCCGCTGATGCCGGTGAAGAGGAACGCCTACGGAGTCACCTTCGAGGTGCCGCTCACCGACGGTGCCACCTCGCTCAGCTACATCCTGCACAAGGGCGACGAGAAGGACCTGCCCGGCGACCAGTCCCTGGACCTCGCCACGTACGGCCACGAGGTCTGGCTGCTCGGCGGCAAGGCCGGCTACCTGCTTCCGCAGGTCGGCGGCGGCGCGGCCCCGGACCTCGCCAAGGCCGAGGCGCAGTGGATCGACGCGAACACCGTCGTCTGGAAGGTGAAGACGACCGACGCCACCAGCCAGCAGCTCGTGTACGCGAAGAAGGGCGGCATCTCCGTCGTCGACGGGGCGCTCTCGGACGAGGGCCAGTGGCTGCGGCTCAGCCAGTCCACGCTGAGCGATGCGCAGAAGGCCAAGTTCCCGCACCTGAAGGACTACCCGGCCTTCACCGTCGACCCGCGCGACCGGGACCGCGTCCGTGAGTCCCTGCGCGGCCAGCTCATCGCCACGCAGCGCGCCGCCAATGGCGCTCTCCTCGCCGCAACCGGCGTACAGACAGCGGGAATTCTGGACGACCTGTACGGGAAGAAGGCGGCCACCGCCGAACTCGGTCCGGTCTTCCGCACGTCGGTGCCGACGCTCTCCGTCTGGGCACCGACCGCCACGACCGTCGCGCTCGAACTCGACGGCCGTATGCACCCGATGAAGCGCGACGACCGCACCGGCGTCTGGTCGGTCACCGGAAGCAAGGACTGGCGCGGCAAGCCCTACCGGTACGTGGTCACCGTGTGGGCGCCGACCGTCCAGAAGCTGGTCACCAACAAGGTCACCGACCCCTACTCCACCGCTCTGACCGCCGACTCCGCGCGCAGCCTCGTCGTCGACCTCACCGACCCGAAGCTGGCGCCGAGCGGCTGGTCCGGTCTGAGGAAGCCCGCCGCCACTCCGCTGCGGGACGCGCAGATCCAGGAGCTGCACGTCCGTGACTTCTCGATCACGGACCGCACGGCGAAGCATCCCGGTGAGTACCGGGCCTTCACCGACACCCGGTCCAAGGGCATGCGGCACCTGAAGAAGCTGGCCGACTCCGGCACGAGCTACGTCCACCTGCTGCCCGTCTTCGACATCGGGACCATCCCGGAGAAGAAGAAGGACCAGGCCAAGCCCGCCTGCGACCTGCACGTCCACGCACCCGACTCCGAGGAGCAGCAGGCCTGCGTCTCCAAGGCCGCCGCGAAGGACGGCTTCAACTGGGGCTACGACCCGTTCCACTACACCGTCCCGGAGGGCTCGTACGCCTCCGACCCGGACGGCACCAAGCGCACGGTCGAGTTCCGGCAGATGGTCCAGGGCCTCAACCAGGCCGGGCTGCGCACGGTCATGGACGTCGTCTACAACCACACCGTCGCCTCCGGCCAGGACGACAAGTCGGTGCTCGACCGCATCGTGCCCGGCTACTACCAGCGGCTCCTGGAGGACGGCACCGTCGCCACCTCCACCTGCTGCGCCAACACCGCGCCCGAGAACGCCATGATGGGCAAGCTCGTCGTCGACTCGATCGTCACCTGGGCGAAGGAGTACAAGGTCGACGGCTTCCGCTTCGACCTGATGGGCCACCACCCCAAGGACAACATCCTGGAGGTCCGCAAGGCGCTGGACCGGCTCACGCTCGCCAAGGACGGCGTCGACGGCAAGAAGATCATCCTGTACGGCGAGGGCTGGAACTTCGGCGAGATCGCGGACGACGTCCGCTTCGTCCAGGCCACGCAGAAGAACATGGCCGGCACCGGCATCGCGACCTTCTCCGACCGGGCCCGTGACGCCGTACGCGGCGGCGGCCCCTTCGACGAGGACCCCGGCGTCCAGGGCTTCGCCACCGGCCTCTACACCGATCCCAACTCCTCACCCGCCAACGGCACCCGCGCCGAGCAGAAGGCCCGGCTGCTGCACTACCAGGACCTGATCAAGGTCGGCCTCACCGGCAACCTCGCTGACTACACCTTCACCGACACCTCCGGCCGTACGGTCAAGGGCTCGGACGTCGACTACAACGGAGCGCCCGCCGGCTACGCGGCCGTCCCCGGCGACGCGCTGGCCTACTCCGACGCCCACGACAACGAGACGCTCTTCGACACCCTCGCCTTCAAGCTGCCGGTGGGGACGAGCGCCGCCGAGCGGGCCAGGGCTCAGGTCGTCGCGATGGGCGCCTCCGTCCTCTCGCAAGGTCCTTCGCTCTCCCAGGCGGGCACCGACCTGCTGCGCTCCAAGTCGCTGGACCGCAACTCCTACGACAGCGGCGACTGGTTCAACGCCCTGCACTGGGACTGCCGTGACGGCAACGGCTTCGGCCGAGGCCTGCCGCCGGCCACCGACAACCAGGACAAGTGGTCGTACGCGAAGCCGCTGTTGACGGCCTCCGCGAAGATCGCGCCCATTTGCGCCCAGATCGACGGTGCTTCGGCCGCCTACCGCGACCTGCTCACCATCCGCTCCACCGAGAAGGAGTTCTCGCTCTCCACCACCGGCCAGGTGCGGTCGGCCCTGTCCTTCCCGCTCTCCGGCCCGGCCGAGACGCCCGGTGTGATCACCATGCGCCTGGGCAAGCTGGCGGTCGTCCTCAACGCCTCTCCGGAGACCGCCACGCAGAAGCTCGCCGCACCGGCCGGGAAGACGTACGCGCTGCATCCGGTCCAGGCCAAGGGTGCGGATCTTACGGTCAAACGAGCCAGGTACGACGGGAAATCAGCCAGTTTCACCGTACCGGGACGCACGGTGGCGGTCTTCGTCCTGCGCTGACCCGCCCCGGCACTACGGTGACGGCAGACGTCGGCGATGGAGCCGCGACAGCCGTCCTGGCCCACCACCGGGCCGGCCCCGCCCCCTCGCGTGAGGGAGGCGGGGCCGGCCCGGTCCGCGTGGCAGGAAGCCCCGGCCGGGGCGGCCGGCTCACCGGCGCCCTCTGACCCAGCGTGCCGGACGGTGATGATGACCAAGGTGGGATTCCTTCCCGAGGAGACGAGCAGCTTCGTCGGGAGGCGGGCCGAACTGGCCCGGCTGGAGACCGCGTTGACCACCCGGCGGATGACCACCTTGATCGGCCCCGGCGGCGTCGGCAAGACCCGGCTCGCGCTCCGGGCCGCCCGCGCCGCCGCCGACCGCTACCCGGACGGCGCCTGGTGGGCCGACCTCTCCCCGCTCTACGACGACGCGCTCCTGCTTCCCACCGTCTCCGACGCGGTCGGGCTGGCCGACCACACCTTGCGGATGCCGGTGGAGGCGCTCTGCGAGTGGCTCAGCGACAAACGCCTCCTGCTCGTCCTGGACTCCGCCGAACACCTCCGCGCCCCTTGCTCCCACCTCCTCGCCGAGCTGATCACCACCTCGCCCGGCCTGACCGTGCTGGTCACCAGCAGGCAGCCGCTCGGCACCCGGGGCGAGCACGTCGTACGGATCCCGCCGCTGCCGGTCGACGGCGCTCCGGACGCGCTCCAGCTCTTCGAGGACCGGCTGCGGGCGTCGGACCCGCACGCGGGGCTGGACGCGCCGGGTGACCGGGCCGCCGCCGCCGACATCTGCCGCCGCCTCGAAGGCATCCCGCTCGCCATCGAACTGGCCGCCGCCGGTATCGGCCGCCACACCGTGGCCCAGCTCGCCACCCGCATCGGGACCCGCTTCGACGCGCCGGTCGACGCCGAGGACCTCACCGCCTCCCGCCTCGACCTCCTCGCCGACGACTCCCTCTGGCCCCGCCGCCACCGCACCCTGCGCACCACGATCGGCTGGAGCCACGAGCTCTGCACTCCGCTGGAGCGGCTCCTGTGGGCCCGGCTGACCGTGCTGCGTACCGACTTCGACGAGGCGACCGCGCGCGAGGTCTGCACCGGCGGGCCGCTCACCCCGGACGAGGTGGACCGGGCGCTGCAAGGGCTCGTCGCGCAGTCCGTCGTCCAGCGGGACGGCACCTGCTACCGGATGCTCGACACGCTGCGCGAGTACGGCCGTATGTGGCTCGCCGAACTCGGCGAGGAGCGGGCCGCCGCCGACCGGCACGCGAAAAGCTTCCTCGGCCTCGCCCGCCGCGCCCACGACGGCTGGACCGGGCCCGACCAGATCTCCTGGTACCACAAGGTCTCCGACACCCACCTGGACCTCTGCGCCGCCCTGGACCACCTGCTGGCCCACGATGTGACCGGCGCGCAGGAGATGGCGGGCCGGGTCGGCTTCTTTTGGGCCTGCTGCGGCCACCTGTCGGAGGCGCGCGGCTACGCCCAACGGGCCCTGGAATCAGGCCCGGTGGAGGGCCCGCACCGGACCCGGCTGCAGTGGGTGCTGGGCGTCGCGGCGCTGCTCCAGGGAGACTTCGCGACCGCCGAGAAGTACGGTGCGCTCTGCACGGCCATCGCGCTGTACGACCGGGACGACGAGGGCATGCTCGGCGCCACGTATCTCTCGGGCCTCACCCAGCTGATGAACGGCGAGCCCGCGGCGGCGCTGGAGGCGGCGGAACGGGTGCTGCGGATGACGGAGACGGCGCCGCCGGACGGAGGGTCCGCCGCTTTTGGGCCTACCGCTTCCGAGTCAGGCGCTTTCGGGCCCACCGCTTCCGAGTCCGGCGCGGACCCTGACTCCGACTCCGGCTTCGCTCCCGTCGAGTCCGCCCACCGGCTGCGGTGCCGCCTCATCACCGTGTTCGCGCTCACCGCGCTGGGCCGGCTCACCGAGTCCTGGCGGGCCGCCGCCGGGCTGCGGCGGTCCTGCGAGCGGGGCGGCGAGTACTGGACCCGCTCCTACGCCGACTACCAGCTCGCCCTGATCGCGCTGCTCCAGGGCCGTCCGGCGGACTCGGCCGAGCACGCGCGGGCGATGCTCGCGGGCAAGCACCGGCTCCGCGACAGCTTCGGCATCGCGCTGGGCCTGGACATCCTGGCCGCCGCCATCGCCGCCCAGGGCGCGGGAACGCTGGCCGCCAGGGTGTACGGCACCGGGCACGCGTACTGGCGCATGGTCGGCCATCCGCAGCGCGGTACGCCGGAGCTGGGCGCGGTTCGCCAGACCTGCGAGCTCCAGGCCCGGGCGGCGGTGGGTGACGAGGCGTACCAGCGCGCCTTCGAACGCGGTCAGACGGACAACGCGGAGGTCGGTCTCGCGGCGGCGCTGCAGAGCGAGCATCAGCTCTGACGGGCCCCGAAGGAGCGACGTACCGGCTCCGAGGGCTTTGGAGGGGTGACGTACCGGCTCCGAGGGCCTCGGAAGAGTGACGTACGGGACCGATCCGTGCAGCCGGACTACCCGGACCCGCGCATCGTGGGTTAGGTTAGGCATACCTAAGTGACCGCTTGGGTTTCCTGACCGCCTCTGGAGAGTTCGGATGCGTCCTTTCAGCCCTCGTGCCACGCAGCCGACCCGCGCCGAGCGCGTCCGGTCGATCCTCGTCGTCGCCCACTCGATGACGGTGGTGAGCGACGGCGTGCAGACCGAAGTCCGCCGCCTGGACGGCACGGGAGCGATGGGCCACATCCACCTGCACGCTCCTGCCGAGGACGGCCACGCACCGGCCGGCGAGCGGGTCCCGGCGCGCCTGGAGTTCACGGACATCGCGCCTACTCCCGTACGTGAGCGGCTGCGCGCCCGGGTCACGGTGACCGGCCTGCTGGCCGCCCCGTACAGCACGGACACCGAGAGCTCCACCTGCATGGAGTTCGGCCAGGCGGTCCTGGAGGACGCCGAGGGCCGCACCTTCATCACCCTCGAAGAGCTGGAGCGGACGGAGACGGACCCGGTCGCCGCGTGCGAGGCGGGCATGCTGACGCACCTGGTCGACGACCACAGCGAGCTGGTGCCGCTGCTGCTGCGCCTGGTCCGCCCGCAGCCGGACCGGGGAATGGCGCGGGCCGTGCCGCTGGCGATGGACCGCTACGGGGTCACGCTCCGCCTGGAGTATCCGCGCAGCCACCGCGACGTACGGCTGCCGTTCCCGAAGCCGGTGACCGACATCGACCAGGCGGGCCCGCAGATCCACGCGCTCCTGGCCGCCGCCCGCCGCGTCTCGCACCGCAACGGCCTGCCCGCCTAAGGGGCGTTGTCACCCGGCAGTCGTTGCGCCGGGACGGCCGGTGCGGCCGGGGCGAGCGCCGAGAGCCGGGCCAGCAGGTCTCCGAACGGGCCCTCGGCCGGCTCCTGCGCGAGCGCCCGCAGCACGATGTCCGCCATCTCCTGGTCGTACGCGGCGCTGACGGCGGCCAGCGCCGCGAAGTCGTGCACGAGCTGGATCTCCAGCTCCGCGCGCGGGATGCGCCGTCCGTCCAGCCAGATCAGCGCGGTCGACTCGGCGAGCGAGACCCAGGAGCGGACCACCAACTCCAGCCGGACGGGCGGGCCTTCCACGCCGAGGTGCGTGATGATCTGCTCGTACGCGGCCTGCCGCACCCCGTCGATCATGGCGTTGGCCGTCGACGAGCCGACCGCCGGACCGCCGCGCATCAGCGCCGAGAAGCCCGGCCCGTGCTCGTCGACGAAGTCGAAGAACCGGCCCATCACCCGCAACAGCCGTGCTCCCAAAGGCCCTTCGAGCGGCTCCAGGAAGCGGGCGGCCAGCTCGTCGGCGGCTCGCCGCAGCGCCGCCTCGTACAGGCTCTGCTTACCCGGGAAGTAGTGGTAGACCAGCGGCCGCGAGATGCCCGCGGCGGCGGCGATCTCGTCGATCGACACATCCTCGGGGGAGCGCCGGCTGAACAAGTCCAGTGCGACGCCGATCAGTTGCTGCCTGCGCTCATCGACGCCCATCCTGCGCCGTACCCCGGTCGTCATCCGGACAGCCTAACCGGGGTGCGGCCGCGTGGCTCCTACAGGTCCAGCACCAGCCGCCCGCCACGGCAGCGCGAGACGCAGATCAGCATCGAACCGGCGCGCTCGTCGTCGGTCAGCAGCTCGTCACGGTGGTCGATCTCGCCTTCCAGGACGCGCTGTTGGCAGGTTCCGCAGAAGCCTTGCTCGCAGGAGTACGCGACATGCGGCAGCTCTTCGCGGACGGCCGCCAACACGGACTGCCCGGCCGCCACTTGCACGGTACGGCCGGTGCGGTGCAGCTCCACCTCGAAGGCGCCGGACTCCGCCGGGCCCGTCGCGTCCGCCGTCGTCGCGGAGAACCGCTCCAGGTGCAGCGTGCAGCCCTCCGGGAGCGCGGCCGTGACGGCGGCCATCAGCGGCTCGGGCCCGCAGCAGTAGACGGCCGTACCGGGCGCGATGCCGGCCAGCGCGGCGGCGGTGTCCGGATGCCCGGCCTCGTCCTGCGCGACCACCGTCACCCGCCCGTCCTCGGCGCCGAGCTTCTCGACCTCGTCCAGGAACGGCATCGATCCCCGCGACCGGCCTCCGTACACCAGCCGCCAGTCAGCCCCGCGCGCGGCCAGCGCGCGCAGCATCGGCAGGACCGGCGTGATCCCGATCCCGCCCGCGACGAAGACGTACGCCTCCGCCTCCACCAGCGGGAACCGGTTGCGCGGCCCGCGCACCTCGATCTCCGCGCCTTCCCGAAGCTGCTCATGCACCTCCCGCGACCCGCCTCGCCCGGCCGCCACCAGCCGGGTCGCGACCGTGTACGTACCGGGATCGTCAGGATCACCGCAGAGCGAGTACTGCCGCACGAGCCCGGACGGCAGCACCAGGTCCAGATGCGCACCGGGCTGCCAGCGCGGCAACCGCGCACCTTCCAGCCGCAGTTGTACGACTCCGTCGGCGACGGAGACACGCTCGGTGACGGTCAGCCGTCTGATGGCCGTAGCCCGCCGCTGCGAGTGCCCGGAGACCGGCTCGGGCAGCGCGGGCATCGGCCACAGCGGCGACCGGGCGATCCGGCGGCGCAGCGCCCGCCGGGTGAGCAGGGCGGTACCGGCGACGAGGACAGCGGCGCGGAGAGGCGGCAGAGCCATGGGTCAGGACGTTCCCGTCGTACGGGCCTCGGCGGCGAGCGCCGCGGGCGAGTGGGCGAGGTAGTCGACGGCCTGGGCGGTGCTGCCCTCCTGGGAGGGGTGGTAGGAGCGGCTGAGGTAGCTGGGTATGGACCGCAGGATCGCGCCGGTGCTCGGCAGCGTTCCTTCCTTGCCGCTGGCGTGGAACGCCTTGAACGTGGCCTTGCCGTCCAGCAGGCTCGGATCGTTCTCCATGAAGAACCGGATGCCGCGCTGCCAGAGGAAGACCAGCGCCGAGAAGGCCGCCGCCCATGTCCGCACCCGCCTGCGGTAGCCGCCGTCGACATGCATGAACACCTCGAACGCCACCGACCGGTGCTCCACCTCCTCCGCACCGTGCCAGCGCAGCAGGTCCAGCATGGTCGGATCGGCGCCCTTGCGGTCCAGTGCCTCGGCGTTGAGGATCCAGTCGCCGAGGAAGACGGTGTAGTGCTCGATGGCCGCGATCATCGCCACCCGTTCCATCAGCCACCACTGCGACGGCCGCCCCGGCGGCAGCGTCCGGTCCCCGAGCAGCTTCTCGAAGAACCAGTCGACCTGCGCGGTGTACGGCGTCGGATCGAGCCCCAACTCCCGCATGTGCGGCAGCACATCGTCGTGCGCCTGCGAGTGCACCGCCTCCTGCCCGATGAACCCGATGACGTCCTCGCGGAGTTGCTCGTCATGGATGTACGGCAGGACCTGCCGGTACACATGGATGAACCAGCGTTCCCCGGCCGGAAGCAGCAGATGGAGCACGTTGATGGTGTGCGTGGTGAACGGGTCGCCCGGCACCCAGTGCAAGGGGGTCTTCTCCCAGGCGAAGGAGACCTTGCGGGCCTTGAGCACCGTCCGCTCCGACGCGACCGCCGCTGGCTGCGTGTTAGACATGGTGTCAATGTACTGACGGGTACTGGACGGGGCCAGAGGTGTGCACGGATTTCCCGCCGCCTCGTGCGGGAAGGGGCCGGGCCATGATGAAGGGATGACGACGAACTCAGCCCGTGCCCGCTCCTTCGACGCGGTGGCCGCCTCCTACGCCGCCAACCGGCCCTCCTACCCGCCCGCTCTGCTGGACGCGATCGAGGAGCTCTCGGGCCGCCCATTGGCCGGGGCCCGGGTCGCGGACGTCGGGGCCGGTACCGGTATCGCCACCGTCCTCCTGGACGACCGGGGTGCCAGGGTCACGGCGGTGGAGCCCGGTGACGGGATGGCCGGGGAGCTCCGCCGAGGACTGCCGCAGGTGCCTGTGGTGCGGGGTGACGGCAACCGGCTGCCGCTGCGGACCGGGTCGCTGGACCTGATCACGTACGCCCAGTCCTGGCACTGGACCGACCCCGCCCGCTCCGTACCCGAGGCGCGCCGCGTCCTGCGGCCCGGTGGTGCGCTTGCGCTGTGGTGGAACGACTCCGATCCTCGGGTGACGTGGATCGGCGAGCAGCGGCGGCGGGTGCTGGACGCCTTCGGCGAGGGCCAGGAGGACCAGCACGTGGCGGCGTACGACCCCGATGCCCGGCTCCGAGCCGAGCTGCCCGCCGGGGTCGACTTCCGTACGCGGCAGGTGGAGTGGGGCCGGGAGGTCGCGTTGGACGTCCACCTCGCCAACCTCGCCAGCCACTCCGTCTTCCTGGTCGCGGACCGGGCCGTGGCCGAGACCGTCCTGGAGCGGGAACGTGCTCTGCTGGCCGCCGCCTTTCCCGGCGGCACGGTCCGGGAGGCCTATGTGACGAGCCTGGCCGTCACCCGTACCTGAGACCGGATTTGGGTGCAGGATGGGCCGATGGCGACAGAACCGCAATGGCGAGTCGGAGCCGGCCCCCGGGCCGCGGGCACCCTCCTGGCAGCGCTGCTGCTCCTGACCGGGTGCAGCGCGGACGGCAAACAGAACGCGGCCGACGGCGCCGGGAACGACCGTCCCTCGGCACCGCCGACCGCGACGGGAACCCTGGAGCAGCTGGCCGAGAAGGCCGGCTGCGCACCCAACGTACAGACCGACGCCCAGGAGCTCCGGCAGGCCAACTGCAAGAGCACGAGCGGGCGTTACGTACTGACGACCTTCGCCACCGACCGCGGCCAGCGCGAGTGGATCAACGAGGCCAAGGACTACGGCGGTTCGTACCTCGTCGGCCGCCGCTGGGTCGCCGTCGGCGAGGCGAAGGTGGTCGCGGCGCTGCGCGGCCGGCTCGGCGGGACGGTGGAGACCGCCTCGCCGCACCACTCGGGGGAGAGCGGCGGTGGGGGGAGCGAGGAGGGGCACTCCGGTCACCACGGGAGCTGACCGCGCAGGTTGAGGGGGCGCTATCGGTGCCGGTGCCGTGTCAGGGCACCGGCACCTTCGGTTTCGGATCAGCGGCACCTGCGGCCGTCGTTGATGCACCGCACCATCTTCTTCATCAGCCTCTGATCGAAGACGTTGATGAAGTCGCCGTGGTCGGTGATCGGCTTGTGCAGCTGCTCCGGGAAGGAGTCGACGGCGAAGCCGGGCCCCGGCGGCACGTCGTACACGATCCGCTGGACCAGCTGCGGCACCGCCCGGAACCCGCTCGGGCAACGGCCGTTGGCCTGCGCGAACGCCACATGCGTGCGGTGGTTGGCGCTGTCGGTGTTCTGTCCGTCCCAGCAGTTCTGGAAGGCGAACGTACGCACCACCTGGCTGCCCTCGGGACAGATCGGGTACTTGTCCTTCAGCTGGCGGTTCTCGAAGCCGGTGCAGCTCCAGGAGGCGTTGGCGTTGGCATCGCCGTTGGTGAACGCCTTCGCGTCCCCGGTGATGATCCGCAGGAAGCGCGGCATCGCGGTGACCCTGCCGACGGGGGAGCCGACGAACTTCAGGGTCACCTGGGACGGCGTCTGGATCTGGCCGACGTTCTGGTCGCGCCCGCCGCCGTCGGCGTTCACATCGGCCTCGTCCTGGCCGTTCTGCAGGCGCAGCACGGGCCAGTAGTAGGTCGACCGGTCGCCTTGGTTCCGGCAGGTGGTGGCGCCGTTCGCCAGATCGTCGTCGCTGGCGAAGGCGTCGTTGGCCTGGTTGCCGATGTAATCGTGCATATGGTGCGCGCCGTTGCTCACGCCGGGCGCGACGATGACGTTGTCCGGGTTGAACTTCCCGTTCTCGTTACGGCCGCAGTCGGTGGTGAAGGTGCCCCGGGAGGCGCCGCGGCGCTGGCGGGGGCGCTGGACATTGGGCTGGACGGACTGGATGTCGACAAAATCGCCCGGCTCGGGCCCGTTGCCGCCCTGCCCGGGCCCTTGGCCGGGATTCTGGCCCGGGTCTTGCCCGTCGCCCGGGTCCTGACCGTTGCCTTGGCTCTCACCTTGGCCCTGGTTGTCACCCTGACCTTGGTTGTCACCCTGGCCCTGATTCTGGCCTTGGTCCTGCCCTTGGCCGTCGTCCTGACCGCCGTTGCCGCCGTTACCGGTATCCCCGCCGTTGGCGCCGTCACCGTTGCCGCCGTTGTCGCCGCCCTGGCTGCCGGAGGCACTGTCATCGGCGCGCAGGCTGCACCCGGCGAGGCCTTCGAGCCCGGCGGGCCGTTCCGCGACGCGTCCGATGGCCGTGGCGATGCGGTCGAGGCTCGCCGTCCGCTTGCTCCGCAGCGGGCCGAGCACGGCGTTCTCGGCGAGTCCGGGGTCCTGGGATATCTGCTCCTTGCGGTCGGCGAACTCCCGGTAGGCATCGGTGATCTGGGTATCCATCGTCGCGAGTTCGCGGTCGACCTCGCCGCGTGCCTGATCAGGCACCTCGCGCAGTTCGTTACCGGCATCGGGACAGTCGATGGTGGACATCTGGCGGCCCACGTTCTCGCTCCGGGTGGTGGGCGGCGAACCGGACGGCCCTTCCCCCGCGGAGGCGTAGACATTGACCGCCACCAGCCCGCCCCCGCCCAGGATCAAGGCGGCGGAGGCAGCTATGGCCCGGTTGGCCAGGCTGGAGCGTTTCTTGCGGGACGTACGGGGTGTACGTGCTGTGCGTCGCATGGGACTCCTCTGCTTCGAGGGAGAAGCGTGACGTCCCATACGGCCGCACCCGCAGCCCCGTTCAGCTCCCCGCCCGATTCGTGCGAAGCTCCAGCGGGAAAGCGGCCCGAACACCCAACTACCTTGCGAAGAAGGTCAATACGGCATCAACCAGAGGCCAGGCGGTCGCCGGCCGGTGGTCAGCCGTGGTCCAGATAGGCCAGCACCGCCAGCACGCGCCGGTTGTCGTCGTCCGAAGGCGGCAGGTCGAGCTTTCCGAAGATGTTCGAGGTGTGCTTGGCCACCGCCCGTTCCGTGATCACCAGCTGGGCGGCGATCGCCGTGTTGGACCGGCCCTGGGCCACCAGCTCCATCACCTCCCGCTCGCGCGGCGTGAGGCCGCCCATCGGCTTGTCCTGCGAACGCCGGGACAGGAGCTGGGAGATCACCTGCGGGTCCATCGCCGTGCCGCCCGCCGCCACCCTCCGTACCGCGTCGATGAACTGGTCCGCGTCGAAGACCCGGTCCTTCAGCAGATAGCCGATGCCCCCGTTGCCGTCGGCCAGCAACTCCCTGGCGTACAGCTGCTCCACGTGCTGAGAGAGCACCAGCACCGGCAGCCCGGGCCGTGCCCGCCGGGCGGCCAACGCGCACTGCAGGCCCTCGTCCGTGTGGGATGGCGGGAGCCGTACGTCGACCACCGCGACGTCCGGCTCCAACTCGGCCAGCGCCTTGCTCAGTTCGGGCCCGGTCTCCACCGCTGCGGCGATCTCGAACCCGTACGCCTCCAGCATGCGCACCAGTCCGTCCCGCAGCAGGAAGAGGTCTTCGGCTAGGACAACACGCAAGGCAGCTCCATGGTGACCATGGTGGGGCCGCCCGCAGGGCTGCTGACGGCCAGGACGCCGTCGAATGTACCGAGTCGGCGCTCGATTCCGCTCAGCCCGGAGCCCGAACCGATCCGCGCACCGCCTCCGCCGTTGTCCGTCACGGATATCCGCAGCATCCCCTCGCCGTGGTGCAGGTCCACCCAGATCCGGTCGCCGCCGGAGTGCTTCACCGCATTCGTCAGGACCTCGCTCACCGCGAAGTACGCCGCCGACTCCACCGGTGCCTCCGCCCGCCCCGGCAACTCCACCGTCACCTCCGTGCCGACCGGCAGCCGCAGAGCCAGCGCCTTGACCGCGTCGCCGAGGCCCCGCTCGGCGAGGACCGGCGGGTGGATGCCCCGGACCAGGTCACGCAGCTCGGTCAGCGCCTCCGCCGACGACTCCCGGGCCATCGCCAGCAGCTTCTTCGCCTGCGCCGGGTCCTTCTCGACGAGCGCCTCGATCGCGCCCAGGTTCATCCCCATCGCCACCAGCCGCGCCTGCGCCCCGTCGTGCAGGTCCCGCTCGATGCGCCGCAGCTCGGAGGCGGCGGTGTCCACCGCCTCGTGCCGGGTCTCGGTGAGCCGGTCCACGCGCTGCGCCAGCGTCTGCTCGGGCGTCGGCGCCAGCAGCACGCGGGCCAGCAGGAAGTGCGCCCGCAGCACCGGCTCGGCGGCGCGCGTGCCGAGGTGGAAGAGCACCACTCCGAGCGCCAGCGCGGCCAGCCCCGTGAGCTGGCTGTCCACCGGCACGAACCCGTACCAGTACGGACTGCCGTCCTGGAACACCCGCCACAGCCCCGCCGCCAGCACCACCGACTCGACCGGGTAGATCATCAGCGCCGCGGCCAGCACGGCCAGCACGGCTCCGACCGTCATGTCGACCAGCAGCCACTGGAGGTCCCGCCAGGTCGCCGGGTCCTTCAGCAGCAGCGTCGTCCGCGCCACCTGCCCGGTGACGCCTCGGCGCAGGTCCGGCGGGAGCGGGCGGTACGGCGCCGGTATCCGTACGCCGGACCAGTCGGCCGCCCACACCCGCCGCTGGTTCGCGTGGCGGCGCACCGCCTCCAGCACCACCGGCGTCGTGAACACCCCGATGCCCAGCAGGATGAAGGCGATCGAGAGCACCGCGAGGACGAACAGCGTGATGGAGACCGCCAGCCCGTAGACCGACAGGACGAGCCCTCGTCCCGCCGCCAGCATCGGCGGCCGTATCCGTGTCGCGAGTGCGTTCATCGTCGTCCCTCTCCCCTGACAGGACCCGAGCCGGCCCCCGTTGTCCTGCAAGTCTCGCCTCCGACCGCCCGGCAGCGGCAGCCGGTACGCCACCCACTCGGAGGTGTAGCCAGCACCACCTCCGCACCTGGTGCCGGCCCCTGGTGAACGGGGGTTCCGACGGCTGGGGCGGATCGGGCCCGGTCCCTAGATTCGAGGCCTTCCGACGCTCAGCTCATCTATTCCTGGGGGAGAATCCGCATGAAGCGCGACGGCATGAAGCGCGACGGTACGAGGCGCGACGGTACAAGGCGTGACCGCACGAGACCTGAGGGCATGAGGCAGGGCTGTGCGAGGCGCAACCTCGCGGCACGCGTCGGTGTGTGGAGCACACACCACCGTAAGACGGCCGTTCTCGGCTGGTTGCTCTTCGTCGTGCTCGCCGCCGGCATCGGCGGCGCGACCGGCATGGTCGAGATGTCCGACGCGGAGAACGGCGCCGGCGACTCCGCCCGCGCCGAGCAGATCCTCCAGGACGCCGGTCTCGCCAAGCCCGCCAGCGAACTGGTCATGGTCTCCGCTTCCGCCGCCGGTGACTGGAAGGCTGCGGCCGAGGCCCTGACCGACGCCGTACGCGACACCGGCGAGGTACGCGATCTGGCCCCGCCCGTCCCTTCCGCCGACCGCAAGGACGCCCTGATCACCTTCGCGATGAGAGGCGACGCGCGGACCGCACCCGACCGGGTCCAGCCCGTCCTGGACGCCGTCGCGGCCGTGGCGAAGGAGCACGGGAGCGTCGAGATCCACCAGTTCGGCGAGGCCAGCGCCGGCAAGTGGCTCGGCGACCTGCTGGCCGACGACTTCCGGCGGGCCGAGTTCACCGCCGTACCGCTCGCCCTCGGCATCCTGCTCGTCGCCTTCGGCGCCGTCGTCGCGGCCCTGCTCCCGGTCGGCCTCGCGCTCACCGCGTGCCTGGCCGCCTTCGGCCTGCTCTCCGTCGCCAGCCACCAGCTGCACCTGTTCCAGACGACGTACTCGGTGATGTTCCTGATGGGCTTCGCCGTCGGCGTCGACTACTGCCTCTTCTACCTGCGCCGCGAGCGCGACGAACGGGCGGCGGGCCGGGACGCCGAGACCGCGCTGCGGATCGCCGCGGCCACCAGCGGCCGGGCGGTGCTCGTCTCCGGGCTGACCGTGATGGTGGCGATGGGCGGCATGTTCCTGTCGGGGCTCCTGCTGTTCAAGGGCTTCGCGCTCGCCACGATCATCGTCGTGTTCATCGCCATGCTCGGCTCGGTGACCGTCCTGCCCGCGCTGCTGTCATGGCTCGGCGACCGGGTCGACGCGGGGCGCATCCCGTTCCTGAACCGGCGCGCGCGCCACAACGGCCAGGGCAGCGGCCGCATCGTCGGCCGGGTCCTTCGCCCCGTCCTCACCCGGCCCCGCCTCTTCGCCGTCGCCGCCACCGTCCTCCTCCTCGGCCTGGCCGCCCCCGCGCTCGGTATGAAGACCGAAACCCTGGGCCTGGAGAAGCAGTTCGGCTCCGACTCCGCACTCTCCGTCGCCCACCGCACCATCACCGAGAGTTTCCCCGGCGGCCCCGCCCCCGCACTCGTCGTCGTCCGGGCCCCCGACATCACCGCCCCGGACATCGGCAAGGCCCTCGCGGGCTTCGACGACGTCACCGTCCACCGCGCCGAGAACGTCGCCGAGATCGAGATCCCCCTCCCGAACGGCACCGCCGGCCTCACCCACCTCCGCGAGCAGCGGCTGCCCGCCGCCTTCACCGGCACGGGAGCGGAAACGTACGTCACCGGCGAGACCGCCTCCTCCGTCGACTTCAACGACCAGCTGCGGCGCGGCATCGTGCCGGTCTTCGCGTTCATCACGGCGGTGACCTTCCTGCTGATGCTGTTCTGCTTCCGCTCCTACGTCATCGCCGTCACGTCCATCGTCCTCAACCTGCTCTCCGTGGCGGCTTCCTACGGCGTGATGACCGCCGTCTTCCAGCACGGCTGGGGCGCCTCGCTGATCGGTTCGGAGGGGGTCGGCGCGATCGAGGCGTGGATGCCGCTGTTCGTCCTGGTGGTCCTGTTCGGCCTCTCCATGGACTACCACGTCTTCGTGGTCTCCCGGATCCGCGAGGCGCGCGGCGCCGGACTGGACAACCGGGCGGCGATCGAGACCGGCATCCGTCGCACGGCCGGAGCCGTGACCGGCGCGGCGGCGATCATGGTGGCGGTCTTCGCGGTGTTCGGCACGCTCTCCATGCAGGACATGCAGCAGATGGGCGTCGGCCTCGCGGTGGCGGTGCTGCTGGACGCCACCGTCGTACGGATGGTGCTGCTGCCCTCCGTGATGCTCCTCCTCGGCGAGCGCAACTGGCGTACACCGAGGGGCCTTTCGCGGCTGCCGAGCCTGGAGGACGGTGAGCCGGACCAGAAGGCGGAGGCCACCCCCGTACCTCAGAAGGTGTGACACGCGGGGACGGCCCCGGACCGCGGTACGAGACCGTGGTCCGGGGCCGCCGGATGCGTAACGGGCCGGTCAGGGAGTGTACTTGTACCCGACCCGGCGGACCGTCTGGATCGAACGGCGGTGCTCCGCACCGAGCTTGCGGCGCAGCCGGGCGACATGGACGTCGACGGTGCGCCCGTCGCCCACGTGCCCGTAGCCCCACACCGTCGTCACCAACTGGTCGCGCGTGTGCACCCGGTGCGGGTGCGCCACCAGGTGGGCCAGCAGCTCGAACTCCAGGTACGTGAGGTCGAGCGTGACGCCGTCGACGGAGGCCGTACGCCGCGTCGAGTCGATCCGGACCGGCCCGGGCGCCGCCGCCTCCTCGGCCGGCTTCGGCGCCGGCTGCCGGGCGAGGGACGCGCGGCCCTGCCGGTCGAGCTGGCGGCCGTGCTGCGAGGCGGCGACCGCACCGGCGAGCGCCGGCTGCTGGTCGGCCGGTACGAGCACCAGGTAGCCGATCATCGGCGGCTGGCCCGGAAGCGCCGGCAGCGTGTGCTGAGGGGCCGGCAGCCAGGTCGCGCCCGGCGGCAGGAAGTCGGCCACGTCGGAGAGCCGGGCGACCTCGTCGCGGTCGACGGCGCGCAGACGGTGGCGGTTGGGGGAGAGGGAGCGAGCGGTGGGGTTGGCCGCAGCGGGCGCCGGGGAGGCTGCGGTGGCAGCGGAAGCGGCGGAGAAAGTACGGGTGTTCGCCATGGAGGGTCAGCTCTTTCGCGCGAGGAGTCGTCGAGGACGGACTTACGTCGTGCGCGCGGACCGAAGGCCGGGGTGAGCGGCTTTAGAGGGCCTGCGCGTTCCACGCGCGGCAACACACCCGGTCGAAATCATGGTGCTGACGGGAAGGCCAGAACGGCTCAAGGTCGCTGCGACCCGACGCGATGTACTGGAAGCTGGCCATGGCTCCATTGAAGCAGACATTGCGGCAGTGCATCAGACTCCTCTCACCCGTCGATACGGCCTCTTGGCGTTACCTTCCTCACGCTGCGTTTTTTCTTGCTCACTTTTCCTTCCTCCGGTCTCGAACGAGCGGGGAAACACACGGAAAAGGGCCCGCCGGTGTGAACCGGCGGGCCCTTGGG
Organism: Streptomyces sp. NPDC006174; assembly: GCF_040614075.1. Lineage (NCBI taxonomy): Bacteria > Bacillati > Actinomycetota > Actinomycetes > Kitasatosporales > Streptomycetaceae > Streptomyces > Streptomyces sp. NPDC006174. Next base: position 451,778 of record NZ_JBEXTJ010000006.1, on the reverse strand, counting down.
ACATCCGTGGCGTCGGGATCAGACCTGGTCGGCCTTCTCCAGCGCGGTGCAGCAGGTGTCGACGATGAGCCGCGTGACGACGTACGGGTCGACGTTGGCGTTCGGCCGGCGGTCCTCGATGTAACCCTTCTGGTCCTGCTCGACCTGCCACGGGATACGGACCGAGGCGCCGCGGTTGGAGACGCCGTAGCTGTACTCGTTCCACGGGGCGGTCTCGTGCAGGCCGGTGAGCCGGTCGTCGATGCCGGCGCCGTAGTTCTTCACGTGGTCCAGCGGCTTGGAGCCCTCACCGAGCGACTCGCACGCGGTGATGATCGCCTCGTACCCCTCGCGCATCGCCTTGGTGGAGAAGTTGGTGTGCGCGCCCGCGCCGTTCCAGTCGCCCTTGACCGGCTTCGGGTCCAGCGTCGCGGAGACGTCGAAGTCCTCGGCGGTGCGGTAGAGCAGCCAACGGGCCACCCACAGCTGGTCGGAGACCTCCAGCGGCGAGAGCGGGCCCACCTGGAACTCCCACTGGCCCGGCATGACCTCGGCGTTGATGCCGGAGATCCCGAGGCCGGCGGCCAGGCAGTTGTCGAGGTGCTTCTCCACGATCTCGCGGCCGAAGATCTCGTCCGCGCCGACCCCGCAGTAGTAGCCGCCCTGCGCGGCCGGGAAGCCGCCCTCCGGGAAGCCGAGCGGCCGGTGGCCGTCGAAGAAGGTGTACTCCTGCTCGATGCCGAAGATCGGGGCCTGGCCCGCGAACTGCTCGGCGACCGGACGCAGCGCGGCCCGCGTGTTGGACTCGTGCGGCGTCATGTCGATGTTGAAGACCTCGCACAGGACGAGGATGTCGTCGCCGCCGCGGATCGGGTCCGGACAGGTGAAGACGGGCTTCAGCACCCGGTCGGAGGCGTGGCCCTCGGCCTGGTTGGTGCTGGAACCGTCGAATCCCCAGATCGGCAGATCCGCCACGTCGCCCGACGGCGTGCCGTCCATGATCTTCGTCTTGGAGCGAAGCTTGGCGGTCGGCTCGGTGCCGTCTATCCAGATGTACTCAGCCTTGAACGTCACGGACGCCATCCTTTGCGGGTGCAGCGGTCTATGCCGCGCAGCTTGGCAAGACGCGATTTCCCGTCCGTTGCCCGAGTGTGAACCCCGTGTTACCGAGGCTTCCTGCGTTAGAAGGCAGCCTTGTCGGGACTCGTCATACGTTGCCCTTGAGGAGTTCCGAGAACCCGGCCGCGCGGATCCGCCGTACCAGTTCCTCCCGGCTCGACCCCAGCACCTCGGCCGCCCGGGACAGCTCCCAGGCCGCGCCCGCGAGGACGTGCAGCAGAAAGCCGCGCCGGATCTGGGCGTCGGAGAGCCGGAACGTCTTCAGGTAGGCGACCCGCCCCTTGTGGTCGGTGACCGTCTCTCCGATGTGCTGCCCGCTGCCGTCCCGGACGAACGGCGGCAGGAACCGCCACAGCGTGAACGACCCCATCCGGTACACCCGGTCGAACCCGTACGACGAGTCCAGCAGCTCCCGCGCGAACAGTCCGTCGTACGCCTCCTCCCACGCCCGCTCCTGCCCCCGCGCCGCCGCCCGCAGATCGGCGAGCGTACGGATGTGCTCCCCGCTCCCGAGCCGCGCCCCGAACTCCGCCACCGGCGCCCCGTACAGCGCGTACTGGTGCACCAGCTCCCCGTACAGGTCCTCCACCAGCGTCGCGTGCAGCAGCCGGTAGTCGTCCGGGTGCGGCACCACGAAGGCGGCGGCGAGCGCGTCGGAGACGTAGACCATGACGCCGCACTGGCCCGGGTGGATCTCGAAGATCCGCAGCGCCTCTCCGAGCCCGCGCACCGACCACCCGAGGTACGCGTCCTCCGCGCGCGGCGAGAGCCCGTCGCGCAGCGCCCGGCGCGACCACTCCTCCCAGGCGGTCGACGGCCCGCCGAAGTGCAGCGCGAGGTACCCCTCCAGGGCCAGGTGGAGCGGCAGGAACCGCAGCCGGTCGCCGGGACGGCGCTTGGCCATGCGGTGGAGGGGAGGCCGGGGCAGCCGGAGCGTACGCGGCGCGTCCGGCCCGCCGAACTGGGTCCCGTACGCGGCCGACCGCCCGCCGCCGCCCGGCACTTCGGGGCCCCCGCCCTCGCCGGACCAGTCGGCGACCAGCCCGTGCGGGATGTACGAGACGTAGTGGTCACGGGGCCCGAGCTCGACGATCCCCGCCCCGAGCCGCTCGTACACCTTCCGGTGCAGCCGGAGCCCCTCCACCGGCGCCTCACGCACCAGCGGTACGAGCCGGACGCCGCCCCACACCTGCGCGGGCCGGGTGGTGAGCCCGGTGAGCTCCAGCCGGTTCACGACACGGCCTCCTTCTCTTCCTCCCGGTCGTCCTCTCCCAGGAACAGTGCCACCCGCCGGTCCAGATACGCGTGCAGCTCCGCCGCCCCGGTCCGGCCCTCCGCGAACCGGGCGATCTTCACCAGTGCGGGCAGATCCTCCGCATCCCGGATCCCGGCCGTCGGAACCCCCGCCGCGAGCCGCCGTACGTCGAAACCGGCCGCGTCGTATACGGGGTTGACGTGCACCACCGCCGTCCGCCGCCCCGGATCCAGCCGCGCGCGCCACACCCGCAGCACCTCGCCCGCCAGACCCGCCGGGGCGTTGTCCCAGCCGTCCGAAACGATCATCAGCCGGTCCGGGGCCGCGCCGCCCGGCCCGGGCTCCAGCGCGTCCAGGACCCGCATCCCGAGCGGGGTCGGCCCCCACGGACGTACGAGCAGGGCGTCTCCCCGCCCCGAGGTCCACACCCCCCGGTACGCGCCCGGCGCGGCGAGTACCTCCAGCAGGTGGTGGCAGGCCAGGGCCACGGCGAGCGGCCGCCGCCGCTTCTGCCCCGACCCGGACGAGGAGAAGCTGTCGTCCAGCACGGCGTGGACCCGGCCCCAGCTCCCGGCGTGCCGGCCCGCCGCCCGGCGCGCGGCCGTGCGCAGGGCACCGGTCAGCTCGGTGCGGCGGGCGGCACGCTGCTCGAAGGGGAGCGCGAGGACGTACAGCGCCAGCCGGGTCAGCGGCATCGCAGCCAGGTCGACGTCCACCCGCTGAGTCACGGCGTGGGTACGCAGCCGCTCCAGCCGGGTCATCCGGGGCGCGGCCCGCTTCAGGAACGCCTCCCGCTTCATTCCGTGCCGGGCCGCGAACCCCTCCGCGACGGTGAACGGCAGCTCGGCCACGGCCCCCTGCTCGTAGTGCGCGCGCCGCCAGGCGTCCAGCAGCGGGTGCTCGTACCGCGGCAGCTTCCCCGGCCGGAACAGGAACGCCCCGACCTCGGCGAGCGGCTCCGCCCCTTGCGGGCAGCGCAGATGAACGTGGCGGGCGGCCGTCTTCACCCCGCTCCGGTACTTGACCGCGTCGTGCCCCAGATCGGGCCGGGCCGCCAGCCAGTCGCGCATGATCGCCCGGGTGCGCCGGTTGTTGATCCCGGCCCGGCGCACTTCGCCGAAGAGGCGGTAGACCCGCTGCGGAGGCAGCAGCGCCAGCCGGGCGGCGATCAGCCGGCCCTCGGTGCGCCGCTCCTCGGCGCTCGCCTCGCCCGCGGTCTCCAGGAGGCCGAGCACGATGCGGGCGGCATTGTGGTCGTTGATGTCGAGGGCCAGCGAAGCGGCGTACACACGGCGGTAATTGACCCGTACGTAGGCGTGCAGGAAGTCCAGCGACAGTTGCTGGTCGAGGACGCCGGAACGGAACTCGCGCTGTCCGGTCGCGGTGATCGCCGCATTCGCGAAGAGCAGGACGTCTTCGGCGGCGACGAGATCGGCAAGGGTCTCGCGGAGATCGGCAAGGGGCTCGGGCGGCGTGTTCATGGACTTCCCCCGGTGAAGACTGCGGATGCCGGCCGGGGAATGGAGGCGCGAACAACGAAAGCATCGCTTCACAGGCACGTCTCGGAAGTCGCAGCCGAAGTCCCGCGGCCGGCCCAGGAAACGTAACCTTGCCCGCCCGCTCTTCGCCACCGCATTCGGGTGGCACCTCACCGTCGCGGCACACCAGGCACACTGACCCCCATGACGACACCCGCCGACACCACCAGCACCACGAGCACGGCCACCCCCTCCACCCCCCTCCGCATCGGCCTCCTCGGCACCGGCCCCTGGGCGCGGAACACCCAGGCCCCCGCGCTCGCCGCCCACCCCGGCGTCGAGCTGAGCGGCGTGTGGGGCCGCCGGGCCGAGGCGGCGGAGGCCCTCGCGACGGCCCACGGGACCCGGGCGTACACGGGGGAGGCGGGGATCGACGCGCTGCTGGAGGCGAGCGACGCGGTGGCCTTCGCGCTGCCGCCGGACATCCAGGCGCCGCTCGCGGTCCGGGCGGCGGAGGCGGGCTGCCACATCCTGATGGACAAGCCGGTCGCCACGACGGTCGAAGGGGCCCGCGCGGTCGCGGAGGCGGCGGAGAAGGCCGGGGTCGCCTCGGTCGTCTTCTGCACGCTCCGCTTCGCGCCCGAGACCTCCGCGTGGATCGCCGAACAGACGGCGCTGGGCGGCTGGTTCACCGCCCGCGCCCAGTGGCTCGGCTCGCTGTACGCGGAGGGCTCGGCCAGCGAGTACGCCGACTCGCCGTGGCGGCGCGAGAAGGGCGGCCTCTGGGACGTCGGCCCGCACGCGCTCTCGGTGCTGATCCCGGTGCTGGGCGAGGTCGAGCACCTGACCGCCGCTCGCGGCCCCGCCGACACCACCCATCTGATCCTGCGCCACACCTCCGGCGCCTCCAGCACGGTGACCCTCGGCCTCAGCGCCCCGCCGGCCGCGGCGGGCATGGACATCGAGGTGCGGGGCGAGCACGGGGTCGCCGCGGTGCCGGGCTGGGACGGCGCGGCGGCGGCGTTCCGGGGAGCGGTGGACGCGCTGTCCGAAGCGGTACGTACGGGGGTCCCGCACGCCTGCGACGCCCGCTTCGGCCTCCGGCTGACGGAGCTGCTGGCGGAGGCGGAGAGCCAGGCGGCCCGGTAGCCGGTTGGCTCACGCCGGCGGAAGCGCCCGGCACAGGGCCTCCAGCGCTTCCGGGTAGGCGTGTTCGGCAGGCGTCGCGTATCCCACGACGAGCCCGTCCCGCTCGTCCGCCGCCGGCTCCGCCCCCGGGTGCCGGTAGTCGGCGAGCCCCTCCACCGCGAGCCCCTGCCAGGCCGCCGCCCGGACCACCGAACGCTCGGTGCCGGGCGGCAGCTCCACCACCGCGTGCAGCCCCGCCGCGATCCCGGTGACGCGGACGTGCGGGGCGCGCAGCTCCAGCGCCGCCACCAGCCGGTCCCGGCGCCGCCGGTGGCGCTGGCGCATCCGGCGTACATGACGGTCGTACGCGCCCGAGTCCACGAAGTCCGCCAGCGTCAGCTGGTCCGTGGTGCTGGAGAACTGCTCGCGCTCGCCCTTCGCCGCGACCACCGGCGCCACCAGCCGCTCGGGCAGCACCATCCAGCCGATCCGCAGGGCGGGGGAGAGGCTCTTGCTCACCGACCCCAGCAGCACCACATGCTCGGGATCGAGCCCTTGAACGGCGCCCACGGGCTGCCGGTCGTAGCGGAACTCCCCGTCGTAGTCGTCCTCCACGACGAGCCCGCCCTGGGACCGCGCCCAGTCGACCACGGCGGCCCGCCGCGCGGGGTGCAAAGGTCCGCCGGTGGGGAACTGGTGGGCGGGCGTGAGGAGTACGGCCCGGTCGCGGCGGGTCAGTTCAGCCACCCGGGCCCCGTCGCCGTCCACGCCCACGGGCCGGGTGCCGACACCGTGCGAGGCGAGCAGCTCGCGGTGGAACGGCAGCCCGTAGGCCTCCGCCACCCACGGCCCGCCCACCACCTGCGCCAGCAGCCGCAGCCCGTGCGCGGCGCCGGAACAGATCACGATGCGCTCCGGCGCGGCCCGTACGCCGCGTACCCGGGCCAGATAGTCGGCCAGCGCTTGCCGCAGCTCGGGCCGCCCGTGCGGATCGCCGGGCCCGAACGCGTCGTTGGGCGCGGTGGCGAGCGCCCGGCGTGCCGAGGCCAGCCAGGCGGTACGCGGGAAGGCGGCGGGGTCCGGCCGGCCCTGGACCAGGTCGTGGACGGGGCGGGAGGGGCGTTGCGGGGTGCGGGGGCGGTGGACCGGGGTGACGGGCGCGGCCCGCTCGGCGACCCGGGTGCCGGAGCCCTGGCGGGCGGCGAGCCAGCCTTCCGCGACGAGCTCCGCGTAGGCGTCGGCGACGGTGTTGCGGGCGAGGCCGAGGTCGACGGCGAGGGACCGGTACGGCGGCAGCCGCGTACCCGGGGAGAGCCGCCCGCTGCGGACGGCCTCACGGAGGGCAGCCATCAGGACGGCCCGGCGATTCCCCGTACCGGAGAGCTCCAACGGCAGATCACTGCCCAGGATCTCCGCCGAATTGACCCACGATTCAGCCATCGGAATGCACCTCACAACCAGTCGCCTGCCCTCATAGATTCGTACCCATGACGACGACAGAGATCAAGACGAACGACCGCACGGGCACCTCCGCCCCCACCGCCCGGCTCAATTTCGCGAAGGCGGCGCCGAAGGTGTTCCGGGCCGTGATCGGCCTGGACGCGGCGGCCCGCGAGGGCCTGGACCCGACGCTGGTCGAACTGGTCCAGATCCGCTCCTCGCACCTGAACCACTGCGCGTACTGCCTCCACATGCACACGACGGACGCGCGGAAGGCGGGCGAGAGCGAGGAGCGGCTGCACATGGTGGCGGTCTGGCAGGAGGCGGAACACTTCTTCACACCGAGGGAACAGGCGGCCCTGGCCCTGACGGACGCGGTCACGCGCGTCGCGGACGCGGGCGTCCCGGACGAGGTCTACGCCAGGGCGGCGACCCACTTCGCGGAGGAGGAGCTGGCCCAGCTCCTCGCCCTGATCCTCACGATCAACACCTGGAACCGCATAGCCCTCGCCACGGCGAAGCGAGCGGGCACGGACGAGCGCTGAGGGCCCGATCCCTTGATGGTCACCGCCCCAGCGCGTTCCGTACTGCCTCATCGCTCCGCGCCACCACGGCGGTCCCGTCCTCGGCGGTGATGATGGGCCGCTGGATCAGCTTGGGGTGCTCGGACAGAGCGGTGACCCACCGCTCCCGCGAACCGGCGTCCCGAGGCCACTCCTTGAGCCCCAGCTCCTTGGCCGCCGCTTCCTGCGTCCGCGTGATGTCCCAAGGCTCCAGGCCGAGCCGATCCAGAACATCCTGGATCTCCTCTGCCGACGGCACGTCCTCCAGGTAGCGCCGGACGGGGTAGTCAGCCCCTTCGGCGTCCAGCAGACCGACCGCGCTGCGGCACTTGGAACAGGCCGGATCGATCCAGATCTCCATGGGGCCAAGGTTACGCGAGGGGTTGCCGAAATGGCCTCTGGCCAGGGGCGATTGTCAGTGGGGGGCAGTAAAATGGAGGGAGTTCGTGAGGGTTCCACCACCCTGCCAGGAGGATGCCGATGGCCGTTGCCGCAGTCACGACCGAGCCGCTCGACCGACAGCTCCCGATGCCCTTCCACCCGCCGCTGCCGACCCCGCCGACGAAGAAGCGCCTGCCCGCGGGCCGCCCCCGCGAGTGGTACGTCTCGCACAACCGCCGCCTGAAGGCCATGCGCCTGGCGATCGCCCTGCTCGACAGCGGGGTCTACCAGCCGGCCAGTGCCGGAAACCACAAGATACGGACCACGGCCGAGCGCCTCGGCATGCACCCGCCGTCCGACACCACGTGCCGCATGGTCCGCGCCCTGATCCGCTACGGCCGCTGACACCACCTGCCCATCCGCCGACAGCCCTGTGCCTCCGGTCCGCACGGTCCGGGGGCACAGGTGTAGGTCTGCGTCGACGTCAGAAGCCGCTGCACGAGGCGCTGGCGAAGGCGCCCGATGCCGCCACTCGATGCCTCCGGTCGGTGTACGCGGGTGCCGGTGCCTCTACTGTGACCCGGTGACGACCGAGGCGATCATGCAAAAGGGCGGCCCCGGCACCGCCCGCCGCCTCCGGGCGAGGGGAGTGCGATGAGCGACCTGTGGACCGGCGAGAGGGTACGCCTGCGAGGCATCGAACCATCGGACTGGGAGGGCTTCCGGGCCCTGGCCCTGCACACCGTGGACGCCCGCAACGCCGACGTGGTCGAACCGCCGCGCTCCGACGAGAGCTTCCGCACCTGGGTCGCCGAGCGCGCCGACCGCACCCCGAACCCGGCCGCGTACCAACTGGTCATCGAGACCCGCTTCGAGCACGCCTTCGTCGGCGCGGTGTCGGTCGGCGAGACGGACGCCCGCGCCGGCCGCTTCCGTACGGGCATCGAGGTCACCCGCGAACACCGCCGCCAGGGCTACGCGGCCGAGGCCACCGAACTGGTCCTCACCTACATGTTCGCCGAACAGCGCAGCCACAAGTGCGAGGTGGAGGTCTACGCCTTCAACGACGCCTCCCTCGCCCTCTACCGCAAACTCGGCTTCGTGGACGAGGGCCGCCTGCGCCAGCACGAGTTCTTCGCCGGGGCCTACCACGACGTGGTGCTGCTGGGCATCACGGCGGACGAGTACTGGGCTGGGCGGGCGCGGCCTTCGCTGCGGTGAGGGAGAGACGGCGACCGGCCGCCCGGCGCCTGTAATCGGCCGAAACGCGCGGGGCGGCGGTCGTGGGAGTTCAGCTCCTCTCAAGCGTCTCCCAGATGCTGCCCTGGTTGCCGACCGCCTCCAGCAGGATGCTCTGGGAGCGCAGGGGAATGTCCTGGATGTACGGCAGGGCATCGGTGTTCCACGCCGCCAGATCGTCCACGACCATCTGGACGGGTCGACGAGCGTGGCGCAGCTCTCGGCCCGTTGTCGCCACAGGGCGCTCTGCCTACGCCCGGCCGCTTCCGACTCCATGTGGCTGATGAACTGGAAGCCCTTGGTGACGGCCATGGTGAACAGTCGGTCGGCGAGCACCGCCCGGTTCTCCGCCGTGTGCGGGTAACCGGCCGAGGTCAGGGTGTCCTCGACGAGGGTGTGGGGCACGGTGGGTGCGGTCAGGGCGACCGATCTCTCCGGGAAGGTGCCGACGGAACTCAGCGATCGTCGCGCATCTTGAGGTTCCCGATGAGCGGCATCTGGAGCCGCTCGTGTCCGGATCCCAGCGGGAAGACGCCGAGCAGCGTGCCCCGGCCGGTTCGGCCGAAGGTGAGGAGGAGGAAGTCGCCTGCCTGGTCCTGGCTCGCGTACACGGCCGCCGGTGCCTCCTCCGCCGGGCCGTGCCAGATATGACCTGCGGGTACGAGGTGGGGGAGGCGCGGGTACGCGCGGTCGCGGTAGCTGTCCATCAGGTCTTCCACGCACTGCACGGCGGCGCCGAGAGGCAGCGAGCTGGTCAGTTTCCGGTCGGAGCCGAGCATGGCCGTCGGAGCGGTGCGGCCTGCCCGGGACGGCTTGCCGCGTCGGTTGAAGAGACCCATCGTGTGATCCTTCCGTAGGTGTTCCGCTGTTCCGCCGGTACGTCCGCACCGTCACCGGCGCGGCGCCTCACTTCCTGAAGCGGGCCCGGCCCGACAGCCCGACCGCCGACGAGCAGACGGCCGCGGCCGCCAGTGACCACGGCACGGGCGCGGCGTGCCGGTCGTACAGGTAGAACGCGACGGTCATCAACAGCCAGCCGAGCACGCCACCGAGCAGCGCCAGCCCCGCGAGATCGAAGAGGACGGGTGTCGTCCGCTGCTCGCCTCCCCGCAGCATCCGCACCCCACCTGTGGGCAGCACCACGGCGAGCAGGGCGGACAGCAGGATGACCGGGGCGTCGAACCAGCCGGGCAGGTGGACCTCGTACTCCAATGACTGGACGGCGGTGAGGAGGGCGAGCAGGCCGGCGACCACAGCGCCCTGCCGGAGGCGTACGACCTCTACCGGAAGGCCATCTCGCGGACCGTCGGCGAGCGTGGGGCCGCGCTGCACCGGTACAACCTCGCCTCGATGCTCGGCGAGTTCGGCGAAGTGTTCGCGCCGGCGCTGTCGATGTCCGAGGCGGAGGTGCTCGACCTCGCCGTCGAGGAGGCACAACGCGCCGTGGAAGCCTTGCCTGTGGAGGACGCGCAGCGCCGTAGGTACGTCCTCGGTCTGGTCGCCCAGCTGGCCCGCCGGTACGAGCGGGAGCACCGCCGGGAGGACTTCGCGAGGGCCGTGGGGCTTCTGGAGGAGAACCTGGTGGCCGGGGTGGCAGCCATGACGGAGACCGAGGCGGCCCGGTGCCGCCTCGGCATCGCCTGGCTCTGGCGGACGCGCGCCTTCCACACGGTCGACCCGTCCGACCTCACCGTCGCGGAGAGGGTGCACCGGCAGGCCTTGGACGTTTACGGGGGAGCCTTCCCGCAGTTGGAGGTTCACCTCAAGTACGGCCTGGCGGTGCTGCTCGTACTCTCCGCCGAGAGCTGGATCGTGGGCGGGCGCCCCTTCACGGACGCTTTCGTCAGCCGGTTCCGGGAGGCGACAGAGCTGTATCGGTGGTGCGCGCTGCACGCCGACGGCCTCGTGCAGGACCGCATCCGCCGCGCCGACACCTGGGGGCGGGCCGCCGCGCGTCTGAAGAACTGGCGAGAGGCGCTCGCGGCCTACCGGCTCGCCTTCTCCTTCGTCCCGCTGCTCGCCCCTCAGCACCTGGCCAGGCCGGACCACGAAGAGCTGCTCACGACCCTGGACGGGGTGGCCGCCGACGCCGCGGCCTGCGCGCTCTCCGTGGGCGACCCGTACACCGCGCTGGAATTCCTGGAGAGCGGCAGAGGACTGTTCCTCACCGAGTCGCTCGGGCTCAGGGAGGAGCTGGCGAAACTCGACACGCACGCGCCCCTGCTGGGGAGCCGGTTCCTTCGGCTGCGGGCCGAAGCAGCCGCGTCGGCCGGCGGTGCCGGGTGGCGGCGCGACGGCTCGGAAGAGGCGGTCGAACCCGGCTTCTCGGAAACCGATGTGTCGGCCAAGCGCGCCTCGGCGGCAGAACTCAAGGAGGTACTGGGAGCTCTGCGCCTAGTACCGGGGCTGGAGCGGTTCCTGCTGCCACCGGACATCCGGGCCTTCGTCGAAGCATCGGCGGACGCGACCGGCCCCGTGGTCGTGGTCAACGTCTCCGCGGTGCGCTGCGACGCGCTCATCGTCCGCGACGGTACGGTCCGGGTGCTGCCTCTGCCCGAACTGACCTGGTTCGAGGCTCTGCGGCGGGCGGAAGACCTGCAGCGGTCCACCTGGCAGGCCTCGGATCGCGGTCTGTCGCTGGATGAGCGGGCCTCGGCCGAGCAGGAGCTCTCGGTCGTCCTCGACTGGCTCTGGCGCACCGTCGCCCGCCCGGTGCTGGACGACCTCGACCGGCCACGGCCGGCTTCCCGCCGGCGTCCGGCCGCCCTGCCGGGTGCGGGGCACCGGCGACCACGCGTCTGGTGGTGTGCGACGGGACCGCTGAGCGGTATGCCGCTCCACGCGGCCTCGCCTCTCCCCGACCCGGCGCGACCGGCGGACACGAGCACCGCCGCCACGGACTCCGTCATCGACCGCGTGGTGTCCTCCTACGCCCCGACGCTGAGCGTGCTGGCGTACTCCCGGGACACCACCCTCGGCAACGCTCCCAAGGTGCTCGCCGTCGGGCTCAACCCCGGGACAACCGAAGCTGGCCGGCGCCTGCTTGGAGGTGGACGCCGTGTGCCGCTGGGCGCCGGACGCCATGCCGCTCCGGGACGAGGAGGCGAGCCGCGCGGCGGTCCTCGCCGGGCTGCGGACGCACGACTGGGTGCACTTCGCGGGCCTCGCCGCACAGGATCCGTCGGCCGACGACAACGGACACCTGATCTGCCACGACCACGCGGCCGAGGGCCCCCTGACCACCTCCGACATCGCGGACGCCCAGTCGGCGTCCCGGTTGTTCCTCGCCTACCTCGCCGCCTGCGACACCGCCCGGGGCCGCGCCAACCTCATCGACCAGGCGATGCACCTCGCGGGCGGCGTGCAGTCGGCGGGCTTCGCCCATGTCGTCGCGTCGTTCTGGCCCCTGCAGAGCACCACGTCCCTGCTGATGACCAAGACCTTCTACACGTATCTGGAAGGGCGTCCCGTCTCCCACGACACCGTCGCCCGAGCCGCCGATCACGCGGCCCGCGCCGCCCGCGAGAGCAGCCCCGGACGCCCCTCGTGGTGGACCTCCTTCCACCACATGGGGCCCTGAGGCCCGCGCAGCACGAGCGAGGGCCGCCACCTCCCGGAAGGAGGTGGCGGCCCTCAGCCGTCTTCAGGCGCTGCAGCGAGTGCGCCCCGCGGCCTAGATGTCGAAGTAGAGCTCGAACTCGTGCGGGTGCGGCCGCAGCTGGATCGGGGCGATCTCGTGCGTGCGCTTGTAGTCGATCCACGTCTCGATCAGGTCCGACGTGAAGACGCCGCCCGCCTGGAGGTACTCGTTGTCCGCCTCCAGGGCGTCGAGCACGGCCGGGAGGGACGTCGGGACCTGCTGGACGTTGGCGTGCTCCTCGGGAGCCAGCTCGTAGAGGTCCTTGTCGATCGGCTCGGCCGGCTCGATCTTGTTCTTGACGCCGTCCAGGCCCGCCATCAGCAGCGCGGAGAACGCGAGGTACGGGTTGGAGGACGGGTCCGGGGCGCGGAACTCGACGCGCTTGGCCTTCGGGTTCGAGCCGGTGATCGGGATGCGCATCGCGGCGGAACGGTTCCGCTGCGAGTACACCATGTTGACCGGGGCCTCGAAGCCGGGCACCAGGCGGTGGTACGAGTTCACCGTCGGGTTGGTGAAGGCCAGCAGCGACGGCGCGTGCTTCAGGATGCCGCCGATGTAGTAGCGCGCCATGTCCGAGAGGCCCGCGTAGCCCTGCTCGTCGTAGAAGAGCGGCGAGCCGCCCTGCCACAGCGACTGGTGCACGTGCATGCCCGAGCCGTTGTCGCCGAAGATCGGCTTCGGCATGAAGGTCGCGGTCTTGCCGTTGCGCCAGGCGACGTTCTTCACGATGTACTTGAAGAGCATCAGGTCGTCGGCCGCGGCGAGCAGCGTGTTGAACTTGTAGTTGATCTCGGCCTGGCCGGCGGTGCCGACCTCGTGGTGCTGGCGCTCGACCTGGAGGCCGTTCTTGTCCAGCTCCAGGGAGATCTCGGCACGCAGGTCGGCGAAGTGGTCCACCGGCGGGGCCGGGAAGTAGCCGCCCTTGTAGCGGACCTTGTAGCCGCGGTTGTTCTCGACCGCACCGGTGTTCCAGGCGCCGGCCTCGGAGTCGATGTGGTAGAAGCTCTCGTTCGCCGACGTCTGGAAACGGACGTTGTCGAAGACGTAGAACTCGGCCTCCGGGCCGAAGTACGCGGTGTCCGCGATGCCGGTCGAGGCGAGGTAGGCCTCGGCCTTCTTGGCGATGTTGCGCGGGTCGCGGCTGTACTGCTCGCCCGTGATCGGGTCGTGGATGAAGAAGTTGATGTTGACGGTCTTGTCACGGCGGAAGGGGTCCACCCGAGCCGTCGACAGGTCGGCGCGCAGCGCCATGTCGGACTCGTGGATCGCCTGGAAACCGCGGATCGACGAGCCGTCGAAGGCGAGTTCCTCGGCCGGGTCGAAGGTCGCTGCCGGGATCGTGAAGTGCTGCATCACCCCGGGCAGGTCGCAGAACCGGACATCGATGAACTTGACGTCGTTGTCCGCTACGTACTTCTGCACTTCGTCGGCGTTCTGGAACATCCAACTCCTCCTACTCCCGACCCGGGACGGGCGGGGTTGTAGCTCGTGGTGCGGCCAGTGCGGTGGCACACGCTGGTCCCGACCATAGGCAGGCGTGATTTCTCAAGCATGACCCATTTGTTTCGCCCAAGTTAACCGGGGCGAGGGTGACCGGCATCTCAGCGGCTGTCTCCGCGCGGCTGTTTCCGTGCCCCGCCCGGCCGGGCTCAAACACGGGCGCAGTACCGTGGACGGGTGGACAACAGGCAAGCAATCGGATCGTGGCTCTCGGGGCCCCGCGCGGCCGCCGAAGAGATGGGTGCCGACTTCGGCTACCGCGGCAAGCGGCTCGGGCTGCCCGAGGAGGGGCCGGGGGCCATCGCGCCGCTCGGACGCCGCTTCGGGGCCATCTTCATCGACTGGTCGCTCTGCATGGTGATCGCATACGGGCTGCTCGCTCGCGGTGACCAGCAGGCGGCGGGGAACTGGGCGCTCGGCGTCTTCCTCCTCATGAGCGCCCTCACCGTCGGCACCATCGGCTGCACGCCCGGCAAGCGCCTCCTCGGGCTCCGCGTGGTCTCCGAGGACGGCGGCCGTCTCGGCTTCGTACGCGTCGTCGTACGGACCGTCCTGCTGCTGCTCGTCATCCCGGCCCTCGTCTGGGACCGCGACGGGCGCGGCCTCCACGACCGCCTCGGCCACGCCGTACAGGTCCGGATGTAGTCGCTCGTACGAACCTCGCGGAACACAGCGGCCCCGGACCTCGTCGGTCCGGGGCCGTCCTGTGTACCTCGCGTACGTCCGCGGTCAGCGCATCTTTCCGCCGCGCGGCATCCGCATGCCCTTGGGCATCGGGCCCTTCGGCAGCGGCATGTTGCTCATGAGGTCGCCCATCGCGCGCAGCCGGTCGTTGGTGGCGGTCACCTGCGGGCCGGTCAGGACGCGGGGGAGCTTCAGCATCTTGGTGCGGACCTTCTTCAGGGGCACCTGGCCTTCGCCGTTGCCGACGATGATGTCGTGGACCGGGACGTCCACCACGATGCGGGCCATCTTCTTCTTCTCGGCCGCCAGCAGGCCCTTCACCCGGTTCGGGTTGCCCTCGGCGACCAGGACGATGCCGGCCTTGCCGACCGACCGGTGCACGACGTCCTGGCTGCGGTTCATCGCCACCGCGGGGGTCGTGGTCCAGCCGCGTCCGATCCGGTCCAGGACGGCGGCCGCCGCACCGGGCTGGCCCTCCATCTGACCGAAGGCCGCTCGCTCGGCCCGTCGTCCGAAGACGATCGCCATCGCGAGGACGGCCAGGACGAAGCCCAGGATGCCCAGGTAGACCGGGTGGCCGATCACGAAGCCGATGCCGAGGAGGACACCGAACGTGGCGATTCCCACGCCCGCGACGATGAGCCCGATCTTGCTGTCGGACCGCCTGGTCATCTTGTAGGTCAGAGCGATCTGCTTGAGCCGCCCTGCGTTCTCGGCGCTGTCCGCGCCTTCGGTTTTTGCCTTCCTCGCCATGTACCGAAGTTTACGTGGCGTGGAAGCGGCCTAGTAACGGTGGTCGGCCACCGCGTCCGGTACGTAAGGGGACTCCACCCGGTCCTCGGCCCGGCGGCGGTCCTCCAGGACGGCCGTCCAGGCGTTGCGGCGGGCGGTGCGCTGGCCGCTGCTCAGGAGCAGCGACTCGACGGCGCGCAGGGCGGTGGTGACGGACGGAAGGGCGTGGGCGCGGACCGGTGCGGCCTGCATGGTGTTCCCCCTCGGAACGGATGCGCCACGCGGGGCGCGGACTGAGTACGGGAAGCGGTGACGGCGGCGGCGCGGGAGCTGCCGCCGCACATGTACCTAGGGTCACCGCTTGGTGTTACCAGAGCGTGACCGGTGGGTCAAACACCAATGAACCCTTCATTCCGGTGCCCCGCACGCCGAAGCGGCCCATCCGCGCCCCTCACCTGCGGGGAGCGTACGAGCCGCCTCGGCCTTGCGGTTACTGCTCGGTGGACCGGGTGAGCGGACTCACACGGCTCCTCACACGGCCTGGGCCGTCGGCACGCCGGTCGCGGCAGCGCCGCGCGCCTCCATCGCCTGCTGGAAGAGACGGCCCGCGCGGTACGAGGAGCGCACCAGCGGCCCCGACATCACGCCGGAGTAGCCGATCGCGTCGGCCTCGTCCTTCAGCTCCACGAACTCCATCGGCTTCACCCAGCGCTCGACCGGGTGGTGGCGCACGGTGGGCCGCAGATACTGCGTGATCGTGATGAGCTCGCAACCCGCGTCGTACAGGTCCTGGAGCGCCTCGCTGACCTCTTCGCGGGTCTCGCCCATGCCGAGGATCAGGTTCGACTTGGTCACCAGGCCGGCCTCGCGGGCCCGCGTGATGACTTCCAGGGACCGCTCGTAGCGGAAGCCGGGGCGGATGCGCTTGAAGATGCGCGGCACCGTCTCCACGTTGTGCGCGAGCACCTCCGGACGCGAGGAGAAGACCTCGGCGAGCTGCTCGGGCTCGGCGTTGAAGTCGGGGATCAGCAGCTCGACCTTGGTCGCGCCCGCCTCCCGCTCCGCCGTCAGCGTGTGGATCTGGCGCACGGTCTCCGCGTACAGCCAGGATCCGCCGTCCTCCAGGTCGTCGCGGGCGACGCCGGTGATGGTGGCGTAGTTCAGGTCCATCTTCACGACGGACTCGCCGACCCGGCGGGGCTCGTCACGGTCCAGCGCCTGCGGCTTGCCGGTGTCGATCTGGCAGAAGTCGCAGCGCCTCGTGCACTGGTCGCCGCCGATGAGGAAGGTGGCCTCGCGGTCCTCCCAGCACTCGAAGATGTTGGGGCAGCCCGCCTCCTGGCAGACCGTGTGCAGCCCCTCGCCCTTCACGAGATTCTGCAGCTGCTTGTACTCGGGGCCCATCTTCGCCCGCGTTTTGATCCACTCGGGCTTGCGCTCGATGGGGGTCTGGCTGTTTCGGACCTCCAGGCGCAGCATCTTGCGCCCGTCGGGTGCGACAGCGGACACTCCGGCTCCCCTTTGCTTTCTGCTGCGTGGGATTCGCATGGGATTCTTCGGCGAACACCAGGGTACGCCCGTAAATCAAACGGCCTTGCGTCTGGGCAACCTGCGGCCGACGGGGCCTATTCCCCGGCCGGTGGCGGCGGTCGGAGCTACTGACCGGTACTACCTTCCGGTAATACACCGCGTTACGCCGGGGCTGCGGCCCTCGGCTGCCCGACCGGCTCCACGGCTGGTTGCGCGACCGGCCGCTCGACTGCGCGGGGCGCGAGCTCCGCGTTCTCCAGGATGTTCCGCAGGTGCTTCTCGGCGACCGGCAGCACCTCCTCGATGGTGATCTCCCGGCCCAGCTCGTTCGAGAGCGAGGTGACCCCCGCGTCCCGGATGCCGCACGGCACGATCCGGTCGAACCAGGTGTTGTCCGGGTTCACGTTCAGTGCGAAGCCGTGCATGGTCACGCCCTTGGCGACCCGGATCCCGATCGCGGCAAGCTTGCGGTCCTCGCGGCGCTGGCCGGCGTTGGACGGTGCGTACTCCGGTCCGTTCAGCCGCGGGTCGAACTCCTCGTCCTGGAGTCGCGGGTCGAAGTCCAGCGAGAGCCCGCCGAGCGCCTGGCGCCGCTCGACCGGGTCGCCGAGCACCCAGACACCGCTGCGGCCCTCCACCCGCGAGGTCTCCACCCCGAAGTCGGCGGCCGTACGGATCAGCGCGTCCTCCAGGCGGCGGACGTGCGCGACGACGTCGACCGGGCGCGGCAGCTTCTGGATCGGGTAGCCGACGAGCTGACCCGGGCCGTGCCAGGTGATCTTGCCGCCGCGGTCCACATCGATGACCGGGGTGCCGTCCAGCGGACGTTCGTTGTCGGCGGTACGACGGCCCGCCGTGTAGACCGGCGGGTGCTCCAGGAGCAGGCAGGTGTCCGGCACCAGGTCCTCGAACCGGGCCGCGTGCACCTCACGCTGCTTCTGCCAGGCCTCCGTGTACTCGACGGCCTCGTCACCGAAGCCCAGACGGACGAACCGCAGCTCGCTCACGACAGATGCCTCCCTACGTCGGACGCCGTGTGCCCGAAGGGGTGTCCCCGGGATGACGGCACCCTGCACTGATCGCGCCCTCAACCACTGTACGGCCGTCACCCGTCCGGCCCTCCGGCAGGTGGAGGAGGCGCCTCCTGGCTGCGTGTTTCGACCTGAGAGAGGTCTGGTCCCTTCTGTCAGCTCTGTCCGCAATCCTCACACGATCGGATGAACGTGGAGCAAAGGGTGGCTCCGACCGCCCCGGCGGACGCTAAATTCGCGCCGTTCCCCAGGGGCTGCCCGGGCCCCCGAAGGCAGGAGACCGTACAGCTGATGTCGGAACGACCCCCGCAGCGCACGCCCAACCGCCGCCTCGCCGCACTCATCGCGGAAGCCGGGTTCTCCCATGCGGGCCTCGCCCGCCGGGTCGATCAGCTCGGCCTCGAACACGGCCTCGACCTGCGGTACGACAAGACCTCGGTCACCCGCTGGCTGCGGGGACAGCAGCCGCGCGGCACCACGCCCGCCCTGATCGCCGAGGTCTTCACCCGGCGTCTCGGACGGCGGCTCTCGGCCCAGGACCTCGGCCTCGACGCCTGCGCGCCCGTCTACGCGGGCCTGGAGTTCGCGGCCACACCCACCGAGGCCGTCGACATCGTCAGCGGCCTCTGGCGCAAGGACTCCGGTACGCACACCGAGCTGCGCAAGATCGCCTTCACGCCCGCCGGTCTGGTCGTCCCGAGCCGCGACTGGCTGATCGGCCGCGCCGACGAGTGGGTGGCCCGCGACGGCGGCGCGGCCCAGCCGCCCGCCGCGCACCGCAGAGGCGGTGCCGGAGCTCCGGCACCGGCACACGGCCGTACGGACGGGGCGGCAGGGGCCCAGTGCGCCGACGCCCGCGGTGTGGCCCGTCCCGGCGGGCCCGTGCGCCCGGTCGGCAGGCCCACCACCGGCCATCCGGTCCCGGCCGGCGGCCGGCCCTCGACGGTGACGGACCCGTCCGGTACGGCCCGCCCAGCAGCGGGGCCGGGAGCGGGAGCCCTGCCCGGTTCCGGAGCGTCATCCGGTACGGAGACGCTCCCCGTCGTCCCGCGCCAGCGGCAGACCGAGCGCGGGCCCGGCCTCCGGGTCGGCAACGGTGACGTCGCGGCGCTGCGCTCGGTCGGCGAGCTCTTCCGCACCCTCGACCACACCTACGGCGGCGGCCACGCCCGTCAGGCCCTCGTGCGGTATCTGGAGCACGAGGCCGAGCCGATGCTCCGCGGGAGTTACGGCGAAGCCACCGGGCGCCGCCTCTTCGCCGCGGTCGCCGACCTGACCCGGCTGGCCGGCTGGACCTCCTTCGACATCGCCGCCCACGGCCTGGCCCAGCGGTACTTCGTCCAGGCCCTGCGACTCGCCCAGGCCGCCGGTGACCGCGGCTACGGGGCGTACGTCCTGATCACCATGAGCCGCCAGGCCGTCTACCTCGGCCACGGCAGGGAGGCCGTCCAGCTCGCCCGGGTCGCGCAGCAGGGCATCGGCTCCGCCGCACCGCCGCTCGTCCAGGCCCTGCTCCACTCGGTCGAGGCGCGCGGCCACGGGATCCTCGGCGAGGCGCGGGCCTGCACCGCCGCGCTGACCCGGGCCGAGCACGCCCTGGAGACCGCGCGCCCCGGCGACGAGGCGCCGCCGTGGGCCCGCGCCTTCGACGAGGCCCAGCTCGCCCACGAGCTCGGCCACTGCCACCGCGACCTCCAGCAGTACCGGGCCGCCGCCCAGCACGCGGAGCGATCGCTCCAGCTGCGCGCTCCGGCGTACGCCCGTAGCCGGCTGTTCTGCCGGGTGGTACTGGCCTCCGCGCGGCTGGGCCTCGGCGAGCTGGAGCAGGCCTGCCGGCTGGGGGCCGAGGCGGCTCAGCAGGCCTCCGAGATGCGCTCGGTCCGGGCCGCCGAGTACGTACGCGCCTTCGAGCGCAGCCTGGAGCCGTACCGGGACGCCGCGCCGGTACGCGGCTACCGCGACCGGGTGGCGGCGCTCGGCTGAAACCGCGCGGGCTCCGCCGGAAGCCGGAAGCCGGAAGCCGGAAGGCGAACTTGGGAAGGCGGAGCCCGCACACCTCGCTACGACACCTACGCCGCTTCCGGCACCCGTGTACCCCTCTGACGCGCCGGAGCCACCCCCAGGTCCGTCAGGATCGCCTCCGCCGCCCGCCGCCCCGAGTGCAGCGCCCCCTGGACCGAGCTGGTGTCCCGGTGGTCGCCGCACACGTACAGTCCCGCCAGTACCCGCACCGGCCGGCGCGGGTCGTGCGGGGCCTCCATCGCGGGGACCGCCTCCGGGTCGTGGTGGGCGGCCAGCAGTTCCCAGTCGTCCGTCGGCATCCCGTACAGCGCCGCCAGCTGCCTCCGTACGGAACGGTCCAGGTCCGGCGGCGGCGTCCCGAGCACCGTCGACGTGATCAGCGTCCGGCCCTCCGGAGCGCGCGACGGGTCGACCGCGCTCATCACCGCCGTGTACGCCACCGGCCCCGACCGGTCGCCGTCCAGCACCAGCGACCTGCCGGTCGGCGGCGGCGCGGGCGCCGTGTGGTGAAGGACCGTCACCGGACGGAAGGCCGGCACCCGCAGCCCCGGCAGCAGCTCGGCCGCCGCTCCCGCACCGGTGGCCAACAGCAAGGAGCGGCAACCGAGTTCGCCGTGCTCCTTGGTCCGTACGCTGGTGATATCGGCGGCCGTCACATGCACTCCGGTCCGTACCGTGCCGGGCGGCAGTGCGGCGGCCAGCAGATCCGGCAGCGTTCCCGAACCGCCCGCCGGTACACACAGTCCGCCCCGCGCATAGTCGCGCAGCGCCAGATCCGCGTACCGGCTCGACGTGGTGAGACCGGGGTCGCCGAGGAGCGCAGAGAGCAGCGGGCGCAGGACGCCGTCCACCGTACGGGCGGGCATCTGGCCGGCCCGCAGTGCGGCCAGCGCCGTCCGCTCGGGGCGGGCCAGGATCCGGGCCGTCGGGGTGGCGGCCAGCCGGGAGAGCGCGGCGCCGAGCCGGGCCCGGTCGATCGCGTCGGACACGGTGGCGGTGGAGCGGAGGCCTGAGCCCTTCACGCCCAGGCCGCTCCGGGACGCGAGCCGCAGGTGGCTCCCGTACCCGCCCGGCGAGGCGTGGGGGGCGCTCGATCGGGTGCGTACGGCCCTGAGTGCGCCCCTCGCGCTCCGTATGTCGCCGGTGCGGTGGCGACGACCCTCGCTGTGCACCAGGACGCCGGGCGCGAACTCCCGCAGTTCCGGCGTACCGAGTCCCGGCGTGGCGGTCAGCTCCGGCCAGGAGGCGCAGAGCAGGGGGCCGAGCTGGTCGAGGCGGAAGCCGTCCACCTCACGGGTGGCCAGCCGGCCGCCCACGGTGGGGGCCGCCTCCAGAACACTGACGCCGACTCCGGCGCCGGTCAGCAGATGGGCCGCTGAGAGGCCGGCGATCCCGGCCCCGATGATGATCACGTCCGCGTGGTGTGCCGTGCTGCGCACGAGGCCCTCCCCGAGTCGGTGCGACTGGTGGGGGCTTCTTGCCCCCAACAGGTCCCCGGAATGCCGGAGTTCGCATCGAGGTTAGGAGGATGGCTGATAGTGGGTCAGACGCGCGTGGCCGGGAGCACCGGGGCACGGGGTCGCACACCCGGCCCGCCGCGAGCGGGCGCGGCTCAGCGCAGTGCCGCGCGGATCGCCGCGTCGATGCCGGGGAACGCGAACGAGAAGCCGGAGTCCAGCAGCTGACCGGGGATCACGCGCTGACTGCCCAGCACGTCGTCGGCGAACTCACCGAGCGCGGCCCGCAGCGCGGGCGCCGGGGCGGTGAACAGGGTCGGGCGGCGCAGGACGCGGCCCATCGCGGCGGTCACTTCCGCGTTGGTGACCGGGTCGGGGCCGGTCAGGTTCACCGGGCCGGTCAGCGAATCGGTGTCCAGGATGTGGCGCAGGGCCGCGACCTCGTCGTGCAGCGCGATGAAGCTCCAGTACTGGCGGCCGTTGCCCATCCGCCCGCCGAGCCCCGCCTTGAACAGTGGGAACAGCCGTCCCCACGCGCCACCCTCGCGGGCCACCACCAGTCCGGTTCGGGCGTGCACCGTACGGATGCCGCGCTCCTCGGCGGCGGCCGTCGCGGCCTCCCACTCCTCGCAGACGGAGGGCAGGAAGCCTTCTCCGGGCGGCGCGCTCTCGTCCACCGCACGGTCTCCCGTATCGCCGTAGTAGCCGATGGCAGAGCCGGAGAGCAGGACCTTAGGCGGGGTGTCGAGCGAGGCGACGGCCTCGGCGATCGCGGCCGTGCCCAGCGCCCGGCTCTCGCGGATCTCCCGCTTGTAGTCGTCGGTCCAGCGGTGGTCGCCGACCCCGGCCCCGGCGAGGTGGACGACCGCGTCGCAGCCCACGAGCCCGGCCACGTCCACGTAACTCCGCTTGGGATCCCACGCCACCTCGTCCCCGGACCTGGCGGGCCGCCGCACCAGGCGGGCCACCTCGTGCCCGTCGGCGCGCAGCGAGCGCACGAGCGCCGCTCCGATGAGTCCGGACGATCCAGTGACGGCGATACGGGAGGTCGGCATGGTGCCATCCTGCCCCACGGAATACGGGAAACACGGCAGCAGCCGCCAGGGGAGAACCCGGCAGCGGCCGCTACGGGAGACCCTGCAGCCGATACGGGGGAAAGCCGGCGCGGATACGGGGGAAAACACCATGGAGTGCGAAGAACCCGGCATGGGACAGTGACGTCATGTCCGCAACCACCACCCTCCACGCCGTCTCCGTCCGTCCCGCTCTGCCCGCCGACGAGGAAGCCCTCGGCGAGCTCGACCGCTCCACCTGGTCGACGCTGCACGCGGTGGTGCCGCGGCCCCAGCCTCCGTACGAGCCGTTCTTCGACGAGCGCCACCAGCCCGAGGACTTCCTGGTGGTCGAGGCCGAGGCCGCGACCGACGCGGACGGGACGCGCATCGCCGGTTACATACGCCTGGTCCCGCCCACGCCCCTCGCCTGCAACGCTCATGTCCGCCAGATACAAGGCCTCGCGGTGGCGTCCTGGGCGCGCGGAGCCGGGGTCGGGCGGACCCTGCTGCGGGCCGCGTGCGCCGAGGCACGGCGCCAGGGAGCCAACCGGATCACGCTGCGCGTGCTCGGCCACAACACTCCGGCCCGCGCGCTGTACGCCTCCGAGGGGTTCGCCGTGGAAGGCGTGCTGAGCGGGGAGTTCTTCCTGCACGGGCGCTATGTCGACGACGTGCTGATGGGCCGTTCGCTGGCCCCCTGATCGTCCTGATCGACGGCCGGGCGGCTCAGCGCGGTGCGAAGCGGTCCCAGAGCTCCGGGTAGCGGGCGGCCAGCGCCTCCTCGTCCTCGAAGTCGACCGGGGAGCCCAGCGGCTCGGTCGGCTGCGGCGGCAGTCCCAGATCGGGCGCGACCGCGCCCGTGAGCTGCTCGTACGCCTCGTCGGCGGCGTAGCCCAGCTCCTCGCCGTCGCCGTCGATCTCCTCGTCGAAGTCGTCCAGCAGTTCCGCCAGACCGTCCGGGTCGTGCAGCGCGCCCTCGAAGACCTCCCGGCCCTGGCCGATCAGCCAGCACCGGAAGTAGTCGAAGGCGTCGTCGCTCGCGCCGCCGAGCAGTACGGCGGCCGCGCCCCACAGGTCCCAGCCATAGGCGCGGTTGTAGCGGGCCTCGAAGTGCCGGGCGAAGTCCAGCACGGAATCGGGGTCGAGCCGCACCAGCCGTTCCACGAGCAGGTCGGCCTGCTCCTCGGGGTCGCCCTCGGCTCCCGCGCGGCTGCTGTCGATGAGCTCCCAGAATTCCGTCTCGTCCATCACGGGTCCAGCATCCAGCCTGCCGGGACCCCTCGCACGCTCAGACGGCGAAAAGAAGCCTTTCAGCGATAAAGGTCACGCAGGCGTTCGACCGCCTCGGCGAGTCGGCGACGCAGCTCGTCCGGCGCCACGACCTCCAACTCGGGACCCAGCGAAAGGAGCTGGCTGTATGCCACGTCCAGTGATTCCACGGGAAGGACCACCGTGCGCCACCCGTCCGGACCGGCGGGAGAGGCCTCGGAGAGGGCCGTAGCGGCGGCCGCCCGGTCGCCGGTGTACGCGAGCTGCCGCGCACCGCTCTCGGACACCCGTACGGTCACCTCGGTACGGAGGAGGGACCGGGCGAAGTCGGCGGCCCGCTCCTCCCAGAACGCGGGCAGGTCGAAGCTCTCGTCCCGGTCGAAGCGCTCGTCGGCCGGCTCCACCGAGGTGAACCGGTCGATCCGGTAGACCCGGAAGTCGTCCGCGCCCCTGGCGCAGAGGTACCAGACACCGGCCTTGAGGACGAGTCCGTACGGAGCGAGCTCCCGCGCCACCTCCGTTCCGTTCCGTCCGTTCTCGCGGCCTCCGCCCTTGCGGTAGCGGGCCCGGAGCAGGCGGTCGTCCCAGACGGCGTCGGCGATCACGGGCAGGAGGTCGGGCGGCTCGGGCTCGTGGTACCAGGACGGGGCGTCCAGGTGGAAGCGCTGGGCGGCGGAGGCCGAGGCGTCACGGAGGGAGGGAAGGAGGGCGGCCGAGACCTTGAGGCGGGCGGCCGACGCCGCGTCCTCCAGGCCCATCTCGCGCAGTGCGGAGGGCAGGCCGGAGAGGAAGAGGACCTCCGCCTCGTTGCGGGCGAGGCCGGTCAGCCGGGTGCGGTAGCCGCCGATGAGCCGGTAGCCGCCCGCCCGGCCGCGCTCCGCGTAGACCGGGACACCGGCCTCGGAGAGCGCCTGGGCGTCGCGGGTCACCGTGCGCTCCGACACCTCCAGCTCCGCCGCCAGTTCGGCGGCGGACATGACGGGACGGGACTGAAGAAGGAGGACCATCTTGATCAGCCGAGCAGCACGCATGCGCCCATTGTGGCGGCAGCGAGGCCCATGGGCCGCAGCCCGGCCGTCCGCGCCGAAACCCCCGGCCGCCGGGGCGGGCACGTTGTCGGACGCGCTCGCCCCGGTGACCGGGGGTCTCGGATCTGTACGGGAGTGGGGCTCAGAGGCCGTAGCGCTCCCGGGCCTCCTTGACCGCCGAGGCCGGGACCTCGCCGCGCTTGGCGAGCTGGGCCAGCGAGGCGACGACGATCGACTGCGCGTCGACGCCGAAGTGGCGGCGGGCCGCCGCGCGGGTGTCGGAGAGGCCGAAGCCGTCCGTGCCGAGCGAGGACCAGTCCTGCTCCACCCACTGGCTTATCTGGTCCGGCACCTGGCGCATCCAGTCGCTGACCGCCAGCACCGGGCCCGGCGCACCGGAGAGCGCCTGGGTCACGTACGGGACCTGCACCTCACCGCGGAGGAGCGCCTCGTCGGCCTCCAGCGCGTCGCGGCGCAGCTCGCCCCACGAGGTGGCGGACCAGACGTCGGCCGTGACACCCCAGTCGGCGGCCAGCAGCTCCTGGGCCTCCAGGGCCCAGTGGATCGCCGTGCCGGAGGCCAGCAGCTGCAGGCGCGGCGCGTCCGCCTTGGCGGGCGTGCCCTCCTTGAAGCGGTACAGGCCCTTGACGATGCCCTCCTCGACGCCCTCGGGCATCGCGGGCTGGGGCTTCGGCTCGTTGTAGACCGTCAGGTAGTAGAAGACGTCCGAGTCCTCGCCGGGGGCCGCCTGGCCGTACATCCGGCGCAGACCGTCCTTGACGATCACCGCCACCTCGTACGCGAACGCCGGGTCGTAGTTGAGCGAGGCCGGGTTGGTGGCCGCGATCAGGTGCGAGTGGCCGTCCGCGTGCTGGAGGCCCTCACCGGTCAGCGTCGTACGGCCCGCCGTGGCGCCGACGATGAAGCCCTTGCCGAGCTGGTCGGCGAGCTGCCACATCTGGTCGCCGGTCCGCTGCCAGCCGAACATCGAGTAGAAGATGTAGAACGGGATCATCGTCTCGCCGTGCGTCGCGTACGACGTGGCGGCGGCGATGAAGTCGGCCATGGCCCCGGCCTCGGTGATCCCCTCGTTGAGGATCTGGCCGTCCTTGGCCTCCTTGTAGTACATCAGCTGGTCGCGGTCGACCGGGTCGTACGTCTGGCCCAGCGGCGAGTAGATGCCGGCGGACGGGAAGAGCGACTCCATACCGAAGGTACGGGCCTCGTCCGGGACGATCGGCACCCAGCGTTTGCCGGTCTCCTTGTCCCGCATCAGGTCCTTCACCAGGCGGACGAAGGCCATGGTGGTGGCCATCTCCTGCTTGCCGGACCCCTTGTACAGCGCCTTGAACGCGCGCTCCTCCGGCTGCGGCAGCGGAGCGGAGGCGTGCATCCGGCGAGCCGGTGCCGGACCGCCGAGGGCCGCGCGGCGCTCCTGGAGGTAGCGGACCTCCGGCGAGTCGGCGCCGGGGTGGCCGTAGGGGACCAGACCGTCCTCGAAGGCGCTGTCGGGGATCGGGAGGCCGAGCAGCTCGCGCATGCTCTTGAACTCGTCGATCGACAGCTTCTTCATCTGGTGGTTGGCGTTCTTGGACTCGAAGCCCTTGCCGAGCGTGTAGCCCTTGACCGTCTGGGCCAGGATCACGGTCGGCGCGCCCTTGTGCTCGACGGCCGCCTTGTACGCCGCGTACACCTTGCGGGCCTCGTGGCCGCCACGCGAGGTGTAGAAACACTCGGCGATCTTCGCGTCGGTGAGCAGCTTCGCCAGCTCGGCGAGGGCGGGCTCGGCGCCGAAGAAGTGGTCGCGGATGTAGGCGACGTCACGGGTGGCGTACGTCTGGAACTGCGCGTCCGGGACCTCGCGCAGGCGGCGCAGCAGCGCGCCCGTGGTGTCCAGCTGGAACAGCTCGTCCCACGCGTTGCCCCAGAGCGTCTTGACGACGTTCCAGCCGGCCCCGCGGAACTGCGCCTCCAGCTCCTGGACCACGCGGAAGTTGGCGCGGACCGGGCCGTCGAGCCGCTGCAGGTTGCAGTTGATGACGAAGGTCAGGTTGTCGAGCTGCTCACGGGCCGCGAGGGCCAGGGCCGCGGTCGACTCCGGCTCGTCCATCTCGCCGTCGCCCAGGAAGGCCCATACGTGCGAGTTGGCGGTGTCCTTGATGGAGCGGTTGGCCAGATAGCGGTTGAAGCGCGCCTGGTAGATCGCCGAGAGCGGGCCGAGGCCCATCGACACCGTGGGGAACTCCCACAGCCAGGGCAGCCGCCGCGGGTGCGGGTAGGAGGGCAGGCCCTCGCCACCGGACTCCTGGCGGAAGTTGTCGAGCTGCTGCTCGCTCAGGCGGCCGTCGAGGAAGGCGCGGGCGTAGATGCCGGGGGAGGCGTGGCCCTGGATGTAGAGCTGGTCGCCGGAGCCGTCCCCTTCCTTGCCGCGGAAGAAGTGGTTGAAGCCGGTCTCGTAGAGCCAGGCCGCCGAGGCGAAGGTGGCGATGTGGCCGCCCACCCCGTACCGGGCGCCACGGGTCACCATCGCGGCCGCGTTCCAGCGGTTCCACGCGGTGATCTTCGACTCCATCTCCAGGTCGCCGTCGAACGCGGGCTCGGCGGCGGTCGGGATGGAGTTGACGTAATCGGTCTCCAGCAGCTTGGGCAGCGCGAGACCGGCGCCCTCGGCGTGCTGCAGCGAGCGGCGCATGAGGTACGCGGCGCGGTGCGGGCCGGCGGCCTTGGTGACGGCGTCCAGGGAGGCCGCCCATTCGGCGGTCTCCTCGGGGTCACGGTCCGGGAGCTGGTCGAGCTCGCTCGGAAGCTTTCCTACGGGGTCGGTCATGATCGCCGCCTTCCGGAGAGGAGGGGGGTGGAGAAGGCTCTATCTGGCAGGACAGAGCGATGGGGCCGGTGGGCCCGCGAAGTGAACTGTAAGACGCTGATCGATGATCGATCAAAGGATTGAAGGCAAAACTTCTCGATACGAAGAAAAGTGGCATGGGGTGCCTCGAAACAGGGCACGGAGTGACGCGAAATAGCGCGCAAATGGGGCGGTGACCTGCACGGAAGAGCAGGTCGCACGCCAAATGATCCAGTGGCTCAGGCTCGTGGTGCGCAGCCCAGCACATGCGCCTTCACCAAGGCGCCGATCTGCGGGTCCCCGGCGAGGAACGCGTCGATGAGGGCCTGGTGCTCCTCCGCGTACGACTTCTGCACCGTGCCGAGCCAGCGGATGGAGAGAGCCGTGAACACCTCGATGCCGAGCCCTTCCCAGGTGTGCAGCAGCACCGCGTTCCCGGCGGCCCGGACCATCTCGCGGTGGAAGCCGACCGTGTGCCGGACCTGCGCCTCGCCGTCGGCCAGCCGGTCCGCCTCGTACAGCGCGGCCACATGCGGTTCCAGCGCCGAGCAGTCCTGGCCGAGCAGCGGGGCCGCCAGCTCGGCGGCGATCTGCTCCAGGCCGGCCCGTACCGGGTAGCTCTCCTCCAGATCGGCGGCGGTGAGGTTGCGGACCCGGACGCCCTTGTTCGGGGCCGACTCGATCAGGCGGAGCGTCTCCAGCTCACGGAGCGCTTCGCGTACGGGTGTCTGGCTCACCTCCAGCTCGGTGGCGATGCGGCGCTCCACGATCCGCTCACCCGGCTTCCAGCGCCCGCTGACGATCCCCTCCACGATGTGCTCGCGGATCTGTTCGCGCAGCGAGTGGACGACGGGCGGGGTCATGTGGTGCTCCTTCAGGGCAGACCGGTGCTGCCTACATCATCACGGTGGCGGTGGGCCTCCCGGGCTGTTTAGACAATACGGCGGCGCCCCCGCCCGGAAGAGTTCCGGACGGGGGCGCCGCTGGTGAGGCTGGTTACAACCGGAGCGTTCAGAGGCCGAGCTCGACCTCGAACTCACCGGCCTCCAGGATCGCCTTGACCGACGTCAGGTAACGGGCGGCGTCCGCACCGTCCACCAGGCGGTGGTCGTAGGAGAGCGCGAGGTACGTCATGTCGCGCACCGCGATGGTCTCGCCGAGGTCCGGGTGGTCGATGACCACCGGGCGGCGGACCGTGGCACCGATGCCCAGGATGGCTGCCTGGTTCGGCGGCACGATGACGGTGTCGAAGAGCGCACCGCGCGAACCGGTGTTGCTGATGGTGAAGGTGGCACCGGACATGTCGTCCGGGGTCAGGCCGCCACCGCGGGCCTTGCCGGCCAGCTCGGCGGTCTTCTTCGAGATGCCGGCGAGGTTCAGGTCGCCCGCACCCTTGATGACCGGGGTCATCAGGCCCTTCTCCGCGTCCACGGCGATGCCGATGTTCTCCGCGTCGAAGTACGTGATGGTGCCTTCGCCCTCGTTGATCCGGGCGTTGACGACCGGGTGGGCCTTCAGCGCCTGGGCCGCCGCCTTCACGAAGAACGGCATCGGGGACAGCTTGACGCCCTCACGGGCGGCGAACGCGGCCTTCGCCTGGTTGCGCAGCTTCATCAGCTTGGTGATGTCGACCTCGACGACCGAGGTCAGCTGGGCCTGCGAGTGCAGCGCCTTCATCATGTTGTCGCCGATGACCTTGCGCATGCGGGTCATCTTGACCGTCTGACCGCGCAGCGGGGAGGCCTCCAGCTTCGGCGCCTTCGCGACGGCGGCATGGCCTCCGCCAGTCACAGCGGCGGGTGCCGGAGCAGCGGCAGCGGCCTTGGCGGCCTCCGCGGCGGCGACGACGTCCTGCTTGCGGATACGGCCACCGACGCCGGTGCCCTTGACCGAGCCCAGGTCCACGTTGTTCTCGGACGCGAGCTTGCGGACCAGCGGCGTGACGTAGGCGCCGTCGTCACCGGAAGGCGCGGCCGGAGCGGCCGGTGCCTGGGCGGCGGCGGGAGCGGGCTGCGCCGGAGCGGCCGGAGCCGGTGCGGGAGCGGCGGGGGCCTCCTGCTTCGGCGCCTCAGCCTTCGGGGCCTCCTGCTTCGGGGCCTCCTGCTTCGGCTCCTCGGCCTTCGGCTCCTCGGCCTTCGGCGCCTCGGCCTTGGGAGCCTCCTGCTTCGGAGCCTCCTCCTGCTTGGGCTCCTCGGCCTTCGGGGCCTCCTGCTTGGGGGCCTCCTGCTTCGGGGCGGCGCCCGGAGCACCGATGACGGCGAGCTTGGCGCCGACCTCGGCGGTCTCGTCCTCGCCGACCACGATCTCCAGCAGCACACCGGCGACCGGGGCGGGGATCTCGGTGTCGACCTTGTCCGTGGAGACCTCGAGCAGCGGCTCGTCCTCCGCGACCTCCTCGCCGACCTCCTTCAGCCAGCGGGTGACGGTGCCCTCGGTGACGCTCTCGCCGAGCGCCGGGAGGGTGACGTCGGTGCCTTCGGCGGACGAACCGCCGGTGGCCGCCTCAGCGGTCGGGGCCTCGGCAGGAGCCTCGGTCTCGGTCGACGGGGCGGTGGGCGCCTCTTCGGCGGCCGGGGCCGGAGTGGCGGCCGGCTCGGTGGACTCGGCCTCGGCCGGAGCCTCGTCCTGCGCCGGAGCGCCGGAGCCGTCGTCGATGACGGCCAGTTCGGCGCCGACCTCGACGGTCTCGTCCTCGGCGACCTTGATGGAGGACAGAACACCGGACGCGGGGGCCGGGATCTCGGTGTCGACCTTGTCGGTCGAGACCTCGAGCAACGGCTCGTCGGCCTCGACGCGCTCGCCCTCGGCCTTCAGCCAACGGGTGACAGTGCCCTCGGTGACGCTCTCGCCGAGCGCCGGAAGGGTTACGGAAACCGACATGGTTTCAGTTGCTCCTTACGAAAATGCGGAAGTGGTCGGTCGTCGCGCCCGGAACGGGGAGATCAGTCGTGGGCGTGGAGGGGCTTGCCCGCCAGCGCCAGGTGGGCCTCGCCCATCGCCTCGTTCTGCGTCGGGTGGGCGTGGATGAGCTGGGCGACCTCGGCGGGCAGCGCCTCCCAGTTGTAGATCAGCTGGGCTTCACCGACCTGCTCGCCCATGCGGTCGCCCACCATGTGGACGCCGACCACGGCACCGTCCTTGACCTGGACGAGCTTGATCTCGCCCGCGGTCTTCAGGATCTTGCTCTTGCCGTTGCCCGCCAGGTTGTACTTGAGGGCGACGACCTTGTCCGCACCGTAG
This sequence comes from Streptomyces sp. NPDC006174, assembly GCF_040614075.1. NCBI lineage: Bacteria > Bacillati > Actinomycetota > Actinomycetes > Kitasatosporales > Streptomycetaceae > Streptomyces > Streptomyces sp. NPDC006174. Next base: position 421,163 of record NZ_JBEXTJ010000006.1, on the reverse strand, counting down.
ATCTCCTTGGCCTTGGCCTCGGTGATACCGACGGAGGCGACCTCGGGGTGGCAGTACGTCACCCGGGGCACACCGTCGTAGTCGATCGGGACGGTCTTCAGGCCGGCGAGACGCTCCGCCACCAGGATGCCCTCGGCGAAGCCGACGTGGGCGAGCTGGAGGGTCGGGACGAGGTCGCCGACGGCCGAGACCGTCGGGACGTTGGTCTGCATGTACTCGTCGACCAGGACATAGCCGCGGTCCATCGCGACGCCCTGCTCCTCGTAGCCGAGGCCCTGCGAGACCGGGCCTCGGCCGATCGCGACGAGCAGCAGCTCCGCCTCGAAGGTCTTGCCGTCGGCGAGGGTGACGCGGACGCCGTCCTGCGTGTACTCGGCCTTCTCGAAGAACGTACCGAGGTTGAACTTGATGCCGCGCTTGCGGAAAGCGCGCTCAAGAAGCTTCGAGCTGTTCTCGTCCTCGACCGGGACGAGGTGCTTGAGGCCCTCGACGACGGTGACCTCGGTGCCGAAGGACTTCCACGCCGAGGCGAACTCGACGCCGATGACGCCGCCGCCCAGCACGATCGCCGACTTCGGGACGCGGTCCAGCTTCAGCGCGTGGTCCGAGGAGATGATCCGGTCGCCGTCGATCTCCAGGCCCGGCAGCGACTTCGGCACGGAGCCGGTCGCCAGCAGCACGTGGCGGCCCTGGACGCGCTGGCCGTTCACATCCACCGAGGTCGGCGAGGAGAGCTTGCCCTCGCCCTCGATGTAGTGGACCTTGCGCGAGGCGATGAGACCCTGGAGACCCTTGTACAGGCCCGAGATCACATCGTCCTTGTACTTGTTGACGGCCTCCATGTCGATGCCCTCGAAGGTGGCCTTCACGCCGAACTGGGCCGACTCGCGGGCCTGGTCCGCGATCTCGCCCGCGTGCAGCAGTGCCTTCGTGGGGATGCAGCCGTTGTGCAGGCAGGTGCCGCCGACCTTGCCCTTCTCGATCAGGGCGACGTCCAGGCCCAGCTGCGCTCCGCGCAGGGCCGCGGCGTACCCGCCACTGCCACCGCCGAGGATCACTAGGTCGAAAACGGTGCTGGCGTCGTTCGCCACGTCACGTCCTCCATGCATGTGCGCCGTACGCCGGGCCCCGTCGCTGGGGTGTGACCGGCCGGTCGGCTGGTGTTCGGCCGCTTTTGTCTTCGGCCCTGTGGTGGGGGCCCTGTCCTGCCGAGAACCCATCTTCGCACTTGTCGACGGCGGGCGGGACGCGGGGCCCGGGTCCGGGACGGATGATCGTCCGTTCCGGAGGGTTACTGCTGCGTAGATACCTACGGATTCGACCGGTGTTCGTCGAGAGCGAAACCCTGCCTCCTCCGGCGAGAGCGAACCGGTCTCTTCGGACGAGAGCGAAACCTTGTCTCTTCTTACCGGTCCCGCCCGGACAACACGTACGGCCCCGGACCTATGCCCGGGGCCGTACGGATCGGTCACTCAGCCCAGGTCGCCGTCGGCGGTCCGCTCGGCGAGCCGCACCAGGGTGCGGACGGCGGAGCCGGTGCCGCCCTTGGGCGTGTAGCCGTACGGAGCGCCCTCGTGGAAGGCCGGGCCTGCGATGTCCAGGTGCGCCCAGGCGATGCCCTCGCCCACGAACTCCTTCAGGAACAGGCCGGCCACCAGTCCGCCGCCCATGCGCTCGCCCATGTTGGCGATGTCGGCGGTGGGTGAGTCCATGCCCTTGCGCAGGTCGGCGGGGAGCGGCATCGGCCAGGAGGCCTCGCCGACCTCCTCGGCGATCTCGTGGATCGACGTACGGAAGGCGTCGTCGTTGGCCATGATCCCGAAGGTGCGGTTGCCGAGCGCCAGCACCATCGCGCCGGTCAGCGTCGCCACGTCGACGATCGCGTCCGGCTTCTCCTCCGAGGCGCGGGTCAGCGCGTCGCCCAGGACGAGCCGGCCCTCGGCGTCGGTGTTGAGGACCTCGACGGTCTTGCCGCTGTACATGCGCAGCACGTCACCGGGGCGGGTGGCGGTGCCGGAGGGCATGTTCTCGGCGAGCGCCAGCCAGCCGGTCACGTTGACCTTCAGGCCGAGGCGGGCGGCCGTGACGACGGCGGCGAACACGGCGGCGGCGCCGCTCATGTCGCACTTCATCGTCTCGTTGTGGCCGGCCGGCTTCAGCGAGATGCCGCCCGAGTCGTAGGTGATGCCCTTGCCGACGAGGGCCAGGGTCTTCTCCGCCTTCGGGTGGGTGTAGGCGAGCTTCACCAGGCGCGGTCCGTTCGCGGAGCCCTGGCCGACGCCGAGGATGCCGCCGAAGCCGCCCTTGACCAGGGCCTTCTCGTCGAGCACCTGGACCTTGATGCCGTGCTCCTTGCCGGCGGCGGTGGCCACGGCGGCGAAGGACTCGGGGTAGAGGTCGTTGGGCGGGGTGTTGATCAGGTCGCGGGCGCGGTTGATCTCCTCAGCCAGCGCGAGGGCGCGCTCGACGGCCGCCTTGTACGCCTTGTCGCGCGGCTTGGCGCCGACCAGGGTGATCTCGGCGAGCGGGAGCTTCGGGCCGCTGTCCTTGGCGTCCTTGGGCGCGAGCTTGTTCTCGCCGCCCTGGTAGGCGGTGAAGGCGTACGCGCCGAGCAGGGCGCCCTCGGCGACGGCCGCGGCGTCCTCGACGGAGCCGGCGGGCAGCGCGAAGCCGGCCTTCTTGAAGCCGGAGAGTGCACGGGCGGCGGTGCCGGCGGCGCGGCGCAGCGCCTCGGCGTCGTACGCGTCCTCCTTGTCCGGGACCGGACCGAGGCCGACCGCGATGACGACCGGGACCTTGAGGCCGGACGGCGCGGGCAGCTTGGTCAGTTCGCCCTCGGCACCCACGGCCCCCAGGGTCGCGAGAACGGAGGCGAGCTTTCCGCCGAACGCCTTGTCCACGGCCTCGGCGCCCGGTGCGAGGACCAGGTTCCCCGACTTGGATCCAGCGGTCTTCGCGACGCCGACGACGAGGGCGTCGGCGCGCAGCGTCGCCGCACCGGCAGTGCTGAGAGTGAGAGCAGTCACGGTGGTGAAATCTCGCTTCCGTTGAGTTCCAGTTCGGTCGAGGGGTGGGCCGACCGTGCCCGGCGCATCGTGGACGCCTCCGCGATGTGCCGGGATCGAGCCTACGCGCGCCGTTCGCCGGGAGTTACGGCGGCGGGCCGTTCCGGACCGGTACGGCGGTCGGTTCCGGCCGTACGGAGAGCCTGGTGGGCCGGAGGCGCGGCGGTCAAGGGCCGAGCGCCAGCACCACCAGCGCCGCCGTGGCCGCCGCCTCCGCCACCCCGCCGAACACATCCCCGGTGACCCCGCCGAACCGCGTGACGCAGTGGCGCAGCAGGAGTTCGGCGGCGGCCAGGGCCCCGAGCACCGCGAGCGCGTGGTGCAGCGCACCGTACGGCCCGAACACCGCACCCGCCGCCGCGCACAGACCCACCGTCACCACCGCCACCAGCACCGCCCGCCCCACCGGGACCGTGGCCGCCACCACCGCGCCGAGCCCCTCCGGCCGGGCCGCCGGGACGCCCTGACGGGACGCCAGGGTCAGCACGAGCCGGGCCGCGACGGACGCCACGACCGCCCCGAGCGCGCCCTGTGCCCAGCCCCCGTCCCCGTACAGCTCGAAGAGGACGGCGACCTGCGCCAACAGCACCAGCAGCAGCGCGATGACACCGAACGGCCCAATGTCCGACTGCTTCATGATCCGCAGCGCGTCCTTTGCCGGTTTCCCGCTGCCGAGCCCGTCCGCCGTGTCCGCGAGCCCGTCCAGATGCAGCCCTCGGGTCAGGACGGCCGGCACCGCGACGGAGGCGACCGCCGCGAGCAGCGGACCGGACCCGGCCAGCAGCGACAGCGCGCCGAGCGCGCCGGCGAGCAGGCCGACGACGAGCCCGGCGAGCGGAGCGAGGACCATGCCGGTCCGGGCGGTCGCGCGGTCCCAGCGGGTCACGCGGACGGGCAGCACGGTGAGGGTGCCGAAGGCGAAACGCAGGCCGTGGCTGTTCAGGGAGGTCACCGCGGGCAGGTTAGCCGCTCCCGTGCGCGGATAGATTGGCCGAAACGTCGGAAAAGCCGCAGAGCTGAGCAGATCGGGAGCGGGTGGCATGGGCAACTGGTGGCACACCAACATCGCCGAACCGGGCAAGCTCCCGCTGCTCCTCGCGCTGGCCGCCTTCGTCCTGACCTTCGCGGTCACGCGCACGATCACGCGGATGATCCGCGCCGGGAAGGGCCCGTTCCGTAACGTCACACCGGGCGGGATCCACATCCACCACGTGGTGCCCGGCGTCGTGCTGACGGTCGTCGGCGGCTTCGGCGCGGTGGCCGCGGGACGGCACGGAGTGGCCGCCGGGATCTGTGCGGTGATCTTCGGTGTCGGGGCCGGTCTGGTGCTGGACGAGTTCGCGCTGATCCTGCATCTGGACGACGTGTACTGGACCGAGGAGGGCCGCCAGAGCGTCGAGGTGGTCGTGCTGACGGCCTCACTGGTGGCGCTGGTTCTGGCGGGGTTCTCGCCGCTCGGCGTGGACGACGTGACCGACGAGGAGCAGCAGAGCAGGCTCGGCGTCATCACCTCGTACGCGGTCAACTTCTGCTTCGTCCTGATCGCGCTGTTCAAGGGCAAGACCCGGATGGCGGTGCTCGGCACACTCGTCCCGTTCGTCGCGCTGATCGGCGCGCTCCGCCTGGCCCGTCCCACCTCACCGTGGGCCAAGCGCTTCTACCGCAACCGCCATCGGGCCCGCTCCAAGGCGGTGCTGCGCGCCTACCACCACGATGTGCGGTGGGTGGGGCCGCGCCGGAAGTTTCAGGACCTCATCGGCGGCACTCCGGACCGCCTCCCGCTGCCGCCCGCCCGCAAGCCCTGACCCCGGCCCTCCCGCCGCCGCCCGAGCAACTCCCGTACGGCGCAGATCACCAGGACCGCGGCGATGGAGGCCAGATGTTCCCGGCCCGCCAGGTTGTCCTTGACCAGGACCTCCACCACCATCGCGAGGACCACCAACGCTCCGGTGAACCAGGCCCGGTAGGCGTGGCAGACGTACACCGCGAGCCCGACCACCGCCGCGGAGGGCCCGGTGTCCACCACCTGCGCGTCCGAGGCCGGCAGCCCCAGGAACGCGTCCGGGCCGAGCGCGATGCCGGCCCGTGCGTACAGCGTCCCCGCCAGCGTGGCCACGTACGCGATCGCCAGCGTCCGCCATCGGCCCAGGCACAGCTCCGCGATGCCGAAGACCAGCAGGATCTGCGCCAGCGCACCCCACACCGGCAGGTCGAGAGCGGGCACGAACAACGACAGCGGTGTACGGAGCAGAGCCGGCCAGACCGGGTCCTCGGCCCGTACCGCGCCCAGCTCCTGCACCGGGCCGTAGCCCCATGACTGGTTCTGGACCAGCTGGACGGTCGCGGTCAGCGTCACCGCCGTCAACGTCAGTGCGAGCGCCCGTACTCTGTGGTCGTGCAGCCCGGTCCGTACGGTGGTGAAGAGCGGGCCCCACTCCCGCGGCGCGGCCCGGCGCAGCGCCGGGAGGCGGCTCATCTATGCGCGCCGAGACGCGCGCGGTGCAGCCACTTCGGCAGCCCCGGCGCTTCCAGGAACCCTTCGGCGCGGCCCGCCGCGATGGAGATGCGCGCCAGGTCGGCGCTCTTCTCGAACAGCATGAAACGCGGCTCCCAGATCGGTCGGTACTTGGCGTTGGCCCGGTAGAGCGACTCGATCTGCCACCAGCGCGAGAAGAAGCTCAGCAGCGCACGCCACAGCCTCAGCACCGGTCCCGCGCCGAGCCGCGATCCCCTCTCGAAGACGGACCGGAACAGGGCGAAGTTGAGCGAGACCTGAGTGATCCCGATCTCGCCGGAGCGCTGGAGGAGCTGGATGACCATGAACTCCATGAGGCCGTTCTCCGCCTCGCGGTCGCGGCGCATCAGGTCCAGCGAGAGGCCGTGCGGGCCCCACGGGACGAAGCTGAGGACCGCGCGGAGTTCGCCGCTCTCGCCGTCCTCGCTCGCGTTCCGGCACTCCAGCATCACGCACCGGCCGTCGGCCGGGTCGCCGAGGCGGCCGAGCGCCATGGAGAAGCCGCGCTCGGTCTCGCCGTCGCGCCATGCGTCCGCGCGCCGGACCAGCTCGGCCATCTCGGCCTCCGGGATGTCCGCGTGGCGGCGGATGGTGACCTCGTAACCGGCGCGCTTGACCCGGTTGTAGGCCTGCCGCACGCCGCGCATCGCCCGTCCGTCGAGCGTGAACTCCGCCGTCTCCACGATCGCCTCGTCACCGAGCTCCAGCGCGTCCATCCCGTGCCGGGCGTAGACCGTGCCGGCCTCCTCGCTCGCGCCCATCACGGCCGGGATCCAGCCGTGTTCGCGGGCCTCGGCGAGCCACGGTTCGATCGCGCCGGGCCAGGCCTCCGGGTCGCCGATCGGGTCGCCGGAGGCCAGCGAGACCCCGCCGACGACCCGGTGGACCACGGCGGCCTTGCCGGTCGGCGACCAGACGGCGCTCTTCTCGCGGCGCAGCGAGAAGTAGCCGAGCGAGTCCCGGTCGCCGTGCTTGTCCAGCAGCGCGCGCAGTTTCGCCTCGTCCTCGGCGGTGAGCGGGTCGACGGCGCGGCGGGAGCGGAACGCGGCGTAGACGACGGCGATCAGGAGCAGCGTCGAGAGGATGTTGATGATGACGTTCACCCAGCCCGGTGTGGTGATCCCGGGGGAGCGCGAGTCGTCGGCGGCCACCGAGACCAGCCGCAGCGCGCCGTAGCGCCACCGGTCCAGGAAGGTGGAGCGGTAGTCGTCAGGGGCGGTGTTGGTGACGGTCACCAGGGCCGTCGCGATCAGCGAGGTGACCAGCAGCCCCACCACGGCGACCAGGGACGCCAGCTTCGGGTTGGAGCGGTCACCCTTGGCGTAGAACTCCCGGCGTCCCAGCACCAGCGCCACGACGAAGGCGGCCGTCAGCGCCAGCGAGATCCAGTTCTGCGCATGCTGCCGGATCTCCGCGAAGAAGAACGCGAGGATCAGCGCCAGGAGGACGAGCCCGCCGAGGACCATGTTCACGATCCACGCGGCCCGTTTGCGGCGGCGCATCGTGACCGCCAGGAAGAGCGCGATCACGCCGGAGGAGAACCCGGCCGTGAGCAGGTACGGCGTGAAGTAGTTCTCGGTGTTGTGGCGGCGCAGGTCCTGGCCGAGAGCGACCCAGACGGCGCTCAGGAGATTGATGAACGAGACGACGCGCAGGTACCAGATGGCGAACGCCGCGCTGCGCCGGGACCGGACGGTGCTGTTCCGGGCTGCCTCTTCTGCCGATCGAACCTCTCCCATGAGAGATGATCATATGGCGCATTACGGACACAGGGGCGGCGGTGGACATACGGTGAGGCCGCCCCGGCCCGGCTCGCTCGGCCCGCCCGGCCTCAGGTCGCGTCGAGAGCCTGTACGTCGTACTCCTCGCTCCCGGAAGGCCCGGCGTCCTCCTCCTCGTCCTTCTCCGGCGTACGCTCCGGCAGCTCGGCGGCGAGCGCGGCCGCGGCCTGCACCAGCGGCAGGGCCAGCAGCGCGCCCGTGCCCTCGCCCACCGTCATCCCGTGGTCCAGCAGCGGCGTCAGCGCCATCCGGTCCAGCGCCTTCGCCTGCGCCGGCTCTCCGCTGACCTGCCCGGCCAGCCACCAGTCCGGCGCCCGGAACGCCGCCCGCTGCGCCACCAGCGCACAGGCCGCCGCCACGACCCCGTCCAGGATCACCGGCATCCGCCGCACCGCCGACTGGAGCAGGAACCCCGTCATCGCCGCCAGATCCGCCCCGCCCACCGTGGCCAGCAGCTCCAGCTGGTCACCGAGCACCGGCCGGGCCCGGCGCAGCGCGTCCCGGATCGCGGCGCACTTGCGCATCCAGGCCAGATCGTCGATGCCCGCACCACCGCGCCCCGTCACCACCGACGCGTCCGTCCCGCAGAGCGCGGCGACCAGCGTGGCGGCGGCCGTGGTCCCGCCGACGCTCAGGTCACCGAGCACCACCAGATCGGTGCCGGAGTCGGCCTCCTCGTCGGCGACGGCCACGCCCAGGCGGACGGCCCGTTCGGCCTCCTCCGCACTCAGCGCGTCCTCGATGTCGATGCGCCCCGACCCGCGCCGCACCCGGTGACGTACGACGGACTCGGGCAGCAGCTCCGGGTCGCAGTCGATTCCGGCGTCCACGATCCGCAACGGCACGGAGAACCGCCGGGCCAGCACCGCCACCGGGCTCGCGCCGTCGAGCGCCGCCCGCACCAGCTCATGCGTGGTGCCCGCCGCCCGCCCGGAGACGCCCAGCTCCGCCACACCGTGGTCACCGGCGAAGAGGACCACGCGCGGCTGCGATACGGCCTTGACCGGTACGGACTGCTGCGCGGCGCTGAGCCACTCGCCGAGCTCGTCGAGCCGGCCCAGCGCGCCCGGCGGGACGATCAGCCGCTCCCGCCGTTCCTCGGCGTCGCGCCGCACGCCTCCGTCGGGGCGTTCGATCAGGTCGGAGAAGTCGTCCAGGTTCACGGAGGTCTGCCTCGCGGGTCGTCACGTCGGTTTCCGGTCCGGGTACCCGGCGGGTCCCTGCCGGAACAGTACCGGTCGGCCCGGACGGCCCGAGCGGTAGCGATGACGCCCCCTCACCCCGCGAGACCCACAGGACCGGCCCCCTCACCCCCGCACCACCACCGCCTGCCCCGCCACCACCAGCAGCACCTCCTCGCACTCGGCCGCCACCGCCGCGTTTAGCCGCCCCAGCTCGTCCCGGAACCGCCTCCCAGCCGCAGTCGCCGGCACCACCCCCGCACCCACCTCGTTCGTCACCAGCACCACCTGACGCCGGGCCCCGCGCACCGCCGCCACCAGCTCCCGGGCCCGCGCCCGCAGCGCCTCCTGGCCGCCCTTCCGCCACCGCGCGTCCTCCCAGGCGCCCACCCGGTCCATCGCGTCGGTCAGCCACAATGACAGGCAGTCCACCAGCAGCGGCGGCCCCTCCGCGCCCAGCAGCTCCGCCACCTCACAGGTCTCCTCGGTCCGCCACGCGCCCGGCCTGCGCTCCCGGTGCAGCGCCACCCGCGCCGCCCACTCCGGATCCCCTTCGCGCCGCCCGCCGGTCGCCACGTACACCACCTCCGGGAACGTCTCCAGACGCCGCTCCGCCTCCAGCGACTTCCCCGACCGCGCGCCTCCGGTCACCAGCACCCGGCGCGGCACGTCCGGCACCACCGGATACTCACCGACCACCAGCGTCGTCCCGTCCGGCACCGCCCGCGCACCGGCCGCCGCCAGCAGCCGGTCCAGGGCCGGGCCCGGCGGCGCGTCGTGGTCCAGGTGGACCGCGATCACCTCGGTGGCCGGGCCGACCGCGCCGACCGACCGCAGCCGCGCCACCGCGTCGGGCCGCCCGACCACATCGCAGAGCACCAGGTCGTACGGGTGCTCGGCCCGTCCGTCGAGACCGGCCGGCGCGGCCCCTGGCGGCAGGTACAGCAGCCGCTCACCGTCCGGTGAGCCGACCTCGTAACCCGTCCCCGGCGCGTCCATCGGCACCGCCCGCACCCGGTGGCCGCTGATCAGCGTCAGCACCTGGCCGTCCGGCACCCGTCCGGCCGGCGGCAGCGTGGGCGGCAGTTCGACGGCGGGCCCGTCGTGCGGATGGGTCAGCAGCACCTGGCGCACCGCGCCCAGCGAATGGCCCGCGCGGGCGGCCGCGAAGACCGCGCCCGGAGTCAGGTCGAGCAGCAGCGCGTCGTCGACCAGCAGAGCGGTCGCGGCACGCGCCCACGGGCCACGGGCCGTCGCACAGGCCGCACAGGGGCAGGAAGGGCGCGGCAGCCCGTCAGGGGCTCCGGTGCCGAGCAGAGTCAGTTCCACACCTTGATCCTCCCGCGTCCCCCGGCCTGGTGCGCGCCCGGCTAGGCTTCGGGCAGCAACTGACCCAGGAGCGGCGACGGGCCCAGGAGTCGGTCGGCAACGTGACCCAGGAGGCGCACATGGCGTGGACGTGGCGGTTCGAGAAGTCCGACGGTACGGAGACGGAGCCGGCGCTGCAGCCGGAGGAGTTCACCACCCAGGGTGACGCGGAGTCCTGGATCGGTGAGTACTGGAAAGAGCTCCTGGAGGGCGGCGCCGCCCAGGTGACGCTCTTCGAGGACTCGACCAAGATCTACGGTCCGATGAGTCTGCAGGCCGACGGCGCCTGAGGGCTGCGAGAAGGGGCGGTACGGGGACTCCCGTACCGCCCTTTCCCCATGCGGGTCTCAGATCTCCCCGAGCGTGACCTCCGCCGTCCTGCTGTCGTCGTCCCGTGTGTACGTCACGGTCACCTTGTCGCCCGGTTGGTCGCCCGCCAGGGCCTCGGAGAGCGAGGTGATGGTGGTGACGGCCGTGTCGCCGATCTTCGTGATGATGTCCCCGGCCCGCAGCCCCGCCTCGTCCGCGGCCCCGCCCCGGTCCACGCTCACCAGCGCCACTCCGGCCGGCCGGTAGGAGTCGTCGACGACCGTACGGCCGGTGATGTCGAGCGCCGCCCGGCCCGAGTCGGTGACCCGGCCGTCCTTGACGATCTGGTCCACGACCGTCCGCACCATCGAGACCGGGATCGCGAAGCCGATGCCCGGCGCCGCGCTGTCGCCCATCTGCGGATCGGTCGCCGCGAGCGTCGGGATGCCGATCACCTCGCTGTCCAGGTTGACCAGCGCCCCGCCGCTGTTGCCCGGGTTGATCGCGGCGGAGGTCTGCACCATGTTGGCGATCGTCGCGCCCGTCCCGCCACCCGCCCGGCTCTCGCTCACCGTCCGGCCGAGCGCCGAGACGATGCCCTGGGTGACGCTGCTGGAGAGACCGAGCGGCGAGCCCATCGCCAGCACGATCTGGCCCACCTCGACCTTCTCCGCGTCGCCGAACTTGGCGGGCTTCAGGCCCTCGGGCACGTCGTCCAGCTTGATGACCGCCAGGTCCTGCTCCGGATAGGAGGAGACCAGCGATGCGTTCAGCACCGCCTCGCCGGTGGCGGCGGTGACCTTGAACTTCTTCTCGTCGCCGATCACATGGGCGTTGGTGACGATATGGCCCTTGCCGTCGTAGACGATCCCGGAACCGAGGCTGTTCGACGCGTCGATCTGGACGACCGACGGCAGGACGTCGTTGATGACGTCCTGATAGGCGCTCTCCAGGTCGTCGGTGGCGCGGGCCGCCGCACCCTGGGCCGTACCGGAAGGGCTGGCCTGCGGTGCGGGAGCGGCCGCCGGGGTCGCGCCGGAACAGCCTGCCGTCGCCACCAGGGCGATGGCACAAGCACCCGCGGTGAGCGGCAGCAGCAGACGGCGCGCGGAGCGGCGGGAGAGGGATGCGTCCATATCCGGAGTCTGGTGGACCCACCCTTTCGGGTGCCTGTGCTGATGGGCCGAACGAGGCCCGTACGGTCGCCTAGCCGCGCACTCCGCACAGATGCAGCAGCGCCGCCACACCTCGGTACGGGTCGGTCCGCGCGGCCCGGTCCTCCAGGGTCAGCACCCGCTCCAGCTCTCCGGCGGGCAGCTCGGTCCCGTCGGCCACGTTGTCCGTGAAGACCCGCACGCCGTACCAGGCGTGCAGCGGCGCGGCGATCCCGGCCAGCGTGGCCCGCAGCGCGTCGAGCCGGTCGGCCCGCACGGCGAGGCCGAGGTGGTTCGTGTACGTGGCCGAGTCGAAGGCCGCCAGCGCCGCACCGAAGTCGCCGGTGAGGCCGGGGCGCATCGCGAGCGCGTCCGCGTTCCGTACGAGCAGCGAGAGCAGGCCGCCCGGCGCCAGCATCCGGGCCAACCCGGCCAACATCGGGTCGGGCTCCTCGACGTACATCAGGACGCCGTGGCAGAGCACCACGTCGAAGCTGCCCGGCAGGAAGTGCGCACCGGTCTCCCGGCCGTCCCCCTCGATCAGCCGGACCCGCTCCCGGATCCCTTCGGGCTCGCCTGCCAGCTCCTCGCGGGCCACCCGCAGCAGCTCGGCGTCCGCCTCCAGACCGGTCACGGAGTGACCGGCCCGCGCGAGCCGCAGCGCCTGGACGCCGCGGCCCATGCCGACGTCCAGGACGCGCAGCCGCTGACCGACCGGGAACCGCCCGGCTATCTGCTCGTCCAGCTGCCGGGCCACGAGCTCCTGGCGGACCGTGTCACGTACGCCTACGGCAGCACGCTCCCCGTCCGGGCCCGCCGGACTGACCCCGGTGGAGCCGGAGGTCTCCGTGCTCAGGGCCGCTCTCCGCGCTTGACCTGCGGCTTCGGGAGCCGCAGGCGGCGCATCTGGAGCGTACGCATCAGGCCGTAGGCGACGGCGCCGCGCTTGGGCGTGTCCGGGAAGCGCTCACGCAGCTGCTTCTTCAGCCGGATCGCCAGACCGATCGAGTCGAGCACGATCAAGATGATCACGCCCATCCAGAGCATCAGCGAGATGGTCTGGATGTTCTGCACCTGGATCACGCTGAGGATCAGGATGACCACGGCGAGCGGCAGGAAGTACTCAGCGATGCAGAAGCGCGAGTCCACGAAGTCACGGACGAAGCGCCGCACCGGGCCCTTGTCACGGACCGGGAGGTACCGCTCGTCGCCCGAGGCCAACGCCTCACGCTGGCGGGCCAGGTCGGCCCGGCGCGCTTCGCGCTGGCGCTTCATGGCCGACTTGCGGTCGGCCGGAGCGCTGGACGCGGCACGTCGGCGCTGCGTCTGGGCCTCGCTGCGCTTGGGGGTGGGGCGACCCTTGGGAGCCTGCGGGTCGCGGGGCTGCTGGGAGAGATCCGCCGTCACCTTGTCGGTGGGGGTCTGCTCTGTCTTGGCACGGCTACGGAACACAAAACCCAAGGGTACGGGGTCGGCATCCGGGTTCGCGGACCCGGGCGGGAACGATCCGGCAACGGAGCGCGGCCTGGTAAGCACCCCGACAGGGTCAGAACGGTCATTTACCGCCGGTTTCCCTGACCGTCACCTACACCCTGGGCGGGAGCGTCAGCAGGGCGCAGTCGTCCTTGGGGAGGAGCACATCGGGACTCGAACAGTGCGGTAATAGAGACAGGGCCCGTACTGTGGGTTCTATCGGGAGTGCTGGAGCTCAGTCCGTCAGAAGGGGGCGCGCGAAGCCCATGAGCGGTGTCATGAAGCGTATGGGGATGCTTTTCCGCGCGAAGGCAAACAAGGCCCTTGACCGGGCCGAGGATCCGCGCGAGACCCTGGATTACTCGTATCAGAAGCAGCTGGAGCTGCTTCAGAAGGTGCGCCGCGGCGTCGCCGACGTCGCGACGTCCCGTAAGCGGCTGGAATTGCAGCTGAACCAGCTGCAGGGCCAGTCGTCCAAGCTGGAGGACCAGGGCCGCAAGGCGCTGGCGCTCGGCCGCGAGGACCTGGCGCGTGAGGCGCTGTCCCGGCGCGCCGCCCTCCAGCAGCAGGTCACCGACCTGGAGACGCAGCACACGACGCTGCAGGGCGAGGAGGAGAAGCTCACCCTCGCGGCCCAGCGGCTGCAGGCCAAGGTCGATGCCTTCCGCACCAAGAAGGAGACCATCAAGGCCACCTACACGGCGGCCCAGGCGCAGACCCGGATCGGCGAGGCCTTCTCCGGCATCTCCGAGGAGATGGGCGACGTCGGCCTCGCGATCCAGCGGGCCGAGGACAAGACGCAGCAGCTCCAGGCGCGGGCCGGCGCCATCGACGAGCTGCTCGCCTCCGGCGCCCTGGACGACCCGACCGGCACGGCGAAGGACGACATCGCCGCCGAGCTGGACCGGATCTCCGGCGGCTCGGACGTGGAGCTGGAGCTCCAGCGCATGAAGGCCGAGCTGGCCGGTGGCTCCTCGTCCTCGCAGCAGGCGATCGAGGGCGGCGGCCAGGACGGCACGCAGCAGTCGCAGCAGTCTCCGCACAAGTTCGACAAGCAGTAGTGAGGGCGGCGTCATGATCGTACGGATCATGGGGGAGGGCCAGGTCAAGCTGGCCGACAGTCACTTCGTCGAACTCAACGAGCTCGACGACGTCCTGCTCAAGGAGATGGACACCGGGGACGGTCCCGGCTTCCGCGCCACGCTCCACGCGCTCCTCGACAAGGTGCGCGAGCTCGGCACTCCGCTGCCCGACGACTCCCTGGAGCCGTCGGAGCTGATCCTGCCGGCGCCCGACGCCACCCTCGAAGAGGTGCGCGCCATGCTCAGCGACGACGGCCTCATCCCGAACTAGACGGACCTGCTCCACCAGCACTCGTCCGCACGCCTGTGCCCCGCGCCCGGTCCGCCGGCGCGGGGCACAGGCGTGACTGCTCCCGTACGGTTCCGTGGCCGTTCCGGCACACCGCGGAGTCGGATCCGTACGCGACACGCCGTACCGTTGCTGGATGTGACCACCCTTCCCTCCGGGTTCGCGCGCGCCCGCCGCTGGCTTCGGGACCACTCGCTCGCGTTCGACGCGGCCCTGGCGTTCTGCGTGCTGATCGCGATGATCTGTGGTTCGTTCGCGGACCCGGGCAAGGGCCACGGGCCGACGTTCGGGACCCGCACGCCCGAGGCCTTCAGCGTGCTGCTGATGGTGCTCGCCGCCTCGGCGCTCGTCCTGCGCCGACGGCACTCCGTGCCGGTCCTGGCGGTGACCGGTGGCCTCGCGGCCACCGAGTACATCTTCATGGACCCGCCGGCCCCGGTCGTGATGAGCACCGTCATCGCGCTCTACACCGTCGCCTCGCGCACCGACCGGCCGACCACCTGGCGGGTCGGCCTGCTGACCATGGGAGTCCTGACGGTGGCCGCGATGGTCTTCGGCTCGACGCCCTGGTACAGCCAGGAGAACCTCGGCGTCTTCGCCTGGACCGGGATGGCGTCGGCCGCCGGTGACGCCGTACGCAGCCGCCGCGCCTTCGTCGACGCGATCCGGGAGCGCGCGGAGCGGGCCGAGCGCACGCGCGAGGAGGAGGCCCGCCGCCGCGTCGCGGAGGAGCGGCTGCGGATCGCCCGGGACCTCCACGACGTCGTCGCCCACCACATCGCGCTGGTCAACGTGCAGGCCGGCGTCGCCGCCCACGTCATGGACAAGCGCCCGGACCAGGCCAAGGAGGCGCTGGCCCACGTACGCGACGCCAGCCGCTCCGCGCTCAACGAGCTACGCGTCACCGTCGGCCTGCTCCGCCAGTCCGGCGACCCCGAGGCCCCCACCGAACCGGCCCCCGGCCTCGCGGTCCTGGACGAGCTGGTGGCCACCTTCCGCAACGCCGGCCTCCCGGTCGAGGTGGTCGGCGCCGACGGGGCCCCGCGCCTCCCGGCCGCCGTCGACCTGGCCGCGTACCGGGTCATCCAGGAGGCCCTGACCAACGTACGCAAACACGCGGGCGCCGACGCCAGGGCCGAGGTCAGCGTCGTACGGGTCGGGACGACCGCCGAGATCACGGTGCTGGACAACGGCCGGGGCAGCGCGGCCGGACGCGCGGCCGCCGAAAGCACAGGAGACACAGGGGACACAGGAAGCACAGGGGACACAGGAAGCCCAGGAAGCACAGGAGGCACCGGCGACTCCGGCTCTCCGGACGGCGGCGGTCACGGCCTCCTCGGCATGCGCGAACGCGTCACCGCTCTCGGCGGCGCCCTCACGGCGGGACCTCGCTACGGAGGCGGGTTCCGGGTCCATGCGATCCTGCCCATCGAGGCCCGCACGGATGAGCCGGAACCGTCCGGCCCGGCGGCCACGACGGGGGAGCGCCGATGACACGGCCCGCGGAGACACCTGAGGCACCTGAGGCACCTGAGGCACCTGAGGCACCGATCAAGGTGCTGCTCGCCGACGACCAGGCCCTGCTGCGCAGCGCGTTCCGGGTGCTGGTGGACTCCGAACCCGACATGGAGGTCGTCGGCGAGGCGGCCGACGGCGCTCAAGCGGTCGAGCTGGCCCGGGAGACCGGCGCCGATGTGGTGCTGATGGACATCCGGATGCCGGGCACGGACGGGCTCGCCGCCACCCGCATGATCAGCGCCGATCCGGCGCTGGCGGCGGTACGGGTGGTCATGCTCACCACGTTCGAGGTCGACGAGTACGTGGTCCAAGCCCTGCGCGCCGGAGCCTCCGGCTTCCTCGGCAAGGGCGCGGAGCCGGAGGAACTGCTCAACGCGATCCGGATCGCCAACGCGGGCGAGGCGCTGCTCTCGCCGGCGGCGACCAAGGGGCTCATCGCCACCTTCCTTGCGCAGGGCGGGAGTTCGGGGGAGGGACCGGACAGCGCGGAGTACGCGGAACGGCTGGCCGCACTCACCGTGCGCGAGCGGGAGGTGCTCGTCCTGGTCGCTGGCGGCCACTCCAACGACCGGATCGCCGAGCGGCTGGCGGTCAGCCCGCTCACCGTCAAGACCCATGTGAACCGGGCGATGGCGAAGGTGGCGGCCCGGGACCGGGCCCAGCTGGTGGTCATCGCGTACGAATCGGGCCTGGTACGTCCCCGGGTGGAGTGACGGGCGGCCGGAGGACGCGGAGGGTGGAGAGACGGCGTACTCCACCTGCGGTATGCGCGGCATAAGAAGGCAGCCCGGGGACCGACGTATGTACGGGCCGGGTCGGAGATCGTATAAGCGGGCGGGACATGTCCCCGTACTGCCCCGTTTTCTCCCTCCTCCCGCCCTTCCGTCTCGCACGCCACAGAAGAGAGACCCACCCATGTCCTGGCTGTCCAGATTCAGCCTCGCGCAGCGGGCCCTGATCGGGCTGATCTCGATCGTCGCGCTCGTCTTCGGCGCGATAGCGATCCCGCAGCTCAAACAGCAGCTGCTGCCCACCATCGAACTCCCGATGGTCTCGGTCCTGGCCCCGTACCAGGGTGCGTCTCCCGATGTGGTCGAGAAGCAGGTCGTCGAGCCGCTGGAGAACTCGCTCAAGGCCGTGGACGGCGTCGAGGGCATCACCTCCACCGCCAGCGAGGGCAACGCCCTCATCATGGCCACCTTCGACTTCGGCGACGAGGGAACCAAGCAGCTCGTCGCGGACATCCAGCAGGCGGTGAACCGGGCCCGCGCCCAGCTGCCGCCGACCGTCGACCCGCAGGTCATCGCCGGTTCCACGGACGACATCCCGACCGTGGTCCTCGCCGTCACCTCCGACAAGGACCAGCAGGCGCTCGCCGACCAGCTGGACCGTACGGTCGTCCCGGCCCTCCAGGACATCGACGGCGTCGGCCAGGTCACGGTGGACGGTGTCCAGGAGCTCCAGGTCTCCGTCGTCCCCGACGACAGGAAGCTCGCCGCGGCCGGTCTGAACGCGGGCGCGCTCGCCCAGGCGCTCCAGGCGGGCGGCGCCACGCTGCCGGCCGGCTCCTTCTCCGAGGCCGGCAAGAACCGCACCATCCAGGTCGGCGGCGGCTACACCACGCTGAAGCAGATCGAGGATCTCCAGATCGTCCCCCAGGGCCCGGCGGGCGCCTCGGACGGCCCGGCCGAGCCCGTCCGGCTCGGTGACGTAGCCGAGGTGAAGCAGGAGCCGTCCACCGCGGTCTCCATCACGCGGACGAACGGCAAGCCGAGCCTCGCCGTGATGGCCACGATGGACAAGGACGGCAGCGCCGTCGCCATCTCCGACGCCGTCCAGGAGAAGCTCTCCGACCTCCGTAAGGACCTCGGAGCGGGCGCCGAACTGACCGTCGTCTCCGACCAGGGCCCGGCCGTCTCCAAGTCGATCTCGGGCCTCACCACCGAGGGCGCGCTCGGCCTGGTCTTCGCGGTCCTGGTGATCCTGGTCTTCCTCGCCTCGATCCGCTCGACCCTGGTGACCGCGGTCTCGATCCCGCTCTCGGTCGTCCTCGCGCTGATCGTGCTCTGGACCCGTGACCTGTCGCTCAACATGCTGACGCTCGGCGCGCTGACCATCGCGATCGGCCGCGTCGTCGACGACTCGATCGTGGTCCTGGAGAACATCAAGCGTCACCTCGGCTACGGCGAGGAGCGCCACGCGGCGATCATCACCGCGGTCAAGGAGGTGGCCGGAGCGGTCACCTCCGCGACGCTCACCACCGTCGCCGTGTTCCTGCCGATCGGTCTGGTCGGCGGCATGGTCGGCCAGCTCTTCGGCTCGTTCTCGCTGACCGTCACCGCCGCGCTTCTCGCCTCGCTGCTGGTCTCGCTCACGGTGGTCCCGGTCCTCTCCTACTGGTTCCTCCGCGCCCCGAAGGGCACGCCCGAGGACGCGGAGGAGGCCCGCCGCCTGGCCGAGGAGAAGGAGGCGGCGAGCAAGCTCCAGCGCCTGTACGTCCCCGTCCTGCGCTTCGCGACCCGCCGCCGGATCACCAGCCTGGTCATCGCCGTCGCCGTACTCATCGCCACCTTCGGCATGCTTCCGCTCCTCAAGACCAACTTCTTCGACGCGGGCGAGCAGGAAGTCCTCACCGTCAAGCAGGAGCTGGCGCCCGGCACCAGCCTCCAGGCCGCCGACGAGGCAGCGCGCAAGGTCGAGGAGGTCCTCTCCGAGGACAAGGGCGTCAAGGACTACCAGGTCACCGTCGGCTCCTCCGGCTTCATGGCGGCCTTCGGCGGCGGTACCGGCTCCAACCAGGCGTCCTACCAGGTCACGCTGAAGGACGCGGCGGACGGCGAGGCCGCCCAGGACCGCATCTCCGAAGCCCTCGGCAAGCTCGACTCCATCGGTGACACGACCATCGCCGCCGGCGACGGCTTCGGCTCCCAGGACCTGAGCGTCGTGGTCAAGGCCTCCGACGGCGACGTCCTGAAGAAGGCGGCGGAGGCGGTCCGGACCGAGGTCGCCACGATCAAGGACGTCACCGACGTCCAGAGCGACCTGGCCCAGAGCGTCCCGCGCATCGCGGTCACTCCCAACGACAAGGCGGCAGCCGCCGGATTCGACTCCACCACCCTCGGCGGCATCGTCGCCGGAGCCGTACGCGGCACACCGGCCGGCTCCGCGATGCTGGACGACACCGAGCGCGACATCGTCATCAGGTCAGCCCGACCGGCGGTCACCATGGCCCAGCTCAAGGCCCTGCCGCTCGGCCCGGTGAAGCTCGGCGACATCGCCACGGTCGAACTGGTCCCCGGCCCGGTCTCCATGACCCGCATCGACGGCCAGCGCGCGGCGACGATCACCGCCAAGCCGGTCGGCGACAACACCGGCGCGGTCAGCACCACGCTCGCCACGAAGATCGACGCGCTGGACCTCCCGGAGGGAGCCACCGCCACCATCGGCGGCGTCACCGAGGACCAGAACGAGGCGTTCGCCCAGCTCGGCCTCGCCATGCTGGCGGCCATCGCGATCGTCTTCATGCTGCTGGTGGCCACGTTCCGCTCGCTCGTCCAGCCGCTGATCCTGCTGGTCTCGGTCCCGTTCGCGGCGACCGGCGCCATCGGCCTCCTGCTCATCACGGGCACCCCGCTGGGCGTCCCGGCGATGATCGGCATGCTGATGCTCATCGGCATCGTGGTCACCAACGCGATCGTGCTGATCGACCTGATCAACCAGTACCGTGCCCGCGGCCTCGGCATCGTCGAAGCCGTCATCGAAGGCGGCCGCCACCGCTTCCGCCCGATCCTGATGACGGCCCTGGCAACGATCTTCGCGCTGCTCCCGATGGCGCTCGGCGTCACCGGCGAGGGCGGTTTCATCTCGCAGCCGCTGGGCGTCGTGGTGATCGGCGGCCTGCTCAGCTCGACGGTCCTGACCCTGGTCCTGGTCCCGACGCTGTACGCGATGGTCGAACTCCGCAAGGAACGCCGAGCCAGGAAGAAGGCCGCCAAGCGCGCGGCCAAGGCGGCTGTTCCGGAGCAGGCCGAGCCGGAGGAGGAGGCCAAGGAGGCCGAGCCCGCGAAGGCCTGAGGACCTGACACGACACAGGGGCCTGTCCCGCGCGGGTTGCGCGGGGCAGGCCCCTGTCCGTCAGGCGTCCCCGCCGAGGGCCCGGATGATCCGGCGCAGCGTCTCACCGTGCCGTTCCGGGTGGCGGGCGCCGACGGCGATGGTCTCCTTCAGCAGGCGGATACGGGTCTCCTCGTCGGACCTGTGCCGGAGCGCGGCCAGGTCGCCGGGGTCGAAGCCCTTGCTCTCGCCCGAAAGGACCAGGGCCACCTGGGCGTGGGTGAGGGAGGAGAGGCGGTCGCCGAAGACCTGGCCCTCGATGCCTCCGCCGTGCATCAGCGCGGTGCCGTCGCCGGCCTCCAACGACCGGTCCACGTAAGCCTGGAGGGCCTCGCGGTCCGCCACCAGGCGGTACGCCGCGTCCAGGCCCTCCGCGCGGCCGATGTCGAGCATGGCCACGTGGGCCAGCGGGGTGTCCTGCGGCGGCTTCACGGTCAGCAGGCGCGGGTGCTCCTCCAGGTAGGCCCGCGACTCCGTCCAGTCCGCGCACTCCAGCCACTCCGCCAGCTGCTCGTTCAGGATCAGCGGATCGTAGGCGGCGGTCACCCTGTGCACGAGTACGGCGTCGCGGAGCGCGGCGTGCCGCCCTGCGCCGTGCGGGTCCAGGACCGCCAGCTCGTCCAGGGCCGTCGCCGCCTCCCGGCCGCCGAGGACCTCCGCGTTCTCGGACCAGAAGTCACGCGAGCGGGGCCAGTTCGGCGCGAACATCCAGGCGCTGACCAGGTCCAGCGTCTCCGGCCGCAGCGCGAGCCAGTCCGGCAGAGGCGTGAACGTCTCCTCCTCCCACGCCGTGCGCACCGCCGCCGGGTCACCGTACGCACGCAGCGCCTGCCGGGCCCGTACGGTCACGGTGTCCGCGCTCACGCCGCCCTCCGCCTCGCGGTCCAGCCACGCCACCAGCTCGGTCAGCCCGTTCCCGGGCCAGGGTTCGGGGCAGCGCAGCAGGAAGATGTCCCGCTCCACGCCCAGGCGCCGCGCGGTCGCCGGGTCGGCCTCGGTGAACTCCTCGACGGTCTCCTCGTACTCCTCGATCGCCGCCATGTGCTCGCCGGTACGTGCCAGAGCCCGGGTCAGGTCGTCGAGCGCGGAGACCAGTTGGTCGGTCGGAGAGCCGGAGGCCTCCAGCGCCAGGGACCTGTGGAGCGCCACGGCCTCCCAGAACGCCTCCACCGCTCCCTCGGTGTCACCGTTCAGCTCCACGTACGTACCGAGCACCTGAAGGCAGTCGGCCAGCTCCGGCAGGAAGCCGTCCCCCTGTTCCCGCAGCAGGTCGACGGCCTCCCGCACCGGAGGCAGGGCGCCCACCGGGTCGCCGGTCGCGGCCAGGCACCGGGCCAGGGTGAGCAGAGCGGCGGCGAGACCGGGGCCGTCCTGCACGGCCGGCTCGCGGTGCAGGGTGACGGCCTCCTCCGCCGCCCGCAGGCCCTCCGCCGGATCGCCGGCCTTGGAGAGGTGACCGGCGAGGCCGTCGAGCGCCGTGGCCAGCTCCGGGCGGAAGACGTCCGGCCGCCGATCGGCGAGCTCGCGGAACAGATCGCCGGCCTCCCGGGCCGCCTCCAGCGCTCCCGAGGCGTCGCTCACCGCCGCCCGGTGGTTGCCCAGCGCGTGCAGAGCCGTGGCCAGCTCGGGCCGGAACGCCTCCGGGTCCTCGGCGGCGAGGCTCCGGAGATGGCCGACCGCCTCCTCGGCCCGGGGCACGGCCTCCACCGGCTCCCCGGCGGCCGCCAGATGCCGGGCGTAGTTCAGCAGGTACTCCACGAGCGCCGGCACGGACGCGTCCGGCTGCTCCTCCTCCACCAGCTCCCGCTGGAGCCGTACGGCCTGCTTCGCGAACGGCACCGGCGTGGTGGGGTCACCGGTGTCGGCGATCCGGTCGCCCAAGGTGTTCATGGCCTCGGCCAGCTCCGCCTGGTAGCGGTCCGGGCGCTTCATGCCGAGCTCGGCGTACAGCTTCGCGGCCTCCTTCGCCGGAGGCAGGGCGGCCGCGTGGTCCCCGGTGGCGGCGATCCGGTTCGACAGCTGGTGCAGGGCTCCGGCCAGCGTGGGTACGAAGCCGTCCTCGGGGTTCTCGCTGAGCAACCGGTAGATCTCGACCGCCTCCCGGGCCGGAGCCACCGCCGCTTCCCGGTCACCGGCCTCGGCCCGGAGCGCGGAGAGGACAGCGAGAGCGGCCGCCAGGCCGGGCCGACCGGCGGCGGGATCGCGCTCGGCCGCGCCACGCCGACTCCGTACCTCCTCCTCGGCCTCCTCGGCCTGAGCAAGGCCACCAGCGCCGCGCGTCTCGGCCTGAGCAAGGCCACCCGGATCGGCGGCTTCCGTCTGCGCAAGGCCCCCGGCCCCACGCGCCTCGTCGCCCGCACCCGTCACACGGTCCTCGTAACTCATGCCCGCCCCACTGTTCTCGCCGTTCCATCCGGTCAAGTCCCGCGTACGCCAAGGCCACTGCGGTGAGTAGCAGCGTAGTTACGGGGAGGAGGGGTCGGAGGCCGTATGGAGAAGATTCAGCCTCTTCGCGAGTGCGCGAAAAGCCCGGCTCAGCAGCGAAAAGCCCGGGTATGCCGCACCTGCGGCATACCCGGGCTTCTGCTGGCGGACGGGGCCCGCTGCTACGGCAGCGCCAGCATCCGCTCCAGCGCGAGCTTCGCGTACTTCTCCGTCTCCGGGTCGACCTCGATCCGGTTCACCAGCTTGCCGTCGGCCAGCGACTCCAGCGTCCAGACCAGGTGCGGCAGGTCGATGCGGTTCATCGTCGAGCAGAAGCAGACCGTCTTGTCGAGGAAGACGATCTCCTTGTCCTCCGAGGCGAAACGGTTCGCCAGGCGGCGGACAAGGTTCAGCTCCGTGCCGATGGCCCACTTCGAACCGCGCGGAGCCGCCTCCAGGGCCTTGATGATGTACTCCGTCGAGCCGACGTAGTCCGCCGCCGCCACGACCTCGTGCTTGCACTCCGGGTGCACCAGCACGTTGACGCCGGGCATCCGCGCGCGGACGTCCTCGACCGACTCGACCGAGAAGCGGCCGTGGACCGAGCAGTGGCCGCGCCACAGGATCATCTTCGCGTTCCGCAGCTGCTCGGCGGTGAGGCCGCCGTTCGGCTTGTGCGGGTTGTAGAGGACGCAGTCCTCCAGGCTCATCCCCATGTCCCGTACCGCCGTGTTGCGGCCCAGGTGCTGGTCGGGCAGGAAGAGGATCTTCTCGCCCTGCTCGAAGGCCCACTCCAGGGCCCGCTTCGCGTTGGACGAGGTGCAGATCGTGCCGCCGTGCTTGCCGGTGAAGGCCTTGATGTCGGCGGAGGAGTTCATGTACGAGACGGGCACCACCTGGTCGGCGACCCCGGCATCCGTCAGCACGTCCCAGCACTCGGCGACCTGCTCGGCGGTGGCCATGTCGGCCATCGAGCAGCCCGCCGCCAGGTCCGGCAGCACGACCGCCTGGGCGTCGGTGGTCAGGATGTCCGCGGACTCGGCCATGAAGTGGACACCGCAGAAGACGATGTACTCCGCCTCCGGGCGCGCGGCCGCGTCCCGCGCGAGCTTGAACGAGTCGCCGGTCACGTCCGCGAACTGGATGACCTCGTCGCGCTGGTAGTGGTGGCCGAGGACGAAGACCTTGTCCCCGAGCTTCTCCTTGGCCGCGCGGGCGCGGGCGACCAGGTCCGGGTCGGAGGGGGAGGGGAGGTCGCCGGGGCACTCGACGCCTCGCTCGCTCCTCGGGTCGGCCTCGCGGCCGAGCAGCAGCAGCGCGAGGGGTGTCGGCTGTACGTCCAGGGGCTGGGCCGTGGTCACGTCACGCACCCTTTCTTCTCTGCGTTCTGCTCTGCGCTTCTGCGAACGCGCCTTTTCGTCTATTTGACGCTATCTATCATAGCTCCTTCGTGTCACTTTGACGATGCCGATAGCGTCGATGTGACGCATCCCCCGGGCGGCCGGGTGTGCGAGCATGAAAAGGAACAGACAAGCGCTTGGCCCGGAATGAATCCGCGGCTCTGGCGGTTGAACCGTCGGCAAGCAGTCCGTACAACCCGGGAGAGAAGCAGATGTCCGTATCGGACGAGACCACCACCGTGAGCGACGGCATCCTCCTGTCCGACGCCGCCGCAGCCAAGGTCAAGGGCCTGCTGGAGCAGGAAGGCCGCGAGGACCTGGCGCTGCGCGTCGCCGTCCAGCCCGGCGGCTGCTCGGGCCTGCGCTACCAGCTCTTCTTCGACGAGCGTTCGCTCGACGGTGATGTCGTCAAGGACTTCGACGGCGTCAAGGTCGTCACCGACCGGATGAGCGCTCCGTACCTGGGCGGCGCCTCCATCGACTTCGTCGACACCATCGAGAAGCAGGGCTTCACGATCGACAACCCGAACGCCACCGGCTCCTGCGCCTGCGGCGACTCGTTCAGCTGACCGCTGCGAGAACGCGTACGTACGAGGGCGGCCCCGGGAATCACTCCCGGGGCCGCCCTCGTACGTTCACCGTGTGCTCAGCTACGCGGCACCGCCGCCCCGCTCTCCGCGTCGATCACTGTCCGGTCGCCCAGCGGCTTCTCCAGCGTCACCGTCTGCTTCAGCTCCTTGGCGATCATGATGCAGGCGCCGCCCTTCTGCGGCTTCTCCGTGATGGTGACCCGCACCTGGCCCGCGCTCGCCTCGGCGCTCGCCGTGTACGTGGAGCACACGCTGCCCCAGAACGTCACCTCGAGCGTCCGGCCGTCGGCCGCGTACGAGGTCGCCTTCCGGTCGCCCGAAGGCGTCGGCTCGGCCGGCTTCTCGACGAACTCCGGCGCCACCGCGATCTGCGTCACCGTGCTCTCCGGTCCGGCCGGCGCCTGCCGGACGTGGAAGAGCCAGGACGGTACGAGGGTCTGCCGGCCGTCCACGTAACTCAGCGCAAGACCGAACACCGCGTCCTCGACCGTCTGCGTCACCGGCGCCCGGTTGCCGTTCGCCGGCACGCACTGCGGGTCCGACGGCTTCGGCTCACCTTCCAGCGGTACGGGAGTGGCGCAGCCGCCGATGTCCTTGCCGCCGTCCCCCTTGGCCGCGCTCGCCTCGTTGAGCTGCTTCAGCGCCGCGTCCGCCCCGATCACCGGGTACGTGGCGCCCTTCTCCAGCGCCTTCAGCTGTCCGCTGCCTCCGGCCACCTTGCCGTCCGGCCCGATCTGCACACCGGTCGACCAGCCGTACGTCGGCAGCCCGTCCACCTTCGGATCGGCGTTCACCACGCGTACGTCGTCCATGAGCTGGCCCGCGTTGAGCGCCGCGTCGTCCTGGCCGACGGCCTTGAGCACCGGCACCGCGGCGGCCTTCGCCGCCTGCTCGCTCACCGGCTGACCGTCGGCCTCCGGCGGGCTCTGGTTCGCGCACAGCTGGCCCGGGTCACAGGGCTTGGAGGGCGTGGTGCGGGCGAACGTCCAGGTGCCCGGGGCCTGCTTGGTGACCTTCAGCAGCGCACCGGGCCCGTCCTCGTCACCGACCACCCAGGACGCGTCCACGGTCCTCGGCGTCCCCGGAATGCCGAGCGCCTTGGCCAGCCGGGCCACCTCCGCCGACGCGACCGTCCCGGTGGCGCGGTGCACCGCCGCCTCGTCCGGCCCGTCGGGAAGCTGGCCCGCCGCACGGTAGACCACCGGCGGACCGCCCGGATCCGGCTCACCCGGTGCGATGCCCGGCGGCGGGCTGCTCGGGTCGCCGGGCGTGGCCGGGGCCGCCTCGGCGGCATCCAGCGCCAGCACCGGGGTCTTGTCGCGGGAGGCGGAGCCGCTGTCCGCCGCGCTGCCGTCGCCGGAGGCGGTGGCGGCCCAGTAGGCCCCGCCGCCTCCGGCCAGCAGCACCGCCGCTGCCACCGAGGCCACCGCGAGCGGCGGACGCCGCCGCCGGGGGCCGGTCACGTCGTTGTCGGGTCGCTCGGTGCTCACCGGATCGCTCCTTCGACTGCGTTGCCGTCGCGTTCACTACCGCGTGCCCCCGGACGGGGACACCGATGGGACGGAGCGGAGCAGGATGCGGTTCCCGTGCGGCGGTGAACCGGGCGCGGAGCCCGTACGGTTCCGGCCGAAAAACGCGCCGAAGCGCTCAGTCCCCGTACTCGGACGTCGCGTCGATCAGCCGCGCCGAAGCCGGCGGCACCGTCACTCCGTGGATCAGGGACGGCTTCACCGGCGTGGTCACGGCCTTCTCGGGCGCGGCCCAGTGCGGAGCCATGCGCGCGCAGTCCCCGCGCAGCTCGGCCAGGCTCACTTCGGACTCTCGCGATGCGGTGTGGTTCGACATATCCGCACCGTAACCACGGTCACGCTCAGGTAGAAAGACCTACTATCGGGTAGTTTTCCCTTTTCCCGCCCGGAGGAGTCACCCGGTAGCGTGAACTGTCACGCCGTCCCGGAGGGCGCACCTCGGCCCTTCGCCTTCCGCAGGAGAAGCCTCCCCGTGCGTATCGCAGTCACCGGCTCCATCGCCACCGATCACCTCATGACCTTCCCCGGCCGCTTCGCCGACCAGCTGGTCGCGGATCAGCTGCACACGGTCTCCCTCTCCTTCCTGGTCGACAACCTCGATGTGCGCCGGGGCGGTGTCGCCGCCAACATCTGCTTCGGCATGGGCCTGCTCGGCACCGAGCCGATCCTCGTGGGCGCCGCGGGCTCCGACTTCGACGAGTACCGCGCCTGGCTCGACCGGCACGGCGTGGAGACCGGCTCGGTCCGGATCTCCGAGGTCCTGCACACCGCCCGCTTCGTCTGCACCACCGACGCCGACCACAACCAGATCGGCTCCTTCTACACGGGCGCGATGAGCGAGGCCCGCCTCATCGAGCTGAAGAGCGTCGCGGACCGTGTCGGCGGCCTCGACCTCGTCTCGATCGGCGCGGACGACCCGGAGGCGATGCTCCGGCACACCGAGGAGTGCCGCGCGCGGAACATCCCGTTCGCCGCGGACTTCTCGCAGCAGATCGCGCGGATGAACGGCGAGGAGATCCGCATCCTGCTGGACGGCGCGACGTACCTCTTCTCCAACGAGTACGAGAAGGGGCTCATCGAGTCCAAGACCGGCTGGAGCGACGAGGAGATCCTCGCCAAGGTCGGCCACCGGGTCACCACGCTCGGCTCGCGCGGTGTGCGGATCGAGAAGGCCGGCGAGCCGGTCATCGAGGTCGGCTGTCCCGAGGAGGACACCAAGGCCGACCCGACCGGCGTCGGCGACGCCTTCCGGGCCGGGTTCCTCTCCGGTCTCGCCTGGGGCGTCGGCCTGGAGCGCGCGGCCCAGGTCGGCTGCATGCTCGCCACGCTGGTGATCGAGACGGTCGGCACCCAGGAGTACACCCTGCGCCGCACCAACTTCATGGACCGCTTCACCAAGGCGTACGGCCACGAGGCCGCCGCCGAGGTCCAGCAGTACCTGGCGTGATCAGCTGAGCCGGCGGACCACATAGGCCGAGCCCCGGTCCGCCGGCTCCTCGCCCACGTACTCCTGCTCGCGCATCTCGCACCAGGCCGGGATGTCGAGCCGCGCCGCCTCGTCGTCGGCGAGGACCGTCACCGTGGCGCCCACCGGTACTTCTCCGATCACCTTTGCGAGCTCGATCACCGGGATCGGGCAGCGCCGGCCGAGCGCGTCGACCACCAGCGAGGCGGCCGGGGAGGAGGGCGGAGGCGCGGCGACCGGCGCGCCGAGCCGCTCCCGTACCTCCGCGACCACGCAGGGCACCACCTCCAGGAAGCGGTCCACATCCGCCTCCGCCGTGCCCATCGGCAGCGACACCCGCACGTTCCCTTCCGACAGCACACCCATCGCCTTGAGCACATGGCTCGGCTCCAGCGTGCTGCTCGTGCAGGACGAACCGGACGATACGGAGAAACCGTGCTGGTCCAGTTCGTGCAGCAGGGTCTCTCCGTCGACATAGAGACAGGAGAAGGTGACCAGATGCGGCAGCCGCCGAGCCGGATCGCCGACCACCTCCACATCGCCGACCCGCTCGGCCACCACCGTCCGGATCCGGTCGACCAGTCCGCGCAGCCGCACCGTCTCGGCCGCCGCCTCGTCCCGTACCGCGCGCAGCGAGGCCGCCGCCGCCACGATCGCCGGCAGGTTCTCGAACCCCGGCGCCCGGCCCGACTCCCGCTCGCCGGCCGGTCCTTGCGGCGCGAACCGCACTCCCTTCCGTACCGCCAGCAGCCCCACCCCGGCCGGCCCGCCCCACTTGTGCGCGCTCGCCGTCAGTACCGACCAGCCGCCGGCCACCGGCCCCCACCCCAGCGACTGCGCGGCGTCCACCAGCAGCGGCACACCGGCCTCGGCGCAGAGAGCGGCCACCTCGGCCACCGGCTGCTCGGTCCCCACCTCATGGTTGGCCGACTGGAGGCAGGCCAGCGCGGTATCGGGCCGCAGCGCTCCGGCGTACGCCGCCGGGTCCACCGCGCCCGACCGCTCCACCGGCACCTCCGTGAACGAGCCGCCCGCCGCCTCGTGCGCCGCCGCCGTATGGAGTACGGAGGAGTGCTCGACGGCCGAGAGGGCCAGATGGCGGCCGACACGCCGACGACCCGAAAGAGCTCCGGCAATTCCGGCGTGGACGGCGGTGGTCCCCGAAGAGGTGAAGACCAGCTCGTCCGGACGGCAGCCGACCGCGTCCGCCGCGGCCTCCCGGGCGGCGTCCAGCAGCAGCCGGGCGCGCCGGCCCTCGCGGTAGAGCCTGGCGGGATCGGCCCAGCCCTCGTCCAGCGCGGCAAGCAGCGCCTGGCGTGCGACGGGGTGCAGAGGGGCGGCGGAGGCGGCGTCGAAGTAAGGCACACCGTCACGCTAGCCCGCACCGCCTCCCGCCTCGGCACCCACCTGCCCGGCCGCCTGTCCTAAGGGGTGTCAGATGACGGCCGGAGGCCCGGATTCCACCCCTTCGGGGAGTCGGGCGGCGCGTTGGGCACCCTCCCCGCGCGACCCCAAATAGCGTCCAGTAGGGTTTGGTCCGCATAAACATCCAAACCCCTGCCCGCGACAGGGACGGCGACCGACCAGAGAGACGGGCGCGCCGACCGTGCGGGCGAGACTCTCGGGAAGGCGCTACGTGAGTCCCAACGGCTCCGACCGCTCGTCGCGGCGCCCGATGCGGCGGAAGCTGCCGCAGGTGCTGACTGCGGGCCTGGTCCTGGCGACGGCCTCCGGTTGTTCATACAACTGGGAGGATTTTCCCCGCCTCGGTATGCCCACCCCGGTGACGGAAGAGGCCCCACGGATCCTCTCCCTCTGGCAAGGCTCGTGGGCGGCAGCGCTCGTCACGGGTGTCCTTGTCTGGGGGCTGATCCTCTGGAGCGTCTTCTTCCACCGGCGTAGCCGCACCAAGGTGGAGGTACCTCCGCAGACCAGGTACAACATGCCCATCGAGGCGTTGTACACAGTGGTCCCCCTCATCATCGTCTCGGTGCTCTTCTACTTCACCGCGCGTGATGAGTCGAAGCTCCTCGAGCTCTCCGACAAGCCGGCCCACACCATCAACGTGGTCGGCTACCAGTGGAGCTGGGGCTTCAACTACATCGAGAAGGTGGAAGGCCAGCCCGCTGCGGGCAACGAGATCCCCAAGGAACTCGACGCCATCCCCCAGAAGTACCAGGACGACTTCCCCGCGGACGCCACCGGCGTCTACGACGCGGGAATCCCCGGGACGCGCAACCCCCAGAACGGCAACCCGGGCCCGACCCTGTGGCTGCCGAAGGGGGAGAAGGTCCGCTTCGTCCTCACTTCGCGTGACGTCATCCACTCCTTCTGGGTGGTGCCGTTCCTCATGAAGCAGGACGTCATCCCGGGCCACACCAACGTCTTCGAGGTCACTCCCAACCGGGAGGGCACCTTCATGGGCAAGTGCGCCGAGCTCTGCGGCGTCGACCACTCCCGGATGCTCTTCAACGTCAAGGTCGTCTCCCCGGAGCGGTACCAGCAGCACCTCAAGGAGCTGGCTGAGAAGGGTCAGACGGGCTACATGCCGGCAGGCATCGAGCAGACCGACCCGGCCAGGAATTCGGAGAAGAAGCAACTGTGAGCATCCTCAACGAACCTCAGGGTGCGGCACCGGCAGACGACTCGTACGAGGATGAGCTGCCCGTGCGCCGCAAGGAGCCGGGAAACGTCGTCATCAAGTGGCTGACCACCACTGACCACAAGACGATCGGCTCGCTCTACCTGGTCACGTCGTTCGCCTTCTTCATCATCGGCGGACTCATGGCGCTCTTCATGCGCGCCGAGCTCGCTCGTCCCGGCACGCAGATCATGTCGAACGAGCAGTTCAACCAGGCGTTCACGATGCACGGCACGATCATGCTGCTGATGTTCGCGACGCCGCTGTTCGCCGGATTCGCGAACTGGATCATGCCGCTGCAGATCGGCGCGCCCGACGTGGCGTTCCCGCGGCTGAACATGTTCGCGTACTGGCTGTACCTCTTCGGCTCGCTCATCGCGGTGGCCGGCTTCCTCACGCCGCAGGGCGCCGCCGACTTCGGCTGGTTCGCCTACGCGCCGCTGAACGACGCCGTCCGCTCGCCGGGCATCGGCGCCGACATGTGGATCATGGGTCTGGCCTTCTCCGGCTTCGGCACGATCCTCGGCTCGGTCAACTTCATCACCACGATCATCTGCATGCGCGCTCCCGGCATGACGATGTTCCGCATGCCGATCTTCACCTGGAACGTCCTGCTGACCGGTGTCCTGGTCCTGCTGGCCTTCCCGGTTCTCGCCGCCGCGCTCTTCGCGCTGGAGGCGGATCGTAAATTCGGTGCGCATATCTTCGACTCCGCCAATGGCGGCGCGTTGCTGTGGCAACACCTCTTCTGGTTCTTCGGACACCCAGAGGTGTACATCATCGCCCTGCCGTTCTTCGGAATCATTTCCGAGGTCATCCCGGTATTCAGCCGCAAGCCGATGTTCGGCTACATCGGTCTGATCGCCGCGACGATCGCCATCGCCGGTCTTTCGGTGACGGTGTGGGCGCACCACATGTATGTGACGGGCGGCGTGCTGTTGCCGTTCTTCTCCTTCATGACGTTCCTCATCGCGGTGCCGACCGGCGTGAAGTTCTTCAACTGGATCGGCACCATGTGGAAGGGCTCGTTGTCCTTCGAGACACCGATGCTCTGGGCCGTCGGCTTCCTCATCACCTTCACCTTCGGTGGTCTGACCGGCGTCATCCTGGCCTCGCCGCCGATGGACTTCCACGTCTCCGACTCGTACTTCGTCGTCGCGCACTTCCACTACGTCATCTTCGGCACCGTGGTCTTCGCGATGTTCTCCGGATTCCACTTCTGGTGGCCGAAGTTCACCGGCAAGATGCTGGACGAGCGGCTCGGGAAGATCACCTTCTGGACGCTGTTCGTGGGCTTCCACGGCACGTTCCTGGTGCAGCACTGGCTCGGTGCCGAGGGAATGCCGCGTCGCTACGCGGACTACCTCGCCGCCGACGGCTTCACCGCGCTGAACACGATCTCCACGATCGCGTCCTTCGTGCTCGGCCTGTCGATGCTGCCGTTCTTCTACAACGTCTGGAAGACCGCCAAGTACGGCAAGAAGGTCGAGGTCGACGACCCGTGGGGTTACGGCCGCTCGCTGGAGTGGGCGACCTCCTGCCCGCCGCCGCGGCACAACTTCCTCACCCTGCCGCGGATCCGTTCCGAATCCCCGGCGTTCGACCTGCACCACCCGGAGATCGCGGCGCTCGAACAGCTCGAGCACCACTCCGAGTCGGACAAGGCCCTCGCTGGCGGCAAGGAGGCAGGCAAGTGAAGATCCAGGGACAGATGTTCATCTGGCTGAGCGTCTTCATCCTCGGCATGGCCGTCGTGTACGGCGTGTGGTCGAAGGAGCCGGTCGGCACCACGGCCCTCTTCCTGGCCTTCGGGCTCTCGGTCATGATCGGCTTCTACCTGGCCTTCACGGCCAACCGGGTCGACGCCATGGCCCAGGACAACAAGGAGGCCGACGTCGCCGACGAGGCGGGCGAGCTGGGGTTCTTCTCCCCGCACAGCTGGCAGCCGCTCTCCCTGGCGATCGGTGGCGCCTTCGCCTTCATGGGCGTCGTCTTCGGCTGGTGGCTGATGTACTTCTCGGCTCCGCTGCTCCTGATCGGCCTCTTCGGCTGGGTCTTCGAGTACTACCGGGGTGAGAACCGCACCCAGTGACACCCTCCCGAGGGTGACACCGCACTACCCCACGAGGGGCCCGCGTCGCAAGGAAGCGACGCGGGCCCCTCGCTCGTTCGGAGTCATTGAACGCGCTGGATCGGATGAATCTTCTTAGCGTGAGGTCATGAACCACACGCCGCGCATCCGCACCGTAGTGAGCTGCACTCTGCTGGTCGTGACCCTTGGCGCGGGTGCGACCGCCTGTGGTGAGCCCGACGGACACCCGCTGTCGACGAAGCCGTACGACGCCGGGGACCAGGTCTCCTTCAACGGCCCCTCCAAGAACGAGAAGGCCGATCCCGACAAGCCGCTCGAAGTCACCGTCAAGGGCGACGACAGCCGGATCACCGACGTCAGCGCCGTGGACACCGGCGGCCGCCACCTCGCCGGCGAGCTCTCCGCCGACGGCAGGCGCTGGCGCTCCACGGCCCCGCTGGCCGCCGGTACCGGATACACCGTCAGGGTCTCCACCGAGAACGGCGACGGCGCCCCCGGCACCCGTACGCTCTCCTTCGACACCTCCTCGCCCAAGAAGCTGCTGAAGGTCGCCTTCGGCCCGCAGGCGGGCACCTACGGCGTCGGACAGCCCATCACAGCGGAACTCAGCGCTCCGGTCACCGACAAGGCATCCCGCGCCACCGTCGAGCGCGCCCTGAAGGTCCGGTCCACCCCGGCCTCCACCGGCTCCTGGTACTGGGTTGACGACAAGAAGCTGCACTACCGGCCCAAGGAGTTCTGGCCCGCCAACGCCACCATCGAGGTCCGCTCCAACCTCACCGGCATCAAGGTGACCAACGCGCTCTACGGAGCCGAGGCCAAGCCCTTGAAGATCACCACCGGCGACCGGGTCGAGGCCCTCACCGACGCCTCGACCCACACCATGACGGTCCTGCGCAACGGAGAAGTGATCAACACCATTCCGGTCACCACCGGAAAGCCCGGCTTCTCCACCCGTAACGGCGTCAAGGTGGTCCTCGCCAAGGAGCAGTTCGTACGGATGCGCGGAGAGAGCATCGGCATCGCGGCCGGCTCCTCGGAGTCGTACGACCTGCCGGTCTACTGGGCCACCCGGGTGACCTGGAGCGGTGAGTACGTCCACGCCGCGCCGTGGTCCGTCGGCTCGCAGGGCAGCGCCAACGTCAGCCACGGCTGCACCGGCATGAGCACGAGCAACGCCGAGTGGTTCTTCGACACCGTGCGCCAGGGCGACATCGTCAAGGTCGTCGGCAGCGCCGGCGAGACCATGACCCCGTTCGACAACGGGTTCGGCGAGTGGAACCTCTCCTGGGCGAAGTGGCAGGAGGGCAGCGCCCTCAACGAAGGGGTGCCGGACAGCCCGCAGACGCTCCAGGCCGCCCGGCTGCGCCCGCACGTATGAGCAGGCCCGTGAGGGGCGCCCCGCCGCGCGGGGCGCCCCTCACGGGCCCACAGGCATGGCTCAGGCCTCCACGGCGAGCCGGGCGCGCAGCAGCGCCGCCAGCGCGTCGGCGAACTCCACCGGGTCCACCGGCAGCGTCACGGCGGCCTCGGCGCGGCTCCAGGTGGCCAGCCAGGCGTCCTGCGGGCGGCCGATCAGCAGGAGGACCGGGGGGCAGTGGAAGATCTCGTCCTTGATCTGACGGCAGACGCCCATGCCGCCGATGGGGGCCGTCTCGCCGTCCAGGACGCAGACGTCGACCCCGCCGCCGTCCAGCGCCGCCAGCACGGCCGGAAGCGTCGCGCACTCCAGGAACTCCACCGGTGGCACGTCGGCGGCAGGCCTGCGACCGGCTGCCAGCTTCACCTGCTCGCGGATGTTGGCGTCGTCGCTGTAGACCAGGACCGTGGCGGTCGCCTGCATTGTTCCTCCGTGACATCTGTGTCTTCGGGGCTCTCGGGGCATGAACCGATGCGCGGATCGTACTCCGGTCGACCGGCCGTCAGCACCGGTAAGGACACCGATTCGCTGGGCCGTTCGGGCAGGACACACGCCACTGACACACCGAACGGCACCCCCCGGAGTGAGGGCGGGATAAGCGACCGACATAATGTCGGTCGTGGCGACAGCAACGACAGTAGAAACCGGGCACGCGCACCCGTCGGTCAATCGGCCGAACCTCACCAGCGTCGGAACCATCATCTGGTTGGCGTCCGAGCTGATGTTCTTCGCGGCCCTCTTCGCGATGTACTTCACCCTTCGATCGGTGATGGGACCCGATTACTGGAAGGAGATGGCCGGGCATCTGAACTTCCCGTTCTCGGCCACGAACACCACGATCCTGGTGCTCTCCTCACTCACCTGCCAGCTCGGCGTCTTCGCCGCCGAGCGGGGCGACGTGAAGAAGCTCCGCACCTGGTTCATCGTGACGTTCGTGATGGGCTCGATCTTCGTCGGCGGCCAGGTCCTGGAGTACGTGGAGCTGGTCAAGGAAGCGGGGCTCTCCCTCTCGTCCGACCCGTACGGCTCGGTGTTCTACCTGACCACCGGCTTCCACGGTCTGCACGTGACGGGCGGTCTCATCGCCTTCCTGCTGGTCCTCGGCAGGACGTACGCGGCCAAGAGGTTCACCCATGACCAGGCCACCGCAGCCATCGTCGTGTCCTACTACTGGCACTTCGTGGATGTGGTGTGGATCGGCCTGTTCGCAACGATCTACATGATCAAGTAACCGGGCTCGCACCCACCCACCATCGACGCAGAAGATCCTGACACCGGGGTAATCCGTGAAAAAGCTCTCCGCACGACGACGCCATCCGCTGGCGGCGGTCGTCGTACTACTCCTCGCGCTGGCGGCTACCGGGGGGCTGTACGCCGCGTTCGCGCCTGCGGGTAAGGCGCAGGCCGAAGAAACCGCCCAGTCCCTCGCCATCGACGAGGGCAAGAAGCTCTACACCGTAGGCTGCGCCAGCTGCCACGGAACCGGCGGTCAGGGCACCACCGACGGGCCGTCCCTCGTGGGCGTGGGCTCCGCCGCCGTCGACTTCCAGGTCGGTACGGGCCGCATGCCCGCGCAGCAGCCGGGCGCCCAGGTACCGAAGAAGCCGGTCATCTACACCCAGGCGGAGATCGACCAGCTCGCGGCGTACGTCGCGTCGCTCGGCGCCGGTCCGATCACGCCGACCGACAAGCAGGTCGACCCGGCCGGCGCGGACGTCGCCAAGGGCGGCGAACTGTTCCGCAACAACTGCGCCCAGTGCCACAACTTCACGGGCAAGGGCGGCGCGCTGACCAACGGCAAGTACGCCCCGGACCTCGAAGGCGTGAGCCCGAAGCACATCTACGAGGCCATGCAGACCGGCCCGCAGTCCATGCCCTCCTTCCCGGACACGACGATGCCGGAGCAGGAGAAGAAGGACATCATCGCGTACATCGAGACCGTGAACGGTTCGGAGTCGGAGAGCCCCGGTGGCCTCGCCCTCGGCGGCCTGGGTCCGGTCAGCGAAGGTCTGTTCGCCTGGATCTTCGGACTCGGCGCGCTCGTCGCAGTTGCCATTTGGGTCGCGGCCCACACCGCTAAGGCCAAGAAGTCATGAGTAGCCAACAGATTCCAGAAGACAACCTGCCCGTAGTGCAGGAGACCGCGCACGGCGCGGTGGAGGTCAAGGACGACCCGTTCGCCGACCCTGGGCTGCCGGCCCACAAGCCGCGCATCCAGGACCTCGACGAACGCGCCGCGAACCGCTCGGAGCGGGCCGTCGCGTTCATGTTCGTCCTCTCGATGCTGTCGACGGTCGGCTTCATCGCCTCCTACGTCATCTTCCCGGTGGACAAGATCGTCTTCATCTGGCCCTTCGGCCATGTGAGCGCGCTCAACTTCTCCCTGGGACTGACGCTCGGCTTCGCGCTCTTCTTCATCGGAGCGGGCGCCGTCCACTGGGCGCGCACCCTGATGTCCGACGTCGAGGTCGCCGCCGAACGGCACCCGATCGAGGCGCCGGCCGAGGTCAAGGCCCAGGTCATGGCCGACTTCAAGGCCGGTGCCGAGGAGTCCGCGATCGGCCGTCGCAAGCTCATCCGCACCACGATGTTCGGCGCGCTGGCCCTGGTGCCGCTCTCCGGTGTGGTGCTGCTGCGCGACCTCGGTCCGCTCCCGGAGAAGAAGCTCCGGACCACGATGTGGGCCAAGGGCAAGCTGCTCGTCAACATGAACACCGGTGAGCCGCTCCGTCCCGAGCACGTGGCCGTGGGGTCGCTGACCTTCGCCAAGCCCGAAGGGCTCGAGGACGACGCGCACGACTTCCTGACGCAGATCGCCAAGGCAGCCCTGATGATCGTCCGCATCGAGCCGGACGACATCAAGGACCAGCGCCAGCGCGACTGGGCCCACGAGGGCATCGTGGCCTTCTCCAAGATCTGCACCCACGTCGGCTGCCCGATCAGCCTGTACGAGCAGCAGACACACCACGTGCTCTGCCCGTGCCACCAGTCCACCTTCGACCTCTCCGACGGCGCCCGCGTCATCTTCGGTCCGGCCGGCCACGCGCTCCCGCAGCTGCGGATCGGCGTGAACAGCGAGGGCAACCTCGAGGCGCTCGGTGACTTCGACGAGCCCGTCGGCCCTTCCTTCTGGGAGCGCGGATGAGTACTGCAACAACGAACGAGCCCGCCGGCCAGACAGGTCAGCGCAAGGCACCCGCGGGCGAGCGGGTCGCCGACTGGGCGGACGGCCGGCTCGGCATCTACGGCCTGGCCAAGGCCAACATGCGCAAGATCTTCCCGGACCACTGGTCGTTCATGCTCGGTGAGGTCGCGCTCTACAGCTTCATCATCATCATCCTCACGGGTGTGTATCTGACGCTGTTCTTCCAGCCGAGCATGAACGAGATCGTCTACCACGGTCCGTACGAGCCCATGCAGGGCATCCGGATGTCGGAGGCCTACGCCTCCACGCTGAAGATCAGCTTCGAGGTCCGCGGTGGTCTGCTCGTCCGGCAGATCCACCACTGGGGCGCGCTGATCTTCCTGGCCGCCATGTTCGTGCACATGTGCCGTGTCTTCTTCACGGGCGCCTTCCGCAAGCCGCGCGAGATCAACTGGCTCTTCGGCTTCCTGCTGTTCGTGCTCGGTATGTTCACCGGCTTCACCGGCTACTCCCTCCCGGACGACCTGCTCTCCGGTACGGGTGTCCGCTTCACGCAGGGCGCCATCCTGTCCGTGCCGATCGTCGGTACGTACATCTCGATGTTCCTGTTCGGCGGCGAGTTCCCCGGCCACGACTTCGTGGCCCGGTTCTACTCGATCCACATCCTGCTGCTGCCGGGCATCATGCTCGGGCTGCTGGTGGCCCACCTGATCCTGGTCTTCTACCACAAGCACACGCAGTTCGCGGGTCCCGGCCGGACCAACAAGAACGTCGTCGGCATGCCGCTGCTGCCGGTCTACATGGCGAAGGCCGGAGGCTTCTTCTTCCTGGTCTTCGGCATCATCGCGATCATCTCGGCCATCGCCACGATCAACCCGATCTGGGCGCTCGGTCCGTACCGCCCGGACCAGGTGTCCACCGGCGCCCAGCCCGACTGGTACATGGGCTTCGCCGAGGGTCTGGTCCGTGTCATGCCGGGCTGGGAGATCGTCTTCTGGGGTCACACGCTCAACCTGGGTGTGTTCATCCCGCTGGTCCTCTTCGGCCTGGTGCTCACGCTCCCCGCGGTCTATCCGTTCATCGAGTCCTGGGTCACCGGGGACAAGCGCGAGCACCACATCCTGGACCGCCCGCGCAACGCCCCGACCCGTACGGCTCTCGGTGTCGCCTGGATCACGGCGTACTTCATCGGCCTCGTCGGCGGTGGTAACGACCTGTGGGCGACGCACTTCCATCTGTCGCTGAACGCCATCTCCTGGTTCGTCCGGATCTTCTTCTTCGCCGGACCGGTCATCGCGTTCATCGTCACGAAGCGGATCTGCCTCGGCCTCCAGCGCCGCGACAAGGAGAAGGTGCTGCACGGTCGCGAGACCGGCATCATCAAGCGCCTGCCGCACGGTGAGTTCGTGGAGATCCACGAGCCGCTCTCGCCCGGTCAGCTGCACACGCTCACCGCGCACGAGCAGTACCAGCCGGTCGAACTCGGCCCCGAGGTCGACGAGAACGGCGTCAAGCGCAAGATCTCCCCGGTCCAGAAGGTGCGGGCCAAGCTCAGCAAGGGCTACTACGGCGAGAACAGCCAGATCGCCAAGCCCACCGCCGAGGAGTACAAGGAGATCACCTCCGGCCACGGCCACCACTGATCACCTGACCTGATCGCCACCGTGGGAGCCCCGTCCATTCGATGGACGGGGCTCTTCGCGGTCCCGGTGGCTGGATAGGGTGGAGCCGTATCTCTTCCGGCTGTGGACCCCCTGGAGCGGACCATGAACGTTGTGACCCCGAGCGGCGGCGACAGCGTGGCGGACCGTTCCTGGCCCGGCCTGCTGAACCCTCTGCTGCGCGGCGAGAACCTCTCCACCGAGGAGACCGCCTGGGCGATGGACCGCATCATGAGCGGCGAGGCGACCGACGCGCAGATCGCCGGCTTCGCGGTCGCGCTGCGGGCCAAGGGTGAGACCGTCGAGGAGGTCACCGGTCTCGTGCGCGCGATGTACGCGCACGCCAACACCATCCATGTGCCCGGCCGCACCGTCGACATCGTCGGCACCGGCGGCGACCTCGCCAAGACGGTCAACATCTCGACCATGTCCGCGATCGTCATCGCCGGGACCGGCGCCAAGGTCGTCAAACACGGCAACCGGGCCGCCTCGTCGGCGAGCGGCTCCTCCGACGTACTGGAGAAGCTCGGCGTCAACCTGGAGCTGACGCCGCAGCGGGTGGTCGAGGTGGCCGAGGCGGCGGGCATCACCTTCTGCTTCGCCGTGAAGTTCCACCCCGCCCTGCGGTACGCGGCCAAGGCCCGCCGCGAACTCGGCGCGCAGACCACGTTCAACATCCTGGGCCCGCTCACCAACCCGGCCCAGGTACGCTCCCAGGCCATCGGCGTGGCCGACGCCCGGATGGCACCCATCGTCGCGGGCGTCCTCGCGGAGCGCGGCAACTCGGCGCTCGTCTTCCGCGGCGACGACGGGCTCGACGAGCTGACCACCACCGCCACCTCGCGGGTCTGGGTGGTCCGGGACGGGAGTGTCCGCGAGGAGCCGTTCGACCCGCGCGACGTCGGCCTCCCGCTGGTCCCCGTCGAGGCGCTGCGCGGCGCCGACGCCTCGTACAACGCCGATGTGGCCCGCCGCCTGCTGGACGGCGAGGCCGGCGCGGTACGGGAGGCGGTGCTGCTCAACTCGGCGGCGGCGCTGGTCGCCCTCGACCCGGGCACCGGCACGCTGACCGAGCAGATCGCGGCGAAGATCCAGGTGGCCGCCGAAGCCGTCGACTCCGGTGCGGCGAAGCACGCGCTGGAGCGGTGGGTGGCGGCCAGCAACGCCTGAAATCGGTCAGGGGCGCAGTCCGGATGCCGGACTGCGCCCTTGCGCGTGCGCATACATATGGCAAGATGCTGCGCAGGTCATGAGTGACAGCGACTACGGCCCCGGCCCGCTGTCCGGCAACCCTCCGTCCGTGGCGGGGTGCCCCGGGTGAAGACCAGGCCGTAGGCAGCGAGGTCTGCGGCAAGCGCGGGCCCCTCGGCGTCCAGTGGACGTCAGCCCCCGGGGTCCTGGTCCCTAGGGAGCCTTCTGTGAGCAAGCGAATGCGTTAGGGCTCGTCCCAGGGCTTTTTCCTGCCCTGAGCTGACCGCCCTTCTTCAGCGCGCCTTCTTTTCCTTCCTTCTCCGCGCCGCCGCGTATCCGCAGGCGCGCGGATTTCGCCTGCCTGTTACGGGAGTTCGCCATGTCTGTCTCCACCGCTGCCATCGACCCGTCGGTTTGTGCCCCGCTGCCCGTTCTGGGGCAGGATGTCACTGTTCCGCTCGTCACCGGCGGTGAAGTCACCTACGCCGCACTCGACTACGCCGCCAGCGCCCCGGCCCTCCAGCGGGTCTGGGACGACGTCGCCGCGTACGCCCCGTACTACGGCAGCGTCCACCGTGGTGCCGGATACCTCTCGCAGCTCTCCACCGACCTCTTCGAGAACAGCCGCCGCACGGTCGCGGAGTTCCTCGGCTGCCGCGCGGAGGACCAGGTCGTCTTCACCCGCTCGACCACCGACTCGCTCAACCTGCTGGCCGCCGCGGTCCCGGCGAACTGCCAGGTCTTCGTGTACGAGACCGAGCACCACGCCTCGCTGCTGCCCTGGCGCGACGCCCAGGTCACCTACCTCAACGCGCCCCGTACGCCGGGTCAGGCGGTGGAGACCCTGGAGCGCGCGCTCGCCGACCGCGACCCCTACGGCCCGGCCCTCGTCTGCGTCACCGGTGCCTCCAACGTGACCGGCGAGCTGTGGCCGGTGAAGGAGCTGGCCGCCGCCGCTCACGCGCACGGCGCCCGGATCGTCCTGGACGCCGCGCAGCTGGCCCCGCACCACCCCGTGGACATCGCCGAACTGGACGTCGACTGGGTCGCGTTCTCCGGCCACAAGGTCTACGCGCCCTTCGGTTCCGGCGTCCTCGCGGGCCGCGCCGACTGGCTCCAGGCGGCCGAGCCGTACCTCGCCGGCGGCGGCGCCTCCCGCAAGGTCGCCCGGCGCGCGGACGGTGGCGTGGACGTCGACTGGCACACCACGGCCGCCCGCCACGAGGCCGGTTCGCCCAACGTCATCGGCGTCTACTCCATCGCCTCCGCCTGCAAGGCCCTCACCGAGGCCGGCTTCGACAGCCTGGTCGCCCGGGAGCAGGAGCTGGTGAGCCGGGTCCGCGAAGGGCTCGCCGAGGTTCCCGAGGTCCAGGTGCTCTCGCTCTTCGGCGACGACGCGCCCCGCGTCGGCGTCATCTCCTTCGTGGTGCGCGGCTGGAACAGCTCGCACTTCGCCGCCGCGCTCTCCGCCGAGTACGGCATCGGCGTCCGCGACGGCCTCTTCTGCGCCCACCCGCTGGTCCGTACCCTCCTCGGCAGCGACCCGCAGGACCCGGGCGAGTGCGGCGCGCCGGAGGCCGAGCCGGGCGAGCGGTCCCTCAACGCGATCCGGGTCAGCTTCGGCGCCGGTACGCCGGACGAGCACGTCGAGCGGTTCCTGCGCGCGGTCTCCGAGCTGGTCCGCGAGGGCGCCCAGTGGAAGTACCGCACCGAGGACGGCCGTTGCGTCCCGGACCGCGGCGAGGCCGCACAGATCTGAGGCCGGCAAACACGTCGGCCGGGAACAGGCAGCGCGCCTGTCCCCGGCCGACGTACGTCGGACGTTACGCGTCCAGGCCGATGGCGAACGCCGCTTCCAGGTCGTGCTGGGAGTACGTACGGAACGCCACATGCGTGTCCGTGCCCTCGACGCCCGGGATCTTGCTGATCCGGCCGGGGATGACATCGGCGAGGTCGTCGTGCCGGGCGACCCGGACCATGGCGATCAGGTCGTAGGTGCCGGTGACGGAGAAGACCTCGCTGACACTGTCCAGCGCGGCGATGGCCTCGGCGATCTCCGGAATCCGGTCCACGCTGGTCTTGATGAGCACGATCGCGGTGATCACGGCTGTCTGTCTCCCTCGGTCGCCGTGGCTGGAACCTTCACCTTAGGGCCTCCCGCTCGGATCATGCCGGGCTCGCGGGCCCCGGCACGCACTCCCCCAAGCTCTCGGCTTCGCTCGAGCAGGGGAGACCCCATCCGCGTTGCCTCAATCCTCCGCCTTGCAGCTGCACGCACCGGACCCCGCTCCCTTTCCGGCCTGATCCGAGCGGGAGGCCCTGGTCCTACCCCGATACCGCCCCCAGGCGTACAGGAACCCGGCCGCGAACCCCGCCACATGCGCCAGATACGCCACCCCCGGCCCCGCGTCCGCCGCCTGGGCCGCCGCCCACTGGAGCCCGAACCAGAAGACGAGCACGATCCAGGCCGGAAAGCGCAGCGGCAGGAAGAAGAGGAACGGGAACAGGCTGGTCACCCGGGCCTTCGGGAACAGGTACAGGAAGGCGCCGAGCACCGCCGAGATCGCGCCCGACGCGCCGACCAGCGTCTGCTCCGAGTCCGCGTGGACCGCCGCGTAACAGACCAGCGCCAGGTAGCCGCACCCCACGTAGAAGAGCGCGAAGTGCACCCGGCCCATCCGTTCCTCGGCCATCGCTCCGAACACGTACAGGAAGAGCAGGTTGCCCAGCAGGTGCAGCCAGCTGCCGTGGACGAACAGCGCGGTGAACGGCGTGGCCAGCGCGCGCGCCGAGCCCTCCCGCAGCTCGGCCGGAATCACTCCCCACCGCTCGAAGTACCCGGCCTGCGCGGCGAGCAGTGCGTCCTGGCTGCCGTAGGAGGCACCACCGAACCCGGAGAGCGGGCTGATCAGGAAGATCGCGCAGCACACGGCGATCAGCCCGTACGTCACCGGCGCCCCGCCCACCGTCCCGCCCGCCGCGCTCTCCCGGACCTTCCCGGCCGTGGTCCGCCAGTCGAACCGCCGTACGTCGATCATGTACAGAGCATGACGTACCGGCGGAGAACGGGACGGAGCGCCTCGCCGTGCCGATGCCTATACGCGAGGCCGTAGGGTTACGCCAGGACTTCCGCAGTTCGACGGCGCACCGCGAGATCCTTGACGTAGGACAGGAAGCGACACGGCGGCACGCCTTGCGCGCGCTGTCGGAGACGACGAAAGAGGACGCAACGATGACGACGGTTCCCCTGCCGACCGACGGGACCCGCTGGCGCTGCACCCTGTGCGGCAATCTCACGCGCTTCGACGTGACGCGGTCCTCCAAGGTCGTGGAGTACGTGCACCTCGACCTGGCCGGTGAGTCCAGTGTCGAGGAGCGGGAGGTGGTCAGTGAGACCATCGAGTCGGTCCGCTGTCGTTGGTGCAACGCGGTGGACCAGATCGAACTGGTGGACAGGCCGGGTGCCGCCTCCTGAGGGAGCGCGCCGACAGACATATCTATGGGGTGACGGACGGTGGATCAGCCGACCAGCGGCGCCGAACCGGCCGATGCGGCCGACGGCGGTGCCGAGGCGCTCGACCGCCCGCTGCCCGAAGGCGTGCGGCGGCGGGTCGTCGCCCTGGTCGCGGACGCCTTCGGCGGCCTGACCGTCGCCGAACTGCCCGCACAGCTGCGGCAGTACGCCCGGTTCACCCCGACCCGGCGGGCCAAGTTCGCCGGGAACGCGATGGCCGCAGCCCTGGAGAGCGACGCGCTCTTCCGGCAGCGCATCGGTGAGCGGCTGAGCCAGGCCCAGCCGGAGCTGGCAGGTGCGCTGGAGGCCGGTTCGCCGCCCGCCGCCGCCGATCCCGTCGATGTGGCCGCCGCCGCCTATGTGCTGCGTCCGGTCGGCTGGGTCAAGCTGGTCGAGGCGGCCGGCGAGGAGGTCCAGCGGGCCGACGCGGAGCGGGTGGACGAGGAGACCCGGCGCGAACTGGCCCAGCTGCGCGAGGAGCTGGAGCGGGCGCGCGCCCACACCCGCAGCGAGACCGAGCGGCTGCGCGCCGAGCTGGACGCGGCCCGCAAGGAGTCCGAGTCGCTCCACCGCAAGCTCCGCTCCGCGCAGAGCGAGGTCAAGCGCGGCGAGGCCGCCCTGCGCCGCTCCACCGCCGAGGCGGAGACCCAGCGCGCCGAGGCGGCCGCCCAGCTCTCCGCCGTCGAGAGCGAGTCGCGCCGGCTCAAGCACCGGCTCGGCGAGGCCGAGGCGGCCCTGGAGGCGGGCCGCAGGGCCTCGCGCGAGGGCCGTTCGGTGGAGGACATGCGGCTGCGGCTGCTCCTGGACACCGTGCTGGACGCGGCCTCGGGGCTCCGCCGCGAGCTGGCCCTGCCGCCGGTGACGACCCGGCCGGCCGACAGCGTGGACGCGGTGGAGCCCGGCCGGATGTCGCCCAAGGACATTGCCGCCAGAGCGCTTTCGGACACCGATCCGGCCCTGCTCGACCAACTGCTGGCACTCCCGCAGGCGCACCTCATCGTGGACGGCTACAACGTCACCAAGACCGGCTATCCGCAGATGCCGCTGGAGAAGCAGCGGTTGCGGCTGCTCGGCGGCCTCTCGGTGCTCGCCGCGCAGACCGGCGCCGAGATGACCTGTGTCTTCGACGGCGCCGAGCTGGCCGCGCCGGTGCTGCTCGCGCCGCCGCGCGGGGTGCGGGTGCTGTTCAGCAAGGCGGGCGTCACGGCGGACGAGCTGATCCGTCAACTGGCCCGCGCGGAACCGCCGGGACGGCCCGTGGTGGTCGTCTCCACCGACCGCGAGGTGGCGGACGGCGTGGCCAAGGCCGGTGCCAGGCCCGTCGCGTCTGTCTTGCTCCTCAAGCGGCTTTCGCGCGTCTAGGTACAGATGTGCGACATGTGTGGCATGCCGGATTTTTGGGAACGTACCGTCAAGTCGTCG
The DNA here is from genome assembly GCF_040614075.1 of Streptomyces sp. NPDC006174. NCBI lineage: Bacteria > Bacillati > Actinomycetota > Actinomycetes > Kitasatosporales > Streptomycetaceae > Streptomyces > Streptomyces sp. NPDC006174. The sequence goes on along the minus strand of NZ_JBEXTJ010000006.1, from coordinate 376,821 downwards.
CTACACGTGGTGGAGTGAGAGTAAAGAAGTGCCTGGTGTGACAAGAAAAATCCTGTGAGGATTTGAACTGATCACAAGTTGGTCACTAGGGTCAGGCCTCGAACCTTCGCACGGTTGATCACCCATTGGGGGTGACGGCGAAGGAACCGCCGAGTCCGTGAGTGCACGGAGCCGGGGATTCTTCCCCACAGCCCGGTAGGCGGCTCTGAGGAAGAAGGAGCTCGCCTTCGTGGCGTCCCACCGTCGTCCCAAGCAGCCGAGCCGCACCCGCGTGACCGTGCTCACCGCGACCGCCGCCGCGGCCGTGGCCCTGACCTCCCAGGCCGCCCACGCCGACCCGAAGCCGACCAAGAACGAGGTCAAGGCGGAGGTCGACAAGCTCTACCACGAGGCCGAGGCCGCCACCGAGAAGTACAACGGCGCCAAGGAGCAGCAGGACAAGCTCAAGAAGCAGGTCGACGCGCTGCAGGACAAGGTCGCCCGCGGTCAGGACGAGCTCAACACCCTGCGCGGCGAGCTGGGTTCGATCGCCACCGCGCAGTACCGCTCCGGCGGTATCGACCCCTCGGTCGCGCTCTTCCTCGCCTCGGACCCGGACAGCTTCCTCGACCAGGCCTCCGCGCTCGACCAGCTGACGGTCAAGCAGACGGAGTCGCTGCACGAGATCCAGGGCAAGCAGCGCACCCTCGCCCAGCAGCGCAAGGAAGCCCAGGACAAGCTCGGCGACCTCGCCGACGTCCGCAAGCAGCTCGGCGAGAACAAGAAGAAGTACCAGGGCAAGCTGGCCGAAGCGCAGCGGCTGCTCAACAGCCTGACCGCCGCCGAGCGGGCGAAGATCGCCCAGGAGGAAGAGGCGAAGGACCGCGCCAGCCGCGCCACCAGCGAGCGGGTCGAACTCGGCAACGAGGCCCCCGCGTCGGGCCGCGGAGCCGCCGCCCTCAGCGCCGCCGCCACCCAGCTCGGCAAGCCCTACGTCTCCGGCGGCTCGGGCCCCAACTCCTACGACTGCTCCGGGCTGACCCAGTGGGCCTTCGCCCAGGCCGGTGTCGGCATCTCCCGGACCACGTACACCCAGCAGAACGACGGCACGAAGATCGGCCGCAGCCAGCTCAAGCCCGGCGACCTGGTCTTCTTCAACGGCCTGTCGCACGTCGGCTTCTACGCCGGCAACAACCAGATCCTGCACGCCCCGAAGCCGGGCACCGTCGTCCGCTACGAGTCGATGGACTACATGGGCACCTTCCAGTTCGGTGTCCGCATCTGACGCGTACGCACGGACGCTTCCGACGCGTACGCACCTGACGCATCCGACGCCACGCCCGCCCGGAGCGACGCCCGAACGAGGGAATCGCCCCACCCCGCGCTGACGCCCTGCCCCGCCCGGAGACCGAGGTCACCGGCGGGGCAGCACTGTTTCGACGCCTCTTCCGCCACCGGCGAGGTCTTTGGCCGCCCGGTAGTCGTCCGATTACTGTCTGGCTGCTGCGCGGCTCCCGGTACGGACCCGCGCGTTCCTGCGTCAACTGCGTCAGCGGAAGGAAGTGCGGCTTCCTGTGGTGTCCCATCGCCGTCCCACCCAGTCCGGCCTCCATCGGAGCGTCCGCGTCACGGTCGTCTCGGCGGCCGCCGCCACCGCGGCCGCGACCCTGACCGGAGCCCCGGCGAACGCCGACCCGAAGGACACCCGCGCGAGCGCGAAGGCGGCCGTCGACCGGCTGTACGGCGAGGCCGAGCGGGCCACCGAGCTCTACAACGAGGCCGGCGAGCGGGTGGAGCGGCTGCGCGGCGAGGCGGACCGGGCCCAGGACGCGACCGCCCGCGGCCAGGAGGCCGTCAACCGGATGCGGAACTCGCTCGGCGCGATGGCGGGCGCCCAGTACCGCACCGGCTCCATCGACCCGGCCCTCGCGCTGCTGCTCTCCTCCGACCCGGACACCTACCTGGAGCGGGCCGCCGCGCTCGACCGGGCCGGTGTCCGCCAGGCGCTGACCCTGGACAAGCTCCGGCACGCCCAGCGCAAGGTGGCCCAGACCCGCGCCGAGGCCGGCCGCGCCCTCGCCGAGCTGGAGCGCGACCGGGCCGCCGTCACCCGTCACAAGCGGACCGTCGAGGCCAAGCTCCGCCAGGCCCGCCAGCTGCTCAACTCGCTGCCGGCCCAGGACCGCGCCTCCTTCGACCGAGCCTCCCGCTCCGGCCGCGACGCCGCTCCCGACCTCTCCGGCGTCGCGCCCGGTTCGGCCCGCGGGATGTCGGCCGTCGCCGCCGTACGCCAGGCGCTCGGCAAGCCGTACGTGTGGGGCGCCAACGGGCCCTCCGGCTTCGACTGTTCCGGCCTCATGCAGTGGGCCTACGCCCAGGCCGGCGTGAGCCTGCCGCGCACCTCGCAGGCCCAGCGGTACGCCGGCCGCATGGTGCCGCTCTCCCAGGCCCAGCCCGGCGACCTGGTCGCCTACCGCGCCGACGCCAGCCACATCGGCATGTACGTCGGCAACGGCCAGGTCATCCACGCCCCGTACCCGGGCGCCGCGATCCGCTACGACCCCGTCGGCATGATGCCGGTCTCCTCGGTCACCCGGATCTGACCGTACGATCGGCAGGATGGCCGTACGAGGACGTGGTGCGCGACGGGGACGACCCCGGTCTCCTCGGCGTGCGGCGGGCCTGGTGCTCGCCGCTCTGCTGACCGCCTCCGGCTGTGTGGCCCCGGCCGATGCCGACACCTCGCTCACCGTCCGCGAGATCGACGCGAGCCTGGAGCGCCGGGCCGCCGCCGTCCTCGCCCGGGACCCGGCGGGCTACCTGGACGCGCTGGCCCCGGACGCCGTGAAGCTGCGGGCCGCCCAGCGCACCGAGTTCGCCAACCTCGCCGACGTACCGCTGAAGTCCTGGACGTACGAGGTGAAGGGCATCACCGAGGAGGACGGCGACTGGGCCACCGCCGAGGTGGAGCTGCGCTACCGGATCGACGGGTACGACACCGCGCCCGTCGCCACCCGCCGCACGCTGGAGCTGATGCGCGACGGCGAGAAGTGGTACGTCAGCGCCGACCGGCCCGCCAAGGGCGCCTCGGAGCAGCTGTGGCACCAGGGAGAGGTGGAGGTCGTGCGAGGCGCTCACAGCCTCGTCCTGGGCGTCGGGCGGCCGCAGGAGGAGCTGCGCCAGGTCGCGGACACCGTGGACCTCGCCGTACCGGCCGTCTCCGGCGCCTGGCCGGGGTCCTGGGCGCGCCGCGTGGTCGTCCTCGTCCCGGAGTCCACGGAGTCCATGGCGGGGCTGCTGGGCTCGCCGGAGACCAGCTACCGGGGCATCGCCGCCGTCACCACCGGCGAGGCCGGCTCCACCGGTGAGCGGCCGGCCCTCGCGGACCGGGTGATCGTCAACCCGCAGGCCTACGCCACGCTCGGCAGCTTCGGCCAGCGCGTCGTCCTGACCCATGAGACGACCCATGTCGCCACCCGGACCAGCACCTCCACGGCCACGCCGGTCTGGCTCTCCGAAGGGTTCGCCGACTGGGCCGCTTACCAAGGCGAGGACCGCACGCCCGACCTCATCGCACCCGAGCTGACCGGCGCGGTCCGGGCCGGTGACGTACCGGCCGAGCTGCCCGTCGACAAGGACTTCGGCTTCGACGGCGACCCGGCCAAGCTGTCGCGGGCCTACGAGAGCGCCTGGATGGCCTGCGAGCTCATCGCCGAGCGGTGGGGCCAGGAGAAGCTCACCGCCTTCTACGCGGCGGTCGGCGCCCATCCCGGGCGGGACGGGTCGGTGGAGCAGGCGCTGGGGTCGGTGCTCGGTACGACGCCGGAGCGGTTCACCGCCGACTGGCGCGACTACCTGAGCGCCCGGCTCGGCTGATCCCCGCCGACAGCGGGCATGGAGGCCACCGTCCTCGGCACCGTCTCCCGCCACAGCCGCCGCGCGGCCATCACCGAGGCCGCCACCAGCAGCCCGTTCCGTACGACAAGGAGCGCCACGCCCCACGCGTCGCTCGCCACCACCTCGGCGAAGTACACCGGGAACTCCAGCACCGTCACTCCGGCCGCCACCAGCACCAGCACGGCGGGCCGCACCATGCCGCCGTTCCGGAAGGCGAGGCAGACGGCAGCCAGCCCGACCAGCCACACCACGTACTGCGGGCTGATCACCCGGCTCGTCGCGGTGAACAGCAGCACCGCCGTGAACGCGGCCTGCGCCGGCGTGTGCGCGGCGAACGTACGGGCCCGCAGCCGCCACACCAGCAGCCAGCCCAGCGCGAGCGCCGCCAGCCCCAGCGCGAGCGTCGAGACCAGCTCCACCCGCGGGCCGAGGAACTCCATCGAGCCGTAGTGCAGCTCCACCCGGCCCTCCCAGCCGACGTGACGCGCGAGGTGGAAGTACAGCGCGCCCAGCGACTCGATCTCCAGGCCCCGGTCCCGCTGGAACGCCAGGAACGCGTACGCGCCCGGCATCCACAGCGCGAACCCCACCGCCAGACCGGCCCCGGTCAGCACCGCCGCCGACCACGCGGCCCGGGTCGGCCGCCCGCGCCGCACTCCGACCAGCACCAGCGCCGGCCACACCTTCAGCAGCGCCCCGAACGCGGCCAGCGCCCCCAGCACCTTCGGATGGCGCACCCCGGCCAGCAGCGCCGCCACCGCGACCGCCGTCACCATCAGGTCGTAGCGCGCGTACACCGTCGGCCCCAGCAGCGGCACCCCCACGATCCACACCCACGCGCCCGCCGCCCTTATCCCGGGCCGCCGGCCCGCGTACAGCAGCATCCCGAAGATCACGGCGTCGCAGAGCAGGACGAGGGCGTAGAAGGCGCTCGCGTACTCCCAGAAGGGCAACAGGGCGGGAGAGAGGACGGCCAGGGCGGCACCTGGCGGGTACTGCCAGGTGACGTCGTCCAGCGGATACGTGCCGGTCAGCAGCGTCTCGTACCAGCCCCGGTAGATCACCGACACGTCCACGGTGACGTCCGGGCCCGGGACGGTGAACACGTGCACCACGCAGAGCAGCAGCGCTCCCCGGGTCAGCGCCCAGGCCACGTACGGCAGGAGTCCCGTGCCCCTGGATGGTTGACCCGTCATCGCCGCCGCCCTGGATCGTCTCCGGCTCTCGTCCGGCGGCCCATGATGCCGGTGGGTGAGGGCGTGGGCCGTGAAGCGCGGCCGTTCGGTACTGTCAGCCGCGATGGACAAGACCTTGATCGTGACCAACGACTTCCCGCCCCGCCCCGGTGGCATCCAGGCGTTCCTGCACAACATGGCGCTCCGCCTGGACCCCGAGAGGATCGTCGTCTACGCCTCCACCTGGAAACGCGGCGAGGAGGGTACGGCGGCCACCGCCGCCTTCGACGCCGAGCAGCCGTTCACCGTGGTGCGCGACCGGACGACGATGCTGTTGCCGACCCCGCGCACCACCCGGCGGGCCACCGACCTGCTGCGCGAACACGGCTGCACCTCCGTCTGGTTCGGTGCCGCCGCTCCGCTCGGCCTGATGGCCCCGGCGCTGCGCCGCGCGGGCGCGAAGCGGCTGGTGGCCACCACGCACGGCCACGAGGCCGGCTGGGCCCAGCTTCCCGCCTCCCGGCAGCTGCTGCGGAGGATCGGCGAGTCCACGGACACGATCACCTATCTGGGTGAGTACACCCGCTCCCGGATCGCCGAGGCCCTCACCCCGGACGCGGCCGCCCGCATGGTCCAACTGCCGCCCGGCGTCGACGAGAAGACCTTCCACCCGGCCTCCGGCGGCGACCAGGTCCGCGCCCGCCTCGGCCTGACCGACCGGCCCGTGATCGTCTGCGTCTCCCGGCTTGTCCCGCGCAAGGGCCAGGACACGCTGATCCTGGCCATGCCGGCGATCCTGGCGCAGATCCCGGACGCGGTGCTGCTGATCGTCGGCGGCGGACCGTACGCCAAGGAGCTGGAGCGGCTCGCGGTGGAGACCGGGGTGGCGGACTCGGTGCGGTTCACCGGGCCGGTGCCGTGGGCGGAGCTGCCCGCGCACTACGGGGCCGGAGACGTCTTCGCCATGCCGTGCCGGACCCGGCGGCGCGGGCTCGACGTGGAGGGGCTCGGGATCGTCTACCTGGAGGCGTCCGCGACCGGGCTGCCGGTGGTGGCGGGCGACTCGGGCGGCGCGCCGGACGCGGTGCTCGACGGCGAGACCGGCTGGGTGGTGCGCGGCGGCAGTGCCGAGGAGTCGGCGGACCGGATCGTGACGCTGCTCGGCGACGCGGAGCTGCGGCAGCGGATGGGGGAGCGGGGGCGGGCCTGGGTCGAGGAGAAGTGGCGCTGGGACCTGCTGGCGGAGAAGCTCAGAACGCTGCTGTGAGTACGCAGAAGGGGCCCGCGCTCTCGAAAAGCGCGGGCCCCTTCGTACGCGTAACACTCAGGCGCGGTAGATCGACTCCACCTCGTCCGCGAAGTCCTTCGCCACCACGTTCCGCTTCAGCTTCAGCGACGGTGTGATGTGGCCCGCCTCCTCGGTGAACTGGGCCGGCAGGATCCGGAACTTGCGTACGGACTCGGCCTTGGAGACCGCCGCGTTGCCGTCGTCCACCGCCCGCTGCACCTCGGCCAGCAGTTCCGGGTCCTCCCGCAGCGACAGGGCCGTCGAACCGGCCGGCTTGCCGTGCTCCTCGGCCCAGCGGCCCAGGAAGTCCTCGTCCAGCGTGACCAGCGCGCCGACGAACGGGCGGCCGTCGCCGACCACCATGCACTCGGCGACCAGCGCGTGGGCGCGGATGCGGTCCTCGATCACCGCCGGTGCGACGTTCTTGCCGCCGGCCGTGACGATGATCTCCTTCTTGCGGCCGGTGATCGCGAGGTAGCCGTCCTCGTCGAGCGTGCCGATGTCGCCGGTGTGGAACCAGCCGTCGGCCAGCGCCTCGGCGGAGGCCGCCTCGTTCTTCCAGTACCCGGTGAAGAGGTGTTCGCCGTGGAGCAGCACCTCGCCGTCGTCCGCGATCCGGACCACCGAGCCGGGCAGCGGCTGGCCGACCGTGCCGATCTTCTGCCGGTCCCACGGGTTGAAGGCGGTCGCCGCGCAGCTCTCGGTGAGGCCGTAGCCCTCCAGGACCGTGAAGCCGATACCCCGGTAGAAGTGGCCGAGCCGCTCACCGAGCGGTGCGCCGCCGGAGATCGCGAACTCGCCCTTGCCGCCGAGGACGTTGCGCAGCTTCCCGAAGACCAGCTTGTCGAAGAGCCTGTGCTTCAGTTTCAGCCCGAGCGAAGGGCCCTGCGGAGTGGACAGCGCCCGGCTGTAGGCGATCGCCGTGTCGGCGGCCCGGTCGAAGATCTTGCCCTTGCCGTCCGCCTGCGCCTTGGCGCGCGCCGCGTTGTAGACCTTCTCGAAGACGCGCGGCACGCCGAGGATCAGCGTCGGCCGGAACGAGGCCAGTTCATCGGTGAGGTTCTTGATGTCCGGGACGCAGCCGAGCCTGATCGGAGCCATCACCGAGGCCACCTCGACCATCCGGCCGAAGACGTGCGCGGCCGGCAGGAACAGCAGCACCGAGCACTCGCCCGTACGGAACAGCGGCTTCAGCCGCTCCACCACGTTGCCGCACTCCGCGAAGAAGCTGCGGTGGGTGAGCACACAGCCCTTGGGACGGCCGGTCGTGCCGGAGGTGTAGACGATGGTCGCCGGGTCGTCCGCCTTGGCGCTGACCATCCGCAGGTCCATGGTCTCGTCCGAGACCTCGGCGCCCGCCTCGCCCAGGGCCGCCACCGCGCCGGCCTCGATCTGCCAGACGTGCGCGAGATCCGGCAGGCCCTCCCGTACGGAGGCGACCGCCGCCGCGTGCGCGTCGCTCTCCACGAACACCGCCACCGCGCCGGAGTCGCCGAGGATCCACTGCACCTGCTCGGCGGAGCTGGTCTCGTACACCGGCACGGTCACCGCGCCCGCGCTCCAGATCGCGAAGTCCAGCAGCACCCACTCGTACCGCGTGCGCGACATCAGCGCGACCCGGTCGCCGGGCTGCACGCCCGAGGCGATCAGCCCTTTGGCGGCGGTGCGCACCTCGGCCAGGAACTCGGTGGCGGTGACATCGGACCACGCACCGGCCACCTTGCGGCTCATCACCGCGACTTCGGGATGCTGAGCGGCGTTGCGGCGGATCAGATCCGTCAGATTGCCGTCCGTCGGGACCTCGTACAGGGCCGGAAGGCTGAACTCGCGCAAGACTGCTGCTCCTCATCGGGCTCCGGTGCCACGGCTCTGTGTGACGCACCGGCTGCGGTCCGAGAATGGCGGGTGCTCGGTGGGGTGAGCACGACTGGACTGCCCGGACGTTACCCACCGGTACCAGGTTCCCGATAGGGGGGTCCGGTCAGATGTCTTATGCATCACACATGTAAATGGCCCTTTTCGCGCACACTAGTCCACCGGCCCGACGACTCGAAAGTAACCGCAGGTCCGGCCGGATCTACCCGCACGCGGGCAGCCGTCCTAGGGTGATCCGTATGCGAGGCAGCGAAGCGGACGGGTCGGCGGCCGGCACCCGGCGCGCCAACCGGGTCCACGTGGTCAGCGATGTGCACGGCAACACCGAGGCCCTGGCCCGCGCCGGAGACGGCGCCGACGCGCTCATCTGCCTCGGTGACCTGGTGCTTTTCCTCGACTACGCCGACCACTCGCGCGGCATCTTCCCCGACCTGTTCGGCAAGGAGAACGCCACCCGCATCGTCGCGCTGCGCACCGCCCGCCGCTACGAGGAGGCCCGCGCCTTCGGCCGCGAGCTCTGGGCCGGCCGTGACCGCAACACCGAGATCATCGGCGCCGTACGCAAGCAGTACGCCGAACTCTTCGCCGCCTTCCCCACTCCGACGTACGCCACCTACGGCAACGTCGATGTCCCCCGCCTCTGGCCCGAGTACGCCCAGCCGGGCACCACCGTGCTGGACGGCGAACGGGTGGAGATCGGCGGCCGGGTCTTCGGCTTCGTCGGCGGCGGTCTCAAGACGCCGATGAACACTCCGTACGAGATCAGCGACGAGGAGTACGCCGCCAAGGTCGAGGCGCTCGGCCCGGTCGACGTGCTCTGCTCGCACATCCCGCCCGAGGTCCCGGAGCTGACGTACGACACCGTCGCCCGCCGCTTCGAACGCGGCTCCACCGCGCTGCTGGAGGCCATCCGCACCACCCGTCCCCGGTACGCGCTTTTCGGCCATGTTCACCAGCCGTTGGTCCGCCGGATGCGGATCGGTACCACCGAGTGCGTCAACGTCGGCCACTTCGCCTCCACCGGCACGCCGTGGGCGCTGACCTGGTGACCGGAAGGGCCCGGGGCGTGGACCGGAGTGCGGCGGGCACGCGATAGCCTGCACAGCGGCAGGCTCCTGCCGAAAGCGACCGGTAACACCGCACTGGAGGGCCACGGCGATGGCTGAACACACCAGCTCGAGCATCACGATCGAGGCGGCACCGGCCGACGTCATGGCGGTGATCGCCGACTTCGCCCGCTATCCGGAGTGGACCGGCGAGGTCAAGGAGGCCGAGGTCCTGGCGGTGAACGACCAGGGCCGCGCCGAACAGGTCCGCCTCGTCCTGGACGCCGGAGCCATCAAGGACGACCACGTCCTCAAGTACAGCTGGCTCGGCGACAAGGAAGTCAGCTGGACCCTGGTCAAGTCCCAGATGCTCCGCTCGCTGGACGGCACCTACGCTCTCGCGTCGATGGCCGGCGGCGTCCGCACCGAGGTCACCTACAAGCTCGCCGTCGACGTCAAGATCCCGCTGCTCGGCATGATCAAGCGCAAGGCCGAGAAGGTCATCATCGACCGCGCGCTCGCCGGTCTGAAGAAGCGCGTCGAGTCCGTCCCGCAAGGCTGAGAGCGATGCGTACGGTCCTGACCACCGGTCCCGGCGGTGCGGGCCGTACCACGCTCGCCGCGGCGACCGCCCTGGCCGCCGCCGCGCACGGCAGCCGCACCCTCCTGGTCTCCGCCGATCCCGTACCCGGCATCCCCGCAGGACCGGAACCCACCGCCGTCACCGACCGCCTCGACCACGTCCGGATCGACTCCGGCGCCCACTTCCGCGCCGAACTCACCGAGCTCCAGGAGCGCGCATCCGGCGTCCTGGACCTGCTCGGCGCCGGGCGCCTGGACGGCGAGGAGCTCACCGAACTCCCCGGCGCCCCGCAGCTCGCCCTCCTCCACACCCTGCACCGGGCCGCCGCCGGCGACTGGTCCACCGCCGGCTACGACACCCTCGTCGTGGACCTCCCGCCGCTCACCGAAGCCCTCGCGCTGCTGGCCCTGCCCGAGCAGCTCCGCCGCTACCTGCGCCGCCTGCTGCCCGCCGAACGCCAGGCCGCCCGCGCCCTGCGTCCGGTCCTCGCCCAGCTCGCCGGGGTCCCGATGCCCGCGCAGTGGCTGTACGAGGCCGCCGCCCGCAAGGACGAGGAGCTGGCCGCCGTCCAGGCCCTGGTCGAGGACGGCTCCACCACGCTCCGCCTGGTCGCCGAGCCGGGCCCCGCCGCCGAGGACGCCCTGCGCACCGCCCGCACCGGCCTCGCTCTGTACGGCCTCCGCGCCGACCTGCTGGTGGCCAACCGGGTCCTGCCGCGCCACTCCTCCGACCCCTGGTTCGCCGATCTCGCCGCCCGGCAGGAGAAGTGCCTGGGCCACTGGCACGAGGAGTGGGCCCCGCACGTCCCGGTCCACGAGGCCGCGCACCTCGGCCGCGACCCGCGCTCCACCGACGACCTGGCCGAGCTCGGAGTCCCGGCGCCGGACGAGCGCGAGCCGGGCCGGTCACAGGACCCGTGGCGGATCGAGGAGGAGCCGGGCGAGGAAGGCCGTCCGTCCGTGCTGGCCTGGTGCCTGCCGCTGCCCGGCGCGACCAAGGAAGACCTGCGCCTGGTCCGCCGCGGCGAGGAACTGCTCCTGACCGTGGGCCCGTTCCACCGGATCCTCAAGGTCGCCCCGGCCCTGCGCCGCTGCACCGTCACCGGCGCGGCCCTCACCGACGGCGTCCTGCGGATCCGCTTCACACCCGACCCGGCGCTCTGGCCGCGCACCTCGTGACCCGTCTCTCCTGAACGGTCCGCGGCCGTTCGGGTAACGTCGGTGGTACGAGTTCGAGCCCGGCCGGCCGGTGCCGGCAGCCTCCACCCCGCGTCGCAGGAGTCCGCCATGAGTGAAGCCACCGATCGTCCCGTCGACGGCGACGCGTGGGCCGACGCCTGCGCCGAGGACCTCGCGGAGGAGAAGGCCCGCCGCCGCGCCCAGTACGGCTCGCAGCCCGGCTCCGCCGCCGAGGAGCTGCGCAAGCTGGTCGACGCGGTCGCCGACAAGGTCTCCTCGCTCCAGTCGCCGCTGCTCGGCGTCGCCGCCCAGGGCGCGGTCCAGCAGGCCATCCGGCAGGCGAAGTCCGCCGTGGAGCCGGTCATCGAGCGCAACCCGCAGGTCTTCGACCACCTCGCCGCCGCGGGCAACGAGCTGCTCGCCGCCTACCGCTCGGCGGTGGAGGGCCAGGAGAGCCGCTGGACCCGCACGGCCGCCGACCCCACCAAGCCCGCCTCCACGGAGAAGGCCGCCGACGACCCGTCCGACCCCCGCGACGAAGGCCGCGGCGAAGGCCCCGCCGGCACCGAACGCATCGACCTGGACTGACCGGGACACACCACCCGGCGGCCCGCTCCACATCGGCCGGGACCGACCGGTCCCGGCCAGGCCGGGCGCTGCCTCGGGTACGGTTGGCCCTAGCGGGGCTCGACCGAAACTGAGGGATTCATGGGACTCACCATCGGCGTCGATATCGGCGGCACGAAGATCGCGGCTGGAGTGGTCGACGAAGAGGGCCGGATCCTCTCGACGTTCAAGGTGGCGACGCCCCCGACGGCCGAAGGCATCGTCGACGCGATCTGCGCGGCGGTGGCCGGCGCGAGCGAGGGCCACGAGGTGGAGGCCGTCGGCATCGGCGCCGCCGGTTACGTCGACGACAAGCGCGCCACCGTGCTCTTCGCACCGAACATCAACTGGCGCCACGAACCGCTCAAGGACAAGGTCGAGCAGCGCGTCGGCCTGCCCGTCGTCGTCGAGAACGACGCCAACGCGGCCGCCTGGGGCGAGTACCGCTTCGGCGCCGGCCAGGGCCACGACGACGTCATCTGCATCACGCTCGGCACCGGCCTCGGCGGCGGCATCATCATCGGCAACAAGCTGCGCCGCGGACGCTTCGGTGTGGCCGCCGAGTTCGGCCACATCCGGGTCGTCCCGGACGGTCTGCTCTGCGGTTGCGGCAGCCAGGGCTGCTGGGAGCAGTACGCCTCCGGCCGCGCGCTCGTCCGGTACGCGAAGCAGCGCGCCAACGCCACCCCGGAGAACGCCGCCATACTGCTCGGCCTCGGCGACGGCTCGGTGGACGGCATCGAGGGCAAGCACATCAGTGAGGCCGCCCGCCAGGGCGACCCGGTGGCCATCGACTCCTTCCGCGAGCTGGCCCGCTGGGCCGGCGCCGGACTGGCCGACCTCGCCTCGCTGTTCGACCCGTCCGCGTTCATCGTCGGCGGCGGCGTCTCGGACGAGGGCGAGCTGGTCCTCGGCCCGATCCGCAAGTCGTTCCGGCGCTGGCTGATCGGCGGCGAGTGGCGCCCGCACGCCCAGGTGCTCGCCGCCCAACTCGGCGGCAAGGCAGGCCTCGTGGGCGCGGCCGACCTGGCCCGCCAAGGCTGAGTCCACCGTCGTACGACGCACCAGGCGCCCGTCGCCGCCCTCCGGGGCAGCGGCGGGCGTCCGTCGTATCGTGGCCCGCATGGTCCTGACGCCACTGCCCGACTCCCGTACCGAGCCGGACGGTTCAGCCGTGATCCGGGTGCTGAGCTACAACGTCCGCTCGATGCGTGACGACACCGCGGCCCTGGCCCGGGTCATCCGCGCCTGCGCACCCGACCTCGTCCTGGTCCAGGAGGCGCCGCGCTTCTTCCGCTGGCGCAAGGCCGCCGCCCGGCTGGCCAAGAGCAGCGGCCTCGTGGTCCTCGGCGGCGGCGCCACGGCAGCCGGACCGCTGCTGCTCTGCTCGCTGCGAGCCACCGTCGAGCGCACCGAGGACGTCCTGCTGCCGCTCACTCCGGGCCTGCACCGCAGAGGTTTCGCCACGGCCGTCGTACGGATCGGTGGGGCCCGGCTCGGCGTGCTCAGCTGCCATCTGAGCCTCCAGCACGACGAGCGCCTCGCCCAGGCCGATCTGCTGCTGGAGCGGCTGGCGTCCATCGGCGTCCAGCACGCCGTGGCGGGCGGCGACCTCAACGACGTACCGACCGGAAAGGCGTTCCAGCACCTGGCCGGCCACCTCCAGGACTGCCGGGCCGCCGCTCCGTGGGGCGGCGAGCTGACGTTCCCGCCCGACGAGCCCCGTAAGCGCATCGACGCCGTCTTCGCGACGCCGGGCATCGAGGTGCTCGGCTGCGGAGTCCCGGCCGGCCTTCCCGGGATCAGCGACGCAGACCTGAGGGCGGCCACGGACCATCTGCCGGTCCTGGCCGCCCTCAGAGTGCCTGCCGGGTGAGCTAGGGGGTGTCTTGCCGGCCATGCCGGGCTCGCGTGCCCTGGTGCCGCACCTCGCGGCGTTGTCGTCACTCGCCGACGCTCCGCGTCGACTCCCTCCTCCGCCTTGCGATGCACGGCACCAGGCCCCGCTCCCTGATCCGGCCTGACCGACAAGACACCCCCTACACGACCGCGCCGCGGCCCGGGTCGCCGTAGGTGTCGTCATCGTCGTCGTGCGGCATCCGGGCCACCAGCGTGGCGAAGCCGCCGAGGAAGCCGCCGATGCAGATCGTGGTGAGCCACCACGTCATCTCCCACTGGAGCAGCACCGCGAGCAGCATCAGCACCGGCCCGCCGAGCACCGCGAGCCAGGCGAACTTCGCCGTGGTGTCGGCCTCCGGCAGCGGCGGCGGCTCCGGAGGCACGAAGTGGCCCTCCTCGCCGTCGTCCGGCGCGTCGACGCCGTCGTCCTTGGACTCGGGCAGCTCGTAGTCGCGCGGACCGGCGACACCGGGCGCGAAGACGACGGAGCTGCCGAGCGGCTTCTTCTCCGGCGGCTTCGGCGACTTCCCGGCCCCCTTGTCCGCCGGACTCCCGGCCCGGCCCTCCTCCGGCCCGACCACATTGCGCTGGTCGTCCTCCAGCAGGGCCAGATCCTCGATGGACTTGAACGGCTTGGCCCCCGGCGGGTCCGGCGGCTCCTCCCCGTACCCCGCGACGATCGCGGCCCAGGCCGCGTCCTCGTCGATCACCCGCTCCTCGTCCGGCTTCTTCTCCGGCTCGGCCCCTTCCGGGACAGCCGGCTTCGTCGTCCCCTCCGGGACGGCCGCGCTCTCCGTGGGGCGCGGTTCGCGCTCCTCGTCGCTGCCTGTGCGTTCCGCGTCGTGCTCAGCCACCGGACGTGCTCCCCTTCATCCCGACGCTCGGTGCGAGACGGCCGATGAACCGGTAGCTCTCATCGAAGATCCGCTCCGCATCATGGTCCAACGTCGCCACGTGGTAGCTCTGTTCCAGGAGGATCTCGGAAACATCCGTGGAGGAGATCCGGCTCAGGATCCGCGCGCTGTCCGCGGGCGGTACGACATGGTCCTGCGGGCTGCGCAGCAGCACCACCGGCTGGGTCACCTGCGGCAGCTCGCCGTCGACCAGCCGGAAGAACTTCCGCACCGAGTGCGCCGCGTGCAACGGCACCTTGGTGTAGCCCACCTCGTGCGAGCCCGGCAGCGCGATGTCGTCGGCCACGCCCTTCGTCGTACGCACCAGATGACGGGCGACCGGCAGCGCGTACGCCGAGAGGCCGTGCACCTTGTTGGCCGGGTTGACCAGCACCAGACCGCTGATCGCGTCCCCGTGCTTGGCCGCCAGCCGCAGGGACAGCGCGCCGCCCATGGAGAGGCCGAAGACGAAGACCCGCTCGCACTTCTCACGCAGCAGCCGCAGCTCGCGGTCCACCTCCGCGTACCAGTCCTGCCAGCCGGTGACCGTCATGTCCTCCCAGCGCGTGCCGTGACCGGGCAGCAGCGGCAGCGAGACGGTCAGCCCGCGCTCGGCGAGGTAGTCGGCCCAGGGACGCAGGGACTGCGGCGAGCCGGTGAAGCCATGACAGAGGAGGACGCCGACCTCTCCGCCCTCGTGGCGGAACGGCTCGGCTCCAGGGAGGACCGGCACCGGGGTCTCCTGTTCGTGAGGTGAGGCGGGGGCGGGGGCGCGCACCGGGGGGGTGCTTGACGGATGACTTCACCGTACGCGACCGGACCGACACCGACCAGGGCCGTCACGGACCCCGCGCACGCCCCGGGACACGGACCCCGCGCACGCCCCGGGATAGGGTCTGAGCCACAGCACACAGGAGGCAGAGCAGTTGATCTACGGCGCAATGAAGTTCTCCATCGGCGGCTCCTTGAAGCTCGCCTTCCGGCCGTGGGTGGAGGGCCTGGAGAACATCCCCGAGCGGGGGCCGGCGATCCTCGCGAGCAACCATCTCTCCTTCTCCGACTCGTTCTTCCTTCCGGCCGTCCTGGACCGCAAGGTCACGTTCATCGCCAAGGCCGAGTACTTCACGGCTCCCGGTGTGAAGGGCAAGCTCACCGCCGCCTTCTTCAAGGGCGTCGGCCAGCTGCCCGTCGACCGCTCCGGAGCCCGAGGCGCCGGTGAGGCCGCGATCAAGGCGGGCATCCAGGTCGTCGAGAGCGGCGGCCTCTTCGGCATCTACCCGGAAGGCACCCGCTCGCCCGACGGCCGCCTCTACCGCGGCAAGCCCGGCGGCCTGGCCCGGGTGGCGCTGGCCACCGGCGCGCCGGTCATCCCGGTCGCGATGATCGACACCGAGAAGATCCAGCCGCCCGGCCAGGTGGTGCCCAAGCTGATGCGTCCCGGTATCAAGATCGGCAAGCCGCTGGACTTCAGCCGCTACCACGGCATGGACGGCGACCGCTTCATCCTGCGCTCGGTGACCGACGAGGTCATGTACGAGATCATGAAGCTCTCCGGCCAGGAGTACGTGGACATCTACGCCACCGCCGCCAAGCGCCAGATCGCCGACGAGGCGAAGGCGAAGGCGGAGGAGGCCAAGCGCGACCGCAAGCAGGCACCGGCCGCGAATGACGAGAGCGGGCGCGCGCAGAGCCAGGGGCGCGCGGACGACGAGAGCGGAACGGAACGGTCCGGCGCGTAAGCGCGTCGTACACCGTCGGGGGGTGGGCGAAATGGCCGAGCGTGAGCGGGTCGTACGGATGTCGGTCGAGCAGCCGCTGTGGCGTGCGCTGACGGGCTACCGCGTACTGACGATGGTCTACGCGGTGCTGCTCGCGCTCTTCGGCAAGGACCACCAGGGCCGGCAGCCGTTCGAGCGGCCCTGGGTGGCCTTCGCCTACCTCGCGTTCCTCGCCGTGTGGACGCTCGCCACGCTGCCGAAGGTCCGCTCGGCCGCGAGCTGCACCAAGCGCTTCCTCGGCGCGGACCTGGTCGTCGCGCTGGCCGGGATCATGCTGACCCCGGTCGCCGACATCCACTCCCAGACCTTCGACGGCCCGACGCTGCCGTCGATCTGGACGGCCGGAGCGGTCCTCGCCTTCGCCATCAAGGGCGGCTGGCGGTGGGCCGCCTTCGCCTCCACCTTCGTCGCCGTCGCCAACATCATCCAGCGCGGCGAGCCCAGCCGGGACACCTTCCACAACGTCCTGCTGGTCTGGGTCGCCTCCATCGCCATCGGGTACGTCGTCGAGGTCGCCCGCGCCAGTGAACGCACCCTGGCCCGCGCCCTGGAGATCGAGGCCGCGACCCGCGAACGCGAGCGTCTGGCCCGGGACATCCACGACAGCGTGCTCCAGGTCCTGGCCATGGTGCAGCGCCGGGGCACCGCGATGGGCGGTGAGGCGGCGGAGCTGGGCCGGATGGCCGGCGAGCAGGAGGTGGCCCTGCGCACCCTGGTCTCCAGCGGCCTGGTCCCGCCGACCCGGGTCTCCGAGGACGCCGCCGAGGGAGCCGTCGTCCGCACGGTCGACGTGGACGAGGAGAGCCCGGACGACGGCGCCACCTGCGACCTGCGCGCTCTCCTCGCGCCGCACGCCGGCTCCCGTACCAGCTTCGCGGAGCCCGGCGCTCCGGTGGTCCTGCCGGCGGAGGCCGCCCGTGAGCTGGCCGCCGCTGTCAGTGCCGCGTTGGACAATGTGCGGGTGCACGCCGGCGACGGGGCGCAGGCGTGGATCCTGGTCGAGGACGAGCCCGGCGAGGTCATCGTCACGGTCCGGGACGACGGCCCCGGCATCCCGGAGGGCCGCCTCGCCCAGGCGGAGGGGGAGGGGCGGATGGGGGTCGCGCTCTCCATCCGTGGTCGGCTGCGCGATCTCGGCGGCACGGCCGAGGTGATCTCGGTGCCGGGACAAGGCACCGAGGTCGAGTTGAAGGTTCCGAAAGCACAGGTTTCCCGGGGGAAGGCAGGATCGGCCCGATGAGCACGCAGAACGCACCACAGGACGCGGCGGCGCAGAACGTACCGAAGCAGGACGGCGCGGAGGCCGCCGACCGGCCGATCAAGGTCATGGTCGTCGACGACCACCCGATGTGGCGCGACGCCGTCGCCCGCGACCTCGCCGAGTCCGGCTTCGACGTCGTCGCCACCGCCGGCGACGGCCCGCAGGCGGTCCGCCGCGCCAAGGCCGTGGGCCCGGACGTCCTGGTCCTCGACCTGAACCTGCCCGGCATGCCCGGCGTCCAGGTCTGCAAGGAGCTGGTCCCCTCCCACCCGGGCCTGCGCGTCCTGGTCCTCTCCGCGAGCGGCGAGCACGCCGACGTCCTGGAGGCCGTGAAGTCCGGCGCCACCGGCTATCTCCTCAAGTCCGCCTCCACCCAGGAGCTGACCGACGCCGTCCGCTCCACCGCCAACGGCGACCCGGTCTTCACTCCGGGCCTCGCGGGCCTGGTCCTCGGCGAGTACCGCAGGCTCGCCTCCGACCCCGCACCCGCCGCTTCCGACGAGCCCAAGGCCCCGCAGCTCACCGACCGGGAGACCGAGGTGCTGCGGCTGGTCGCCAAGGGACTCTCGTACAAGCAGATCGCCGAACGCCTGGTCATCTCGCACCGCACCGTCCAGAACCATGTGCAGAACACCCTCGGCAAGCTCCAGCTGCACAACCGGGTGGAGCTCGTGCGGTACGCGATCGAGCGCGGCCTCGACGACGTCTGACCGGGACCTCCGGCCCGGACGGCGGCCCGCAGGCGCGCCCCGGAGCGGAGCCTTATATTCGCGCTATGGAGATCCTGGCGTTCGGTGTGCAGTCAGACGAGAAGCCCCTGATCGAGAAGGCCTTCGCCGGGCTGCACGAGGTGCGCTGCCTGGACGTCTTCCTGAACCGGGACACCGCTCCCATCGCGGCCGGCTACGAGATCATCTCCACCAGCGTCAACGCCGACCTCGGCTCCCAGGTCCTCCAGACCCTGGCCACCGGCGGCACGCAGATGATCGCCCAGCGCTCCACCGGCTTCAACAACATCGACCTGGACGTGGCCGAGCGGCTGGCCCTGCGCGTCGCCCGGGTCTCGTACTACTCGCCGTACTCGGTCGCCGAATTCGCCTGGACCCTGGCCATGGCGGCCAACCGGCGCGTGATCCGGGCCGCGAGCCGCACCCGCGACTTCGACTTCCGGCTCGACGGGCTGCTCGGCCGCGACATGCACGGCCGGACCGTCGGCGTGGTCGGCACGGGCAAGATCGGTGAGGCGTTCGCCAAGATCGCTCACGGCTTCGGGATGAAGCTGCTCGGCTGGGACGTCGTGGAGAACCCGGCCTGCCTGGAGCTGGGCATGGAGTACGTGGAGAAGGAGCGGCTCTTCGCCGAGGCCGACCTGATCAGCCTCCACGTGCCGCTGCTCCCCGCCACCCAGCACATCATCAACGAGGCCGCTCTGAAGTCGATGAAGGACGACGCGATCCTGGTCAACTCCAGCCGTGGCGGCCTCATCGACACCGCCGCGCTGGTCACCGAGTTGCGGGCCGGACGCTTCCTCGGCGTCGGACTCGACGTGTACGAGGCGGAGGCCGGGCTCTTCTTCCTGGACAAGTCCCTGGAGGGCGTCGACGACGACACGCTGGCCCGCCTGGTGACCTTCCCGAACGTCATCGTCACCTCACACCAGGCGTACTACACCGAGGACGCGGTGGGCCAGATCATCGACGCGACCGTACAGAACGTCACCGACTACCTGGCCCGCCGCCACAGCGAGAACGTGCTCGTGCCGCGTAGGTGAACGTGGAAACTCAGCTCAGCACCGGCAGCCCCGCCAGCAGCTCCGTCACGATCGCGGCCCCTCGCACGGTCAGCACCGACTCCGGATGGAACTGCACCGAGGCGAAGCCGGGTCCGCGCAGCGCGTGCAGCTCACCGTTCTCCTCGTCCCGGCTCACCTCGATGCCGTGCGCGGCCAGCTCAGCGGCGGCCGGACCGTCGCACCGAGCGGTGAAGCTGTTGTAGAAGCCGACCGTCTCCGGCCGCCCGAACAGTTCGATCCGCGTCTGCGCGCCTTGGTACGGCACCGCCTTGCGCACGATCTCCATGCCGAGCTCCGCCGCGATCAGCTCGTGGCCGAGGCAGACGCCCAGCAGCCCGTGCCGGTGCTCCCGGACCAGCCCGGCCGCCAGCTCCCGCAGCAGCCGCATCTTCGGGTCCGCGAGATCACCGGGATTCCCGGGACCGGGGCCCAGCACGACCGGCCCGGCATGCGCCCGCACCACCTCGCGCAGCCCCGGCTCGTCGTACCGGCGCACCGAGACATCGAGGCCGGACGAGCGCAGCAGATGGGCCAGCATCGCGGTGAAGGTGTCCTCGCCGTCCACCACCAGCGCGTGGCCGGTCAGCTCCTGGGTCCGCTCCTGCATCCGCAGCCAGAACGGCGCGAGCCCGCCGCGCCGGTCGTCCAGCGCCGCCTGCACCCGAGGATCGGCGGCCAGCTGCGGACGGCCCGCCTCCGCCTCCGGCCGTCCGGGCCGCACGCCGAGCGCCGCCAGCACTCCGGCGGCCTTGGCGTGGGTCTCGGCGACCTCGCTCTCCGGGTCGGAATGGCGTACGAGCGTGGCGCCGACCGGCACCTTGAGCGAGCCGTCCGAGGCGATGTCGGCGGTCCGGATGAGGATCGGCGAGTCCAGCGTCTGCGCTCCGTTCGCGTCCCGGCCCAGCAGCGCCAGCGCGCCCGCGTAGTAACCGCGTCCGCCGTGCTCGTACCGCTCGATGACCCGGCAGGCGTTCTGCACCGGTGAGCCGGTGACGGTCGCCGCGAACATGGTCTCGCGCAGGACGTCCCGTACATCCAGCGAGGAGCGGCCCCGCAGCTCGTACTCCGTATGAGCGAGGTGGGCCATCTCCTTGAGCCGTGGCCCGACGACCACGCCGCCCATGTCACCGACCGTGCACATCATCTTCAGCTCCTCGTCGACCACCATGGACAGCTCCTCGCTCTCCTTGCGGTCCCCGAGGAAGGCCAGCAGGCTCTCGGCGGTCGGTCCTTCGGCCGGGTAGCGGTAGGTCCCGCTGATCGGGTTCATCACGACGGTCCCGCCGGACATCCGCACATGCACCTCAGGGCTGGCCCCGACCAGCACGCGCCCACCCGTCGCCCGCCGCCGCCCCGAGACGGAGGCCCCTTCGGGCCCGCTGCCTCCCGTGTGCACCACGAACGTCCAGTACGCGCCCCGCTCGCCCGCCAGCAGCCGCCGGAACAGCGCCAGCGCATCGGCCCGCCCGAACCCCGGGATCTCGCCGCGGAACGTCCGCCGGATCACGAAGTTCGCGCCCTCGCCCTGACCGATCTCGTCCCGGATCACCCGCCGCACGATCTCCGCGTACTCCGCGTCCGGCACGTCGAACCCGCGGTCCTCCACCTGTACGTCATGCGCCGGCAGCGCGGCCAGCACGTCCGAGAGCTCCAGCTCGTGACTCTCCTCCGCGACCAGCACGCTCAGCGGCGTCCCGTCGTCCCGTACGTCGAAGCCGCGCTCGGCGATCTGCCGGAACGGCACCAGAGCGAGCGCGGGCCGCTCGCCCACCGGTAGATCGGCCAGCCGCTCCGCCTGACGCACCTGGCCGATCAGCACCTCCACGTGATCGTGGTCACGACCGGGCGTACGCCGGCGCAGCAGGGCGAACGGCGGAGCGTCGTCGGCGAGCAGGCGGCTCACCAGGCCGGAGGCGGCGGCGGTGCGTGGCGCGGCGGTACGGGACATGGGCGGGTTCCTTCCGGGCGGGTCCGTACGAGGAAGGCCCGTACGGGATTCACGGGGGAGAGGAACGGCCCGGAAACGCAGGAAGGCCGCCCCTCGGGCGGCCTTCGCGGTGTCTGTCAGCGCGATGATTCAGCGGGCCGCCGGATGAGCGGTCCACCACCAGTTCTGGATCGAGATCTGGATCTGTTGCGTCGACATGCTGCGACCCTAGCGGACGTTCCGGGCATCGGAGCGGGTGTCTCAACTATTGAGCGCTCGAATGGACGCCCCGCGCGACCCCGTAATGTGGTCCATGTGACCGTGAACGCCAATACCTCCGTCGCCGGTGGCAACACCTGGCGAGACCTTCCCGCGGCGCAGCAGCCCGAGTACCCCGACTCCGAGGCCCTGCGCGATGTACTCGCGGACCTCGCGTCGTATCCGCCGCTCGTCTTCGCGGGCGAGTGCGACCAGCTGCGCGCCCGCCTGGGAGCCGTCGCCAAGGGCGAGGCGTTCCTGCTGCAGGGCGGCGACTGCGCCGAGGCCTTCGACGCCGTGTCCGCCGAGCACATCCGGGCCAAGCTGAAGACGCTGCTCCAGATGAGCGCCGTCCTGACCTACGCGGCCTCCGTGCCGGTGGTGAAGGTCGGCCGGATCGCGGGCCAGTACAGCAAGCCGCGCTCCAAGTCGACCGAGACCCGCGACGGCGTGACCCTGCCGACCTACCGCGGCGACTCGGTGAACGGCTTCGCCTTCACCGAAGAGGCCCGGATCCCGGACCCGGCGCGGCTGAAGCAGATGTACCACGCGTCCTCCTCCACACTGAACCTGGTCCGCGCCTTTACCACCGGTGGTTACGCCGATCTGCGCCAGGTGCACGCCTGGAACCAGGACTTCGTGAAGTCGTCCCCGGCCGGCCAGCGCTACGAGGCCCTGGCCCGCGAGATCGACAACGCGCTCAACTTCATGAAGGCGTGCGGCACCGACCCGGCCGAGTTCAAGGCGGTCGAGTTCTACGCCTCGCACGAGGCGCTGCTGCTGGACTACGAGACGGCGCTGACCCGCACCGACTCGCGCACCGGCGAGCTGTACGACACCTCCGGCCACATGGTCTGGATCGGTGAGCGCACCCGCCAGATGGACGGCGCGCACATCGAGTTCGCCTCCAAGGTCCGCAACCCGATCGGCATCAAGCTCGGCCCGACGACCACGGTCGACGAGGCGCTCGGCTACGTCGACCGCCTGGACCCGGAGCGCGAGCCCGGCCGGCTGACCTTCATCGTCCGCATGGGCGCCGACAAGGTCCGCGACAAGCTGCCCGAGCTGGTCGAGAAGGTCACCGCATCCGGCGCCACCGTGGCGTGGGTGACCGACCCGATGCACGGCAACACCTTCGAGGCCGCCTCCGGCCACAAGACGCGCCGCTTCGACGACGTCCTGGACGAAGTGAAGGGCTTCTTCGAGGTCCACAAGGGCCTCGGCACCCACCCGGGCGGCATCCACGTGGAGCTGACCGGCGACGATGTCACCGAGTGCGTGGGCGGCGGCCACGAGATCTTCGTGGACGACCTGCACCAGCGCTACGAGACGGCCTGCGACCCGCGGCTCAACCGCAGCCAGTCGCTCGACCTGGCCTTCCTCGTCGCCGAGATGTACCGCGACCAGTAAGCGGTCCGGCGGGTGTTTCCGCCGGTCGCACCTGTGGGGCACGGATCCATGTGATCCGTGCCCCACAGGCCGTTCCCGGGCTTTTGCGCGGCTCGCCAGACGGGTAAGGTTAGGTTAGCCTCACCGACGAAGACGGGGACGGCATCAGCGACCGGCCCGCAGGGAGGTGAACCGCATGTACGTCTGCTCCTGCTTCGGCATCACCGAGGCGCAGGTCAAGAAGCACGCGGACGCCGGGGCCTGCACCCCGCGCCAGATCGCCTCGGCCTGCAAGGCCGGCACCGACTGCGGCGGCTGTGTCCGCCGGATCCAGGCCATCCTGGGGCGCGACTGCTCGCGCCGCGACCTCGTGAGCCAGCAGCGGGAACCCGCGGCGGCCTCCGTCGCCCACCCGATGGTCCTGCCGGTGGCGGCCCAGGACACCCGGCTTCCCGACGCCGCCTGACCGTTTCTCCGGCGTTCCGGATCTCTCCGACCGGCCCGGTTCAGCTCTCCGGCTGCTCGATCAGCTGCGCGATGTACAGCGGCTCACCGAGCTTCTCCACCAGCTCCAGCTGGGTGTCGAGGTAGTCGATGTGGTGCTCCTCGTCCGCCAGGATGGACTCGAAGATGTTCGCCGAGGTGATGTCCCCCTTGGCGCGCATCACCTCGATCCCGCGCTTGAGGCGGTCGATCGCCTCCACCTCGACCTGGCGGTCAGCCTGGAACATCTCGGTGACCGTCTGGCCCACCCGGACGTGGAAGAGCCGCTGGTAGTTCGGCAGCCCGTCCAGGAAGAGAATCCGGTCCGTGAGGATCTCGGCGTGCTTCATCTCGTCGAAGGACTCGGCCCGGGTGTACTTGGCGAGCTTGGTCCAGCCGAAGTTGTCCTGCATCTTCGCGTGCAGGAAGTACTGGTTGATAGCGGTCAGTTCGGCGGTCAGCTGTTCATTGAGGAACTCAAGGACCTCGGGGTCGCCCTGCATCGCAGAGGCTCCTTCCAAGCGTGATCGACAAGGTGGCCGCATCCTCGCACCGCACTCACCGGCCGTCCAGTAAGTGCACGCTTAGTACGAGTTGACCCCGTGGAGGTCTGCCCTGGTCATGACCACCCCTGCCTGTCTGTCACCATGGAGACATGGGTCAGCCGGAAAGCCGGGAAAACCGCGAATCAGAGCAGTCCGAGCTTCCGCCGGGACAGCGCCTGCAGCGCGGATGGCCGGTCACCCACTACGGGCCCGTTCCCAAGTTCAAACCGGAGCGCTGGGAGTTCCGGGTCTTCGGGGCCACCGGCGACGGCGACAAGCACTGCTGGAACCACCACGACTTCTCGGCGCTGCCGTTCTCCTCGGTCGTCGCCGATCTGCACTGTGTGACGAAGTTCAGCATGATCGGCGCCGAATGGGGCGGGGTCCTCGCCCGTACGGTGCTCGACCTGGCACCACCGGCGCCGGACGTCACCCATGTGATGGTCTGGGCCGAGTACGGCTTCTCCTCGAACCTGCGCCTGGCCGACTTCGCCTCCGAGCGCACGCTCTTCGCCACCCACAAGGACGGCGACCTCCTCACCGCCGAGCACGGCTTCCCGCTCCGCCTCGTCGTCCCGCACCTGTACGCCTGGAAGGGCCCGAAGTGGGTCCGGGGCGTGGAGTACATGACGGCCGACCGGCGCGGATTCTGGGAGGAGCGGGGCTACCACAACATCGGCGACCCCTGGAGCGAGCAGCGCTACTCCTACCAGGAGGAGCCCGGGGACGGCCCCGAACTCTAGGGCTTCTGCAGCTCCAGGGCTACTTCCGGACGCCCTTCCGGAGCTCCTTCAGCCGGGCCACGTCCGCCGCGTGGCCCTCCTTGCCGCCGGGCGTCTCGATGATCAGCGGTACGCCTTCGGTCGCCGGGTGCCTGAACAGCTCCCGGAACGGCTCGGCGCCGATGTGACCGGAGCCGATGTTCTCGTGCCGGTCCTTGTGCGCGCCGACGACGTCCTTGGAGTCGTTGGCGTGGATCAGCTTCAGCCGGCCCTCGCCGACCGTCTCCACCAGCAGATCGAGCGTCTGCCGCATCCCGGACGGGCCGGTCAGATCGTGGCCCGCCGCGTAGATGTGGCAGGTGTCCAGGCAGATGCCGAGCTTCGGGTGGGCGTCCAGCGCCTCGAAGTACGGCCCGAAGTCCCACGTACGGGAGCAGAGCGAGGAGCCCTGGCCCGCCGTGGACTCCAGCAGCAGATACGGGTCGTCGTCATGGGTCAGCTCGTCCAGCAGCGGCCGCATGTGCTCCCGCACCTGCGCCAGCGCCTCGGAGCGGGGCCGTCCGCCGGTCGCCGATCCGGTGTGCACCACCACGCCCAGAGCGCCGATCTGCCGGGCCCGCCGCAGCGAGTGGCGCAGCGACTCCACGGACTTCTCGACGGTCGCCTCGGTGTGCGAGCCGAAGTTGATCAGATACGGGGCGTGGACGTACGCCGGTATCGACGCGGCCGCGCACTCCGAGCGGAACAGCTCGTCCTGCGCCGGGTTCCCGGCGGGCGTCGCCCAGCCGCGCGGATTGGCGACGAAGACCTGCACGGTCTCGGCCGCCAGCTCACGGGCGTAGGAGAGGCCGACCTTGGCGAGACCGCCGGCCACGGGGACGTGTCCGCCTACAGGGTTACGCATGTATGGCTTCCGGCTTTCGCATGTCGTTCTAGAGCCCTCTGGTCCTGATGGTGATGGTCGAGCCTTCGGGCGCCTGTTCGCCGCCGTCCACGGACTGGCTCGCGATCGTGTTGCTGAAGGAGAGGAACGGCCGGTCGACCTTCACGTCGAAGCCCGCCTCCTCCAGGGTGGCCCTGGCCTCGTCGACGTCCCGGCCGGTGACATCGGGGACGTCCAGCATCCGCGGGCCCTTGGAGACGGTCAGCTCGATCGTGTCGCCTTCCGCCGCCTCGTCGCCGGCGCCCGGGGACTGCTTGGCGATGTCTCCGTCGGCCTCGGCGGAGTTGACCCGGCCGGGCAGCACCTCCACCTTCAGCCCCGCTCCTTCCAGCTCCACGCCGGCGTCCTCGACCGAGAGGCTGGTGACGTCCGGCACGTCGATCGGGCTGCCCTTGCCGACGACCAGGGCCACGGCGGTGTCCGGGTTGCGGTCGGTACCCGCGCGCGGCTCCGTACGGATCACCTCGCCGCGCGCCACCTCCTCGCTGAACTCCTTGGTCACCATGCCGGGGAGCAGGCCCACCTTCTTCAAGGAGCGCTTGGCGTCCGCGAGGGAGGAGCCCGCGACATCGGGGACCCGGACGATCTCCGGGCCGCGCGAGACGACGAGCTTCACCGAGCCGTTGCCGCGGATCCGGTCACCGGAGGCGGGATCGCTGCCGACCACCGAACCTCGCTCGACGGTGTCGCTGAAGACCCTCTCCACGCCTTTCAGCCCGAGCCCCTCGTCCGAGAGCCGCTGCTCCGCCACCTTCTGGGTCTGGCCGAGCAGCGCGGGGACCTGTGTGAACTGGCCGGAGTTGATGTACCAGACGCCCACGCCGACGCCGAGCGTCACCAGGACGGCGGCGATGATCGTGATCAGCTTGCGGTGCGGTCCGCCGAACGGGCCGCGCCGGGCGGCCCTGCGCCGGGGCGGTGCGACCGGCGGTGGCATCTCCAGCCGGCTGGTGCGGTGCACGCCGTCGCCCGGCCCGTCCGCCGGAAGGGCCCGCGGGATCACGCTCGTACGGTCCTGTGCGCCGTCGTGCCTGTCCGAGAGCGCCTGCGGCGGTACGGCGTCCAGCTCGGCCTCGGTCAGCCCGGCACGGGCCTCACGGGCCTCGGCCAGCAGCAGCACCGCGTCGTGCGGACGCACCTCGGGATTGCGGGCGGTGGCGCTCGCCACCAGGCTGTCCAGCGCGACCGGCAGCCCCGGCACCATGGCGGACGGGGCCGGGACGTCGTTGTTGAGGTGCTGGTAGATGACCTGGGCGGCGTTCTCGCCGGTGTGCGGCTTGGCGCCGGTCAGCATCTCGTACAGCACGACGCCGCAGGCGTACACATCGCTGCGGGTGTCGGCGCTGCCGTGCTCGATCTGCTCCGGCGCCAGATACGAGACCGTGCCGAGCAGCGATCCGGTGGTGTCGGTGGCCGTGCCGACCGCCCTGACCAGCCCGAAGTCGGCGACCTTGACCCGGCCGTCGTCGCCTATCAGGACGTTCTCCGGCTTCATGTCGCGGTGCACGAACCCGGCCCGGTGCGCGGCGCCGAGCGCGGCGAGGACCGGCTCCAGGATGTCCAGCGCGGCCCGGGGCTGGAGGGCGCCGCGCTCGCGCAGGACGTCGCGCAGGGTGCAGCCCGACACGTACTCCATCGCGAGATAGACGTACGCACCCTCCGCGCCCTGGTCGAAGACCGCGACGACGTTGGGGTGCGCGAGCCGGGCCACCGACTTGGCCTCGCGGATGAACCGCTCGACGAAGGCGACGTCGACGGCGAGCGCCGGATGCATCACCTTGAGGGCGAGCACCCGGTCCAGGCGGGTGTCCACGGCCCGGTAGACCGTGGCCATCCCGCCGACGGCGATGCGCGCCTCAATGCGATACCGGCCGTCGAGCAGCTGCCCGACGAGAGGGTCCTGGAGGGTCGTGTCCACCCCGAGAGTCTACGAGCCGCCACCGACAGCCCGGACGGGCCGGGGCATTCCCGGGGCCGTTCTGCAGCCGATCCGTGACAGGGACACGTCCCAGGTCGGGAGGTGATTCAAGCCCCTCCGGCGTTTGAGGAGCGGGGGCCCGGGGGCAGCGCCCCCGACCACGTACCGGCGCTCAGAAAGCCGGCCGCTCCGGGTCGAGCGCCGCCCGCCCGTCCACCGGCGACGACGCCTCGGCGAAGTGGCGGCGCGGGATGCGCCCCGCCCGGTACGCCAGCCGACCGCCCTCCACCGCGTGACGCATCGCACCCGCCATCAGCTCCGGCTCCTGCGCCCGGGTCACCGCCGAGGCGAGCATCACCGCCGCGCACCCGAGCTCCATCGCCAGTGCCGCGTCCGACGCCGTCCCGGCCCCGGCGTCCAGGATCACCGGCACTCCGGCCCGCTCCACGATCAGCTCGAAGTTGTGCGGGTTGCGGATGCCGAGCCCGGAGCCGATGGGGGAGCCGAGCGGCATGATCGCCGCGCATCCGACGTCCTCCAGCTTCCGGGCCAGGACCGGGTCGTCGTTGGTGTACGGCAGCACGGTGAACCCGTCGTCGACCAGGATCTCCGCCGCGTCCAGCAGCTCGATCGGGTCCGGCAGCAGCGTCCGCTCGTCGGCCACCACCTCCAGCTTGACCCAGTCGGTCCCGAGCGCCTCCCGGGCCAGCCGTGCGGTCAGCACCGCCTCGCCGGCCGTGAAGCAGCCCGCCGTGTTCGGCAGCACCTGGATGGAGAGCCGCTCCAGCACGGAGAGGACCGAGCCCTGCACGGTCGGGTCGAGCCGCCGCATGGCGACGGTGGTCAGCTCGGTCCCGGAGGCGATCAGCGACCGCTCCAGCACCTCCAGGCTCGGCGCTCCGCCGGTGCCCATGATCAGCCGGGAGCCGAAGGTGGCCGGTCCCAGCGTGAAGACGTCGTCGGACATGGTCAGCCTCCCTGGACGGCGGTCAGGACCTCGACGCGGTCGCCCTCGCCGAGCGTGGTGGCGGCCCACTGGCCGCGTGGCACGACGCTCTCGTTGACGGCGGCGGCGACCCCGGAGGGCGCGGCGGTCAGCGAGGCGACGAGCCGGTCCAGCGCGGTGCCCGCGTCGAGCGTGCGCGGCTCCCCGTTGACCGAGACGGATACCTGTGGGGTCATGCGGACTGCTCCTGGAGTACGGGGGTGGCGACGGCGGACGTGAACCGGCCCGGCGCGAAGGGGCGGGCCACCTCGGGCAGCTCGCCGGTGGTCAGCGCTTCGGCCATCGCGTCGCCGGTGACGGGCGCCAGCAGGACGCCGTTGCGGTGGTGGCCGGTGGCGAGGAGGAGACCGGGCAGGGCGGTCGGGCCGAGCAGCGGGGCGTTGTCGGGCGATGCGGGTCGCAGGCCGGCGCGGGTCTCGGTGAGCGGCAGTTCGGTGATGCCGGGCACCAGCTCGTGGGCGTCGCGCAGCAGCTCGTAGACCCCGCCGGCGGTGACCGTGGTGTCCCAGCCCATCTCCTCGCTGGTGGCGCCGACGACCAGCTCGCCGTTCTCGCGCGGTACGAGGTAGAGGTGGCCGCCGCGGACGACGGCACGCACCGTCCGGCTGAGAAAGGGGGCGTACGCCGGTGGCACGGAGAGCCGCAGGACCTGGCCCTTGACCGGGCGGACCGGCGGCAGGACCTCCTCGGGCACGCCCGCGAGCCGCCCGCTGAGGCTGCCCGCCGCGAGGACGACCTGGTCGGCCTCGACCTCCGTACCGTCACCGAGGGACGCTCCGGAGGCCCGGCCTCCGGCGACGCTGAGCCGCTCGGCGGACGCCCTGCGGAACACCACGCCGGCCCGCTCGCACGCGGCCAGCAGCGCCGTGGCCAGCCGGCGCGGATCCACCTGGTGGTCACCGTCCACCCGCAGCCCGCCCCGGACACCCGGCGCGAGCATCGGCTCCAGCCGGCGGCACTCACGGCCGCTCAGCCAGACCGACTCCAGGCCCGAGCGCTCCTGGAGCGCGTGCAGCTCCCGCAGATGCGCCCGGTCGTCGGAGTCCAGCGCCACGGCGAGCGTCCCGCAGGTACGGAAGCCGGTCTCCCGGCCGCTCGCCGCCTCCAGCTCCGCGACGAACTCCGGATAGCGGGCGGCGGAGGCCAGGTTGAGGCCGAGGAGCAGCTCCTCGCCGTAGTGCAGTTCGGTGACGGCGGCCAGCATCCCCGCCGCGACCCGGGCGGCGCCGCCGCCCGGATCGGGATCGGCCACGGTGACGGTCAGCCCGCGCTGGGCCGCCCGCCACGCGGTGACCAGGCCGATGATGCCGCCACCGATGACGAGGACATCGGTTCCTGAGTTTTCCGCCGGGATTCCGGAGGTCTTCCCCGAGACGCGCATGGGTGTCCAGCCCCTCCCTTCGCCGGCATGACCCGGATCAGGTTCGTACGGTCGGAGGCGCTTCAGCCTCCCTCTCAGCCCGGTGCGTCCGGGCTCCCGCGAGTGTTCTACCTTGGCCACCCTAAACCCACCCGCCTCTCACCCAGCAAGGGAGCAGCCACCGTGGCCCGTTCGCTCGACGGACTCGTCCTCTCACCCGTCGCCGACCAGGCCCCGGGCCAGGTGGGCACCCGGACCCGCTTCACGTACCACGAGCAGGACGGCGTGATCTGGGCCGAGTACACGGGCGGTGACGTGGTCCGAGGCCGGCTCATCGGCACCCGCGAAGGAGATGAACTCGACTTCCGCTACGTCCAGCTCAAGCAGGACGGAACCACCTCTTCCGGACACTGCCTCTCCACCGTCGTGGACCTCGCGGACGGCCGCGTGCGGCTGGCGGAGCGCTGGGAATGGGAGTCACAGGAAGGCAGCGGGACAAGTGTGGTGGAAGAAGTCACCCATTGACGTCGCGTCAGCTGAATAGAGTGGGACACGTGAGCGAGCAGACGGAAGAGCACATGGCTGGGCAGCCGGCACGGAACGTCGTGATCGTCGGAGCGGGCATGGCGGGCGTACAGACCGCCGTCGCTCTGCGGGAAGCCGGCTTCACCGGTCCCGTCACCCTGATCGGCGCCGAACCCCACCAGCCCTACGACCGGCCGCCGCTGTCCAAGGCGGTGCTGCTCGGCAAGGCCGAGGACTCCGCCTTCGACGTCGACTTCGAGGCGCTGGAGATCACGCTGCGCCTCGGCCTGGACGTCAGCGCTCTGCGCGCCGCCGACCACGTCCTGGACACCGCCGACGGCCCCGTCCTTTACGACGTCCTGGTCCTGGCGACCGGTGCCGAGCCCATCGCCCTGCCCGGCACCGAAGGCGTCCCCGGCGTCCATCTGCTGCGCACGCTGGACGACGCCGCCCGGCTGCGGCCCGTCCTGGAGGAGCAGCACGACGTGGTGGTCGTCGGCGCCGGGTGGATCGGCGCCGAGTTCGCCACCGCGGCCCGCGCCGCCGGCTGCGCGGTCACTGTCGTCGAGGCCGCCGCCCGCCCGCTGGCCGGAACCCTGCCCGCCGAGGTCGCCGCGCCGATGGCCGACTGGTACGCGGAGAGCGGCGCCGTACTCCTCACCGACGCCCGCGTCGAGCGCGTCGAGCACGGCACGGTGGTCCTCGCGGACGGCCGCGCCCTGCCCGCCGGAGCCGTGGTCGTCGGCATCGGCGCCCGCCCCGCCACCGGCTGGCTCGCCGGCTCCGGGATCGAACGCGGCCCGGACGGCTCGATCACCGCCGACAGCGCGCTGCGCACCTCGCTGCCCGACGTTTACGCGGTCGGCGACTGCGCCTCCTTCCCCTCCGCCCGCTACGGCGAACGCCTGCTGATCCACCACTGGGACAACGCCCTCCAGGGCCCGCGCACCGCGGCCGCCGCGATCCTCGCCACGGAGAGCGGTGCTCCGCTGCCGGTCCACGACCCCGTCCCGTACTTCTGGTCCGAGCAGTTCGGCCGCTTCGTGCAGTACGCCGGCCACCACGCCCATGCCGACACCTTGGTGTGGCGCGGCGACGGCACCGAGGACACCTGGTCGGTGTGCTGGCTGGAGGCCGGCGCGCTGGTCGCCGTCCTCGCGGTCGGCCGCCCGCGCGACCTCGCCCAGGGCCGCAAGCTCATCGAGTCCGGGGCCGTCCTCGACCCCGGGCGGGTCGCCGACCCGGCCGTACCGCTGAAGTCCACCGCCTTGTGACACCCCGGGCCGACCCCCGTACGGTCGGCCCGGCTACCGGCTGTCAGTCCGGGATGGCACGCTTGTCCATGTGACCGAGATTGACGCAAAGACCGATGCTCTCGTCCCCGCCTGGCTCCACCTCCCCGACATCGCGGAAAAGCTCGATGTCGAGGTGACGCGTGTTCGGCAGCTGGTCAGGGATGGCCAGCTCATCGCCGTACGCCGTGGGGAGAAGCGGACGCTCCAGGTGCCTGCCGCCTTCATCGACGGCGACAAGGTGGTCAAGGGCCTCTCCGGCACCCTGACCCTCCTGAGGGACGACGGCTATTCCGACGAAGAGATGCTGGAGTGGCTCTTCACTCCCGACCCGACCCTGCCCGGCACGCCCGCACAGGCGCTGAGCGAGAATCGCGGTACGGAGGTGAAGCGCCGCGCCCAGGCGCTCGCCGTCTGACCGAGAACGACACGAAGCGGCGTACGGGCCCCGCGAGGTGCGCGGCCCGTGCTCCGCCACGACCACGGGGGGACTCCACCATGCCCACGCCTCGCGAGCAGCTGTCCGACGCCCGGCTCTACCTTTGCACGGACGCCCGTAAGCGCCAGGGCGACCTCCCGGCCTTCCTGGACGCCGTGCTCTCCAGTGGCGTCGACATCGTCCAACTCCGGGACAAGGGCATGGAGGCCGCCGAGGAGCTGGAGCACCTCGCGGTCTTCGCCGACGCCTGCCGGCGCCACGGCAAGCTTCTCGCCGTCAACGACCGCGCCGACGTCGCCCACGCCATCGGCGCCGACGTCCTCCACCTCGGCCAGGGCGACCTGCCGGTGGGCGCCGCCCGCGCGATCATCGGCCAGGAGAAGGTGATCGGCCGGTCCACGCACGCCGAGTCCGAGGTCGACGCCGCCGTCGCCCAGGACGGCGTGGACTACTTCTGCACCGGCCCCTGCTGGCCCACCCCCACCAAGCCCGGCCGCCACGCCCCCGGCCTGGACCTCGTGCGGTACGCTGCCTCCCTGGCACAGCCGCGCCCCTGGTTCGCGATCGGCGGGATCGACGCGGGCAACCTGGACGAGGTGCTGGAGGCCGGCGCCCGCCGCATCGTGGTCGTCCGGGCGATCACCGAGGCGGACGACCCGGCGGCCGCCACCGCCGACCTGGCGGAGCGGATCCGGGCGCACACCCTCTGAGCAGGTCTTACGAGCTCTCCGGGGCGCCTTTGTCCCAAGGGGTGGACGGCAAACCGGCAAAACGAGACAATCTCGGCCGCTCTGGTTGGGGGAGTGTCCACCCCCTGGTTAACCTCGCCATATGGCCCTTGGGACAGCTTCCACCAGGACGGACCACGCACGCACGGTGCGTGACCTTCTCGCGACCGGCAAGACCTCGTACTCCTTCGAGTTCTGGGCGCCCAAGACCGAGAAGGGCGAGCGCAACCTCTGGAACGCGCTGCGCCGGATCGAGTCGGTGCGCCCGAGCTTCGTCTCGGTGACCTACGGGGCCGGTGGTTCCACCCGGGCCGGGACCGTGCGCGCGACGCAGCAGATCGCCGCCGACTCCACGCTCACCCCGGTCGCCCACCTCACCGCCGTCAGCCACTCGGTGGCCGAGCTGCGCAACATGATCGGCCAGTACGCCGACGCCGGGATCAGGAACATCCTCGCGGTCCGCGGCGACCCGCCCGGCGACCCGATGGGCGAGTGGGTCGAGCACCCGCAGGGCGTGACGTACGCGGCCGATCTCGTCCGCCTCATCAAGGAGTCCGGCGACTTCTGCGTCGGCGTCGCCGCGTTCCCCGAGATGCACCCGCGCTCCACCGACTGGGAGACCGACATCGGTCACTTCGTCGACAAGTGCCGGGCCGGGGCCGACTACGCGATCACCCAGATGTTCTTCCGCCCGGAGGACTATCTCCGGATGCGTGACCGGGTGGTCGCCGCCGGTTGCGATACACCGGTGATTCCCGAGGTCATGCCGCTCACCAGTGTGAAGCAACTGGAAAGATTCTCGCAGCTCAGCAACGCGACCGTCCCGGAGCCGCTTAAAGAGCGCATCCTCGCGGTCAAGGACGATCCGGCCGCTGTACGCTCCATCGGTATCGAGTTCGCAACGGAGTTCTGCGCGAAACTGCTGTCCGAGGGTGTACCCGGGCTGCACTTCATCACGCTCAACAACTCGACGGCAACGCTCGAAATCTACGAGAATCTCGGACTGCACAAGCAGTCGTGACCGGCCGTACCCGCCCCCGAGCGGCTGCGGCCGCAGGAGGGGGCGGGCGTGGGCTGGACGGTCCTCTACATCGCATTCGGTCTGGTGGCGCTGTGGCTGCTGGGTGAGGTGCTGCTGCAGTACAAGGCGCGGCTGCGCTGGCGGCTCCTCGCCTTCGGCGGCTTCCTCGGCGTCGTCATGGGCGTCCTGCTCGCCTCCGTCCCGGTCATCGTCGTCGGCACTCTCGCCTTCGCCACCGGCCAGACCTATGTGACGCTCTCCTTCCGGCGCGGCTTCTCCACCGGCTGGGCCATAGGCGGCAGCCCGGGCGAGAGCCGCCGCCGAAAGGGCCGCGACCGCGCGGCCGCCAAGGAGCCCACGCTGGAGGTCTCCGGCCTGGAGGTCTCGGACCCCGCCGCCGACTCCGGCTTCGACTCCTTCGGCCACGGAACCGGGACCCCGGCCGCCGTGTCCGACGAGCCGACCTCGGTGTACGAGCCGCAGCCGATGCCCGACGACACCGGCCAGTACGGCGTGTACAGCGACTCGGGCTACGGGACGAACGGCTCCGGCGGCCAGGACCAGCACGCATACGAGCCGGACCAGGCGGGCCCGCCGCAGTTCGCCGCGTACGACCCGTACACCGGCTACGACCCGCAGCAGGCCCAGGACACCTACACGGGCCCGTACGACTACGGCACGACCGGCCAGCAGAGCTACGCCGCCTACTCCGACCCGTACATCGGCACCACCAACGGGACGTCCTCCTACGCCGGTTACGACGCCTACGGCAACGGCGGCAACGGCTACGACAGCCAGGGGGGCCAGCAGGACCACGTCGACCCCTACGCACAGAGCTACGGCGCGGACGCCTACACCACCGACACCCCGCCCGGCGGCGTCTGGGTCCCGCAGCAGCGCGACGCCGAGCAGTACCCGCCGGTGGAGCCCGAGCAGCCGGCTCCGTACGGCCGGAGCAACGGCAACGGGTACGACACCGGCCAGAACGAGCAGTACCGCTACTGAGGCGGGCCCTTGGGGGCGGCGGCGCTCACTGGGAGCCGCGGAAGCCGTCGCCCTCCACCACGAGTCCGGCCACCAGCGTCCCCGACATCCCGGCGTGCGCGAGCCCGCCGCCCGGGTGCGACCAGCCGCCCGCCAGATAGAGCCCCGGCAGCCGGGTGAGGTTGCCGGGGTGCAGATACGCGCCGTGCGCACCGGCCAGCGCCGGCGGCGGCACGGCACCACCCTCGGCCCCTGTATCCGCCTCCGTCTCCGCAGGCGTACGGACCTCCATGTGCAGGATCCGCTCCCGCAGCCCCGGAACCGCAGCCTCCGCCCGCTCCACCAGCGCGTCCGCGAACCGCCGCCGCACCGCCGGGTCCATCCATTCCACCGGGCCCTGCGGAGCCACCACCGCGCTCAGCGTCACCGCCTCGTGCGCCTCGTCCGGCCGGGTCGCCGGGTCGTCGGGACGCAGCACCGTCACCGTCGGGTGCGCGGCGACCCGGCCGCCGAACACCGCCTCCTGCTCCGCCGCCGCGTCGGTGCTGTGCACCACGGTCCGGTGCACCGCGTCCGCCTCCCGGCCCCCGCGCAGCGACAGCAGCACCACGAACCGCCCGGGCACCGCCGCACCCGCCCGGACCCGCACATCGTCCGCGCCCCACACCTGCTGACCCGGCACCAGATCCGCGTGCGGCCGTGTTCCGAGCACCACCCGGTCCGCCTCGGCCACCTCACCGCCGGCCAGCTCCACGCCCGCCGCCCGGCCGTCCTTCTCCACGACCCGGACCACCTCGGCCCCGAACAAGAACTCCACCCGCCGCGCCACACATCGCTCGTACACCGCCCGGGCCAGCTCCCGCATCCCGCCCATCACGTACCAGCTGCCGAAGGACTGCTCCATGTACGGCAGCAGCGCGGCGCTCGCGGGCGCGGTGCGCGGGTCGAGGCCGTACGACAGGGCGTACGCGTCGAGCAGAGCGGCCAGCCGCGCGTCCGCCAGCTCCCAGGCGCCGATCTCCGCCACGGTGGCCGCCTGCCGGGTGCGCAGGAGCCGCCGCTGCTTGAGCGCGGGATACGGGTCGCGGCCCAGCACCTGGTGGTCCGCCCGCAGCGGCTCCTCCAGCAGCGGCCGCCGCGACCGGTCCCAGGCGTCCCTGGCCCGCTCCAGGAACCCGCTCCACCGCTCACCGGCACCGGCTCCGAGCGCCGCGTCCAAGGCGGAGGCCACTTTGGCGCGGGAGGCGTTGGGCAGGGACACCGCCGTGCCGTCGGCGAAGAGGTGACGGCTCGCCGGGTCGACCTGGGTCAGCGTCACGCACTGCTCCAGGGACTCCTTGCCGGTCTTGACGAAGAGGTCGCGCTGGACGGCGGGCAGATGCAGCAGCCCGGGCCCGGTGTCGAAGACGAAGCCCTCGTGCTCATGGCGGCCGAGCGAGCCGCCGTAGCTCGCGGACCGCTCGTACACCGTCACCTTGTTGCCCGCGACGGCGAGCCGGGCGGCCGCCGCCATGGCGCCCGTCCCGGCGCCGATCACCGCAATTCGTGCCATGCCGGTGACTCTATCGACCGCCACCGACAGCTCAGCCGGGAGGCCAGGGCCCACCGGCTGACAGCTCAACCAGGAGGCCAGGGCCCTTCGGTGCCGGCCAGGCGTCTCTCCTCGCGGCGCTGGGCCCGGCGGCGCAGGAAGCGGCGGATCCGCGAGGCCAGGAAGATCACGACGACGATCCCGAGCACCAGCAGCACTCCGGCGATGACGGCCGCCGCCACCGGATTGAATATGGCGAACGTGACGACGCCGGCGACCCCGAGATCCTCGGCGATGCTCATCGCGATGTTGCTGAAGGGCTCCGGCGAGGTGTTGATGGCCATCCGCGTGCCGGCCTTCACCAGGTGGCTCATCAGCGCCGTCGACCCGCCGATCGCTCCGGCCGTCAGCTCCGGCAGCGAACCGCTCTCTCCGGCGAGCAGCGCGGCGATCACCGCTCCCGCCACCGGGCGGATCACCGTGTGCGCGGTGTCCCAGACCGAGTCCACGTACGGGATCTTGTCGGCCACCACCTCGCAGAGGAAGAGCACACCGGCCACGATCAGCACATCGGTGCGCTGCAACGCGGCGGGCACCTCGTCGGAGACGCCGGTCGCGCCGAAGATGCCGAGCAACAGGACCACCGCATAGGCGTTGATCCCGCTCGCCCAGCCACTTGTGAACACCAGAGGGATTACGGACACGCGGGAGATCGTAACGACCCGGTCCGACAACGGGCTGAGGTCGGGTGCGCAGCCCTGAGTACCCGTACTCAGGACGCGAGATGAGTAGGTGCGCGGATAGGCCCGGACCTGCGGGGACGGAAGAGTGGTGACCACGGAAGGGGCGCGGCGCCCGGACCGCCGACACGGGGCGGCGGACCGGCGCGGCCCCTGACGGAACGGGGGTGCACGACGTCAGGACCCGGGGGCCACGGGGGACATACGGGGTCACGGGGAACGGGTCGGACGGATGCACGGAAGACGCCGGTCCGGTGGCGTTCGCAGGGGGATGCGAACGCCACCGGACCGGCGTCTTCGTGTTGCGCGGGGCCTTATGCCCTCAGTGGCCGCTGACCCGTCCGTGCAGCAGCAGGGACAGCGCCGAGTGGACCTCGTCGATCGACCGCTCCGGCTGGAACGCCTGCCAGTCCAGCGCCGCCACCAGCACCATTCCGACCAGGGCCGCGGCCGTCAGCGGGATGTCGACCTCCTCGCTCAGCTCACCGCTGCGCACCGCCTCGCGCAGCACGTCCTCCACCACCGCGACGGCCTCCTGCCGCACCACCAGCAGCGTGGACTGCCAGGCGCGGTTGGTGCGCCAGAGCTCGGCCACGTACAGCTGGGTGAAGGCCGGATAGCGGTCGATGAAGGCGAGGCCGGCCCGGATCATCGCGTCCAGCGCCTCGACCCGGGTGCCGCCGCGCTCCTCGGACTCCTCGGCAGCGGCCCGCAGCGAGGCGGTGAGCAGCCCGACGCCGTGCCGGAGCAGCTCCTCGAACAGTTCGGTCTTGCTCTTGAAGTTGTAATAGACCGTGCCCTTGGCGACCCCGGCCCGCTCGGCGATCTCGTCGACGGTGGTCGCCGAGAACCCCTTCTCGGCGATGAGGGTCACCGCCGCCTCGTAGAGCCTCTGCCGGGTGGCCTGGCGGCGCGTGGTGCCACTGCTTTCCATGCGGCCGATTCTCCCAGCTTCCGGCGCGCTCACAGGCTCAGCTCCGGGTGCAGCCGGCTCAGGCTCCACACCTGCTTGCGGCGCGCGGTCCAGGCGGTGAGGGCGAGCGCGCCGACGGTGAAGGCGGCCAGCACCGCGCAGCCCAGCCAGACCGGGCCGAGCGGGCCGCCGGTGATGAGCCGGCGCAGCCCCTCGACGACGTACGTCATGGGCAGGAACGGGTGGATCGCGCCGAAGAAGCCGGGGCTGGTCTGGACGGGGTACGTGCCTCCGGCCGAGGTCAGCTGGAGCATCAGCACGACCAGCACCAGGATGCGTCCCGCCGCGCCGAAGCAGGCGTTCAGCCACTGCACGATCGCTCCGAAACAGCAGGTCACCAGGGCCAGGAAGGCGATCGTCCCGGCGGAGCGCGCCATCTGGAGGCCGAGGCCCCAGTGCAGGACGGCCATCAGCGCGCCGACCTGGAGGATGCCGATCGCGGCGACCGGGAGCCAGCCGGCGAAGGCGATCCGCCAGGCGGAGGCGCCGGTGGAGAGCGCCCGCTTGTTGAGCGGTTGGATGATCATGTAAGCGACCATCGCGCCGACCCAGAGGGAGAGCGGGATGAAGTACGGGGCGAAACCGGTGCCGTAATTGGGCGCAGCGTGAAGAGACTTGGAGGCCAGCTTCACCGGGTCGGCCATGACGTCGGTCCGGGCGTCACGGTCCTTCTTGCCGTAGTCCGGGATCTTCTGTACGCCGTCGTTGAGGCCCTGCGCGAGGTCGGCCGAACCGTCGCCGAGCCGGAACAGGCCGCCGTCCAGGTTCTCGGCGCCCGTCTTGAGCTTGCCCATGCCGGTGTCGAGGTCGGCGGAGCCGGTACGGGCGTTGCCGAGGCCGCTGTGCAGGTCCTCGGCGCCCTTGGCGACCTTGTGGGCGCCGGTGTTGAGGGCGTTGACGTCCTTGACGGCCTTCTCCAGGTCGTCGTCCAGGGTCGGGGCGCGCTGCGCCAGCGTCTCGGCCTGCTTCTGGAAAGCGGCCAGGTGCGTGCTGAGCTTCTTCAGTTCGCCGCTCTCGCCGCTCACCACCTTGTTGACGTCGGCGGCGACCACGGCGACGTCGGACGCCGCCTCACCGGCCTTCTTCAGCGCCGGGCAGGACGCCTCGTCCGGCTCGGCGGCCTCCTCGCACCGGGTGCGGTACACGCCGGCCAGCTCGTCGGACGCCGTGCGGGCGTCGGCGGCCGCGGTCGGGGCGGCTGCCACCAGCCGGTCCAGCTCCGCGCGCCAGGTCTTCGAACCCTCGGCGACCAGGCGGGCCGTGTCCCCGATGGCCTTGCCGTTGTCCTGGAAGAAGGGGCGGACATCGCCGGCGATCTTGTTGACCTTGTCGGCCAGTTCCTGGGTGCCGCCGGCCACCTGCCGTGACCCGGAGGCGAGTTCGCCCGCCCCGGTGTTCAGCTTCACGATCCCGTCGGAGAGCCGCTTGCTGCCCGCCTTGGAGTCCTTGAGGCCGTCCGCGAGCTCCTTGGAGCCCTTCTTCGCCTTCGATATCCCGCCCTTGAGCTCGTCGGCGCCCTTGGCCGCGTCGGCGGTCTTGTCGTGCAGATCAGAGAAGTTGATGAAGATGCGGTCCAGGAAGCCGCGCGAGGCGTTGGTGGAGGCGGCGTTGCGCACCTCGCCGAAGACCGTCTTGGAGATCTGGCCGACGATGTAGTTGTTGGCGTCGTTCGTCCGCACCTGGAGCGCGCCCGTCTCCGGGGAGTCGCCGCCGCTGGACGCGATCTTCCTGCTGAAGTCGGCCGGCATCGTCAGCGAGAGGTAGTACGTCCCGTCCTCGACGCCCTTGTCCGCTTCCGCGGAGCTCACTTCATGCCACGAGAACACCTTGGAGTCGAGCAGCTTGTCGCTGATCTCGTCTCCCGCGTTGACGCGCTTGCCGTCATCGGTGGCTCCCTTGTCGTTGTTGACCAGAGCGACGGGCAGCTTGTCGAGATTCCCGTACGGGTCCCAGAACGAGAACAGGTACAGGGCGCCGTAGAGCAGCGGCAGGAGCAGCAGGGCGACCAGCGCGGCGGCCGGCAGCTTCCCCCTGCGGAACCGCCTCAGCTCAAGCGCGGCCAGCTTCGGCGATCGCATCGGCGCTCTCCTTCTCGGTGGTGGGTGCGGTCGGGATGTCTTCGGCGGCGGGCGTGGTACGGACGACCTGGGCGTCCTTCGGCGCCTCGCTGCACACGGCGAGCACGGTGGTGCCGGAGCCGGCGATGGACCGCAGCAGCGTCCAGGCGTCGGCGCGTTCGGCCGGGGAGAGCTTGAGGTCGGCGTCGTCCAGGGCCAGCAGCTGCGGGGTGCCGATCAGGGCCAGGGCTACGGAGAGCCGCAGCGCCTCGATCCGCTCCAGATCCCGTACGGAGGTCCGCTCGGCCTTCGGCAGCGTGGCGGGGTCGAGCCCCGCGGCTTCCAGGGCCGCGTCGATCCGGGCCCGTGCGGCGGCCCGGCGTTCGGCGCGCGGGCGGAGCAGGGTGCGCAGGGAGGCTCCGTAACGGCCCTGGAGCAGGGCCCGTTCGCGCAGATGCTCGGCGACGGTGAAGGCCGGGTCCAGCTCGCTGACGCCGGGCACCGGGCCGAGGGCCGCGATCTTGCGCACCGGCGCCGCCTTGCGGGGCAGTTCGAGGCCGCCGACCCGCGCGCTGCCCTCGGTGGCACGCATACGGCCGGTCAGAGCGAGCAGAAGGCAGGTACGTCCGGAGCCGGAAGCCCCTTCGACGGCGATGAGCGACCCCGGCGGAGCGCTGAACTCCACGCCGCGAAAGGCCCAGCCGCGTGGCCCCTTGAGTCCGAAGTCCTCGGCGCTGACTGCGGCACCGTGCGAGGTCTCCACAGACCCTCCCCTGATCTCGTCCGTGCTGCGGTCTTTTGAACTGACTGGTCAGTGCAAAAAGTTAGCCGGAACTCGCGCTCGAAGCAAAACGGCAGGTCAGGAACCGTTTCTGACCGATTGTCAGTGGTGGCCGTCACCATGGACACAGATGGCCACGGAGCCGTCACACGACGACAGGAGGTTCGTCATGGCCAGCTCGTCCGCAGCCGCCGCCCCGCGGCGCCGCGCAGGCAGCCCTGCCCCCTCACTGACCGGTCCCGCCGACGATGTGCACCCCGTGCTGCGCCGCACCACGGCACCGCCCGCCGCCCTCGACCTGCTCGCCAAGGCCCGCACCGGCCTGGACGAGGCCGCCGTGCTGCGCGAACCGAACGAGCGCTACGCCACCGCCCACCTCGCGGCCCTGCGCACGGCGGCCGCCGTGCTGGCCGCCCGTGGCCGCCCCGAGACGAACAAGCGCCACCGCGACCGCATCCGGAGCGTCTGGGAGGTCCTCCCGGAGATAGCTCCGGAGCTCACCGACTGGAGCGACCTCTTCGCCTCCGGAGCGACCCGCCGGGCCCGTGCCGAGGCGGGCATGCCCGGAGCCGCCGACGACCGGGACGCGGACGGGCTGCTGCACGACGCCGCCCGGTTCCTGCGCCTGGTGGAGCGGCTGCTGGTCCTCCAGCCGGTCCTCCCGCAGCCGAGGCCCGGGAGGCCGGCCACGGGGTGAGACGGGCCGGTGCCGGATGACCGGGACGGCGGTGCGAGGCAATAGGGTGGTCAACGCTCACATCACCACCCGCACTGTTCACGCTCCGCCGTCCCAGGCGGCACCGTGCCGAGGAGTCATCTGCCGTGTCGGACCAGCCGCGCCCCCGCGCCTCCCTCCGTACCGCCGTGGTCTGGGAGATCCTGAAGGACGCTCTGGACCGTCAGGTCAAGGCGGCCGGCCGGGACGCCCTGGATGTCCTGGACACCGGCGGCGGCACCGGCAACTTCGCGGTGCCCGCCGCCCGGCTCGGCCACCGCGTCACCGTCGTCGACCCCAGCCCCAACGCGCTCTTCGCGCTGGAGCGCCGCGCCGCCGAGGCCGGGGTCGCCGACCGGGTCCGTGGCGTCCAGGGCGACATCCTCGGCCTCTTCGACGTCGTGGAGCGCGGCAGCTTCGACGCGGTGCTCTGCCACGGCGTCCTGGAGTACGTCGACGAGCCCGCCGAGGGCGTACGGAACGCGGTGGAGGCCCTGCGCCCCTCCGGCGCCCTCAGCCTGCTCGCCGCGGGGCTGGGCGGGGCCGTTCTGGCCCGCGCGCTGGCCGGCCACTTCACCGAGGCCCGGCAGGCGCTCACCGACCCGGCGGGCCGCTGGGGCGAAGGCGACCCGGTACCGCGCCGCTTCACCGCCGAGCAGCTCACCGAGCTGGTCTCCGGCGCCGGCCTGGAGGTCGGCGCCGTGCACGGCGTTCGGGTCTTCGCCGACCTCGTACCCGGCGTCCTGGTGGACACCGAGCCCGGCGCCGTGGACGCGCTCCTCAAGCTCGAAGCCGCCGCGGCCGAGCTGCCCGCCTTCCACTCCGTCGCGACCCAGCTGCACGTTCTCGGCGAGAAGCGCGCCTGAACCGACCGCACGGACCGGCCCCCGGAAGCCCCCGCGAGGGCTGGTACGGGGCTGATCAGCAACGAAGCTGCGAACGGAGTAGGACTCGGGACCCCCGTAGCGGGCAGGAGCCCCGTATG
Organism: Streptomyces sp. NPDC006174; assembly: GCF_040614075.1. Lineage (NCBI taxonomy): Bacteria > Bacillati > Actinomycetota > Actinomycetes > Kitasatosporales > Streptomycetaceae > Streptomyces > Streptomyces sp. NPDC006174. The sequence continues at coordinate 334,249 of NZ_JBEXTJ010000006.1, read as the reverse complement.
ATCGGGTGACACCATCCGGCATGACGGATCGGTCGTCGGGGAATCTACGCCTCAGCAGCCGAGCCGACATAGCGGTCCGGACTGGCTGAACGCTAGAGGGCGGGTTTCACGGGGGCGAATCCCTGCCTATCCTGGAAGGGCCGCATACCGGTCGCCCCCGCGGCCGACGACGAGGAGGATCCCGTGCCGCTCTCGGAGCACGAGCAGCGCATGCTCGAGCAGATGGAGCGAGCGCTGTACGCCGAAGATCCCAAGTTCGCGACAGCGCTCGAGGGAAGCGGGCTGCGTACGTACACCCGTAAAAGGGTCTACCAGGCGGTCGCTGGCTTCCTGGTGGGTATCGCGCTCCTCATGGCCGGAATGGTCGCCCAGCAGATCTGGATCAGCGTGGTGGGGTTCCTCGTCATGCTCGGCTGCGCCGTGCTCGCGGTCACCGGATGGCGCAAGGCGCCGAAGCCCGGTGAACAGCAGCAGGCCGCCGCGGACGGCGGGGACGGCGGCGCGCGCCGACGACCCAGACAACGCCGGTCGGTGATGAACCGCATCGAGCAGCGGTGGCAGCGCCGCCGCGACGAGCAGGGCCAGTAAGAAACTTTCCGGCCCGGCCCCGGCGCACATGTGGGGCCGGGCCGCGCTCGGCACGACGTACGACACCGATGGCTGAGGGGCGTCCGCATTTCTGCGGACGCCCCTCAGCCATCGGCGCCACGGCAGCCGTCGCGTTGTCGGTTCCATGAAATCTGTGTGACGGATGAGGCCCGGCCCCGGCCGGAACCGTGTGGTCCTGGCCGGGGCCCTCGCCTCCGTCCCTCGGCTGTCCCTCAGCCGTGCTGGCGTGACAGCCGGCGCCAGCGAGCCGTCCAGCGGCCGCGACCCGGACGGTCCGTCCACCGCTGGACGAGCGTCGCCCACCGGTCCGAGACCGCCCACACCACCCGGACGGCCGAGCGCGGTGCCAGCTTCGCCCGCAGCCGTGCGCCCCGGCCCGCGTTGGCCTCCAGCCCGGCCCGTACCGCCAGCGCGTCCTCGGTCAGCCCGGCCGCGAGGCGCGGCTCCGGGGCGTACAGCACCTGCTCCACCGCACCCGCGATCCGGTGCACGGCCTCGGCCGCCATGATGTCGAGCCCGCCCAGCCGCACGATCCGGGCTGCCGCCTTCCGAGGCGTCAGCGACTCGTCCGGCGCGATGCCGTAGTCCCAGGCGCAGTCGGTGACCTCCTGCCAGGCCGCCAGAGCTCTGGCCTCCGCGTCCGCCGACGTACGCCCTCCGGAGCCGAGCCGCCGGTTCCTGGCGCGGGTGCGCCAGAGCAGCGGCAGCAGAGGAAGCAGCAGGACCACGAGCGCACCGGCACCCACCAGCAGGACCGTGCCGACCGGCGTGCCCTTGTCGGTCGGGACCGATGGTCCGGGCGCGGCGGAGACGCCACACTCACCCTGTCGGCGCACCTGCGGCGAGCAGCTTTCCGGCGTCGAAGGGACCGCGGACGGCGCGGTGGAGGCACCGGCCGACGGCTGCGCCGGATCGCTCGCACCGCCCGTGGGCGTCTCCGGCAGCGTGTACGTCGGCGTGGTGCCGCGGCTCGGCGTCGGCTCGAACCGGGTCCATCCGACGCCCTCGAAGTACAGCTCGGGCCAGGCGTGCGCGTCGCGCAGCCCGACCGAGTACGAGCCGTCGCCCTGGAGCGCGCCCGGAGTGAAGCCCACCGCGACCCGGGCCGGGATGTCCAGGGTCCGGGCCATCGCGGCCATGGTGAAGGAGAAGTGGATGCAGAACCCCTCCTTGTCCCGGAGGAACCGCGCTATGGCCGAGGAGCCCGTCCCGGAACTGACCGAGGTGTTGTACCGGAAGCCGCCCTCGGAGGTGAACCAGCTCTGGAGCTTCACCGCCCGCTCGTAGTTGTTGGCCGAACCCTCGGTGATCTCCTGGGCCTGCTCGGCCACCACACCCGGCAGTGAGTCGGGGACCTGCGTGTACTCGTCGAACAGCTTCTGCGGCGGCGACCCGGCCGCCGCCAGCTGGGCCGCGGTCGGCTCGACGACCAGCGAGGAGACCTCGTACTGCGCGCCGCCGGTGTTCTGCCCGTCGTCGCCGATGAGCGTGCGGCCCTCCGGCTCGTACCGCCAGCGGCCCTCGACCTCCACCTCGCTCGCCGGGTAGGGGAGCGGCAGATAGTCCTGCTGGTACGAGGGCGAGGAGGAGATGTTCGTCCGGATCTCCGTGACGGCGGTGTCCCGGCCCAGACCGACCGGTTGCGGGAGACGGTCCGGCACGTCCGTCACACGGCGGGTCGAGGAGCGCCAGTCGCTGCCGTTGAACTCGTCCAGGGAGAGGATCCGCAGGTAGAGGTCGCGCGGGTCCTCGACGTTGGAGCGGTACGTCATCACCTGCCGGTTCTCCGGCTGGTTGAGATTGTCCTTGAGGGAGACCAGCGGGTTAACCGCGGAGATGGTGCCGCCACCGCTGCCCTTGCCGTTCCCGCCGCCCCGGCCGCCCAACAGGCCGCTGTCCATGGCGGGCAGGGCCAGCGGGACCACCAAGGCGATACCGAGGGCCAGCACACCGATGCGCCGCCCGGTACGGACCGGCGCGGAGGCTCCGCCGCCTCGGCCGGAGAGACCGTCCGACAGTCCTCCCGGGGACCGGTTGGCGCCGCCGAAGACGCGTCCCCACTGGGAGAGCCGGTCGCGGCCCTCGGCCAGCAGGAGCAGCAGATAGCCGCAGGCGGCCAGCAGGAACCAGAGCCAGCCCGTCGTGCCGTCGCCGAGCCCGGCGGCGATCGAGTACAGCGCGAGCAGCGGCAGTCCGGCCGGGGCCGCGCTGCGGAAGGTCACCGCGAGCGCGTCCACGATCAGCCCGATCACCAGCACTCCGCCGACCATCATCAGCCGGATGCCGTCCGTCATCGGGGCCGGGATGGCGTACGTACCGATGTCCTCGCCGCCCGCCACCAGCAGCTCACCGAGGCGCGCGAGGGCCTGCGGGCCCGGGACCACGCCGAACAGGGCCTGGTCGCGGGCGAAGACCACGGTCAGCAGCAGCAGGGTCACCAGCGTCTGGGCCGCGATGGTCAGCGACCGGGCCAGCGGAACCCGGCGCGCGAGCGCGCCCACTCCGCTCTGCACCGCGAGCAGCAGCGCCGCCTGCGGGAGCCAGCCGGCCCCTTCCACCAGCGGGAGCAGAGCTCCCGACGCCAGGAGTGTCGCCGCGAAGGCGCACAGCGCCAGCCGGGCCCGCCCGCTCATGACCATCCCCCCGCAAAACCTGTCGAACCGCCGTTACCGGCGGCCTGGGTGTCGGTGCGCATCTGGCCCGCGAGCTGCCACAGCGCGGGCAGCTCGGTCCCGGGCGGGACGGTCACCACGATCCAGCCGGCCTCGCGCAGCTGCCGCAGCCGCTCCTGGGCCGCCGGGCCGTCGGCGTCGGTGGTGCCGGACCAGCGGGCGCTGTCCAGGACGAAGGCGACCGCCGCGCCGGCGCGCTGCCGCATCCGGGCCGCGACCGAGGTCTGCTCCTCGTCGAGATCGCCGAAGAACGCGACCAGCAGCCCTTCGTTGCCGCCGCGCAGCACGTCGTGGGCGCGCGAGAGCCCGCCGCCGTCGGAGTGGCCGACGACCGCGAGGGTGTCGAGCATCAGGCCCGCCGAGTCCGCGGACTCCTGGGTCGAGCCCGCGAAACCGTCCGATCCCTCGCCGGGCACCGCGTTTCCGTCGTCGGTGAGCAGCCGTACGGCGAAGCCGCGCTCCAGCATGTGCACCAGCGCGGAGGCCGCACCCGAGACGGCCCACTCGAACGCCGAATCGGGTCCGGCGCCCGTGTACCCGACCTGACGGGTGTCCAGCAGCACCGTGCACCGGGCCCGTTGCGGCTGTTCCTCGCGACGGACCATCAGCTCGCCGTAGCGCGCGGTGGAGCGCCAGTGGACCCGGCGCAGGTCGTCGCCGTGGCGGTAGCCGCGCGGAATGATGTCGTCCTCACCGGCCAGCGCGAGCGAGCGCTGGCGTCCGTCGCCGTACCCCGACGCCTCGCCCGCCAGCCGCAGAGCGGGCAGCGGAACCGTGCGCGGGACGACGACGAGCGTGTCGTACGCGCTGAAGGAACGGGTCAGCTCGCACATCCCGAACGGATCGCTCAGCCGCAGCTGCAACGGGCCCAGCGGATAGCGGCCGCGCAGGTCGGAACGGACCCGGTAGGACACCTCGCGCCGCCCGCCCGCCTCCACCCGGTCCAGCACGAACCGGGGCCGTGGCCCCAGCACGTACGGCACGCGGTCCTGGAGCATCAGCAGGCCCGTGGGCAGCCGGGACACGTTGTCCATCCGCAGGTGCACCCGAGCCTCCGAGCCCGCGGGCACCCGGGACGGCGTCAGCCGCCGGGTCCCCGTCACCCGGTAGCGGGTGCGGTAGAGCACGGTCACGCAGACCAGCGGCAGCACGGCCAGCAGCAATCCGACGCGCAGCAGGTCGGCCTGGCCCAGGACGTACGCGCAGACGGCGGCGGCGACTCCGGCGGCGAGGAAGGAGCGCCCCCGGGTGGTGAGCCCGCCGAGAGCCGCGCGCAGGCCGCCCTTGCTGGAGCCGTCCTCCACCGCGCCGGGCTCGCCGCCCGCCATCACAGCCGCCGGGTGCCGGGCTGCTGCTGGCCGTAGAGCGGGCGGCCCGGCTCGTGCGCGCCCTGGACCGGAGGCACGGGGCCGCCGGGCGAGGTCGGGACCGGGGTGCGCTGGATGATCTCCAGCACCACCTGCTCCGCCGTGCGGCGGTTGAGCTGGGCCTGTGCGGTAGGCAGCAGGCGGTGGGCGAGGACGGGCGCGGCCAGGGCCTGGACGTCGTCCGGCAGTGCGTAGTCGCGGCCGCTGAGGGCCGCCGAGGCCTTCGCGGCGCGCAGCAGGTGCAGGGTGGCGCGCGGCGATGCGCCGAGTCTGAGGTCCGGGTGGCTGCGGGTGGCCCCGACCAGCTCCACCGCGTACCGCCGGACGGCGTCGGCGACGTGCACCGTACGGACCGCGTCGATCAGCTTCACGATGTCGTGGGCGTGCGCCACCGGCTGGAGGTCGTCCAGCGGTGAGACGCCGCCGTGCACATCGAGCATCTGCAGCTCGGCCGCCGGGCTCGGATAGCCGATGGAGACCCGCGCCATGAACCGGTCGCGCTGGGCCTCGGGCAGCGGGTAGGTGCCCTCCATCTCCACCGGGTTCTGGGTGGCCACCACCATGAAGGGGTCGGGCAGCTCGTACGTCTGCCCGTCGATGGTGACCTGGCGCTCCTCCATCGACTCCAGCAGCGCCGACTGCGTCTTCGGCGAGGCCCGGTTGATCTCGTCGCCGATCACGATCTGCGCGAAGATCGCACCGGGCTTGAACTCGAAGTCGCGCCGCTGCTGGTCGAAGATCGACACACCGGTGATGTCGGACGGCAGCAGGTCCGGCGTGAACTGGATCCGGCGCACCGAACAGTCGATGGACCGCGCCAGCGCCTTGGCCAGCATGGTCTTGCCGACCCCGGGCACATCCTCGATGAGGAGATGTCCCTCCGCGAGCAGCACGGTCAGCGAAAGCCGTACGACCTCAGGCTTGCCCTCGATCACACCCTCCACCGACCTGCGCACCCGCTCCGCTGTGGTGGTCAGATCTGTGAGGCTCGCTCGATCGTCATAGGTCGTCACCCGGCCCTCCTCGGCCCTTTTCTGCGCACCGGCCGGCGAACTGCCCGCCCGGCCCACCCCGAAGTTCGCGACGCTCCTCCGGAAGGCCCGGTGGAGGTCACCCCCGCATTCTTGTTGCCGTTACCGCTTCGTGTCACTCGCCTGTGGACAAGTGGGTGTGATTTGTCAGTCTCTGCCGTGTTTCGCGGAGGTGGACCGGGGTGGGCCGAGCGGGCGGGAGGTCAGGAAGCGGGCTTGATCTCGCGGAGCAGACCGGTGGTCACGTCGAAGACGAAACCGCGGATGTCGTCGGTGTGCAGGAGGAACGGCGAGGTCCGCACCCGCTGCATCGACTGACGTACGTCCTGGTCGGCGTCCGTGTACGCCTCGACCGCCCAGACCGGCCGCTGGCCGACCTCGCGCTCCAGGTCCTGCCGGAACTCCTCGGTGAGGGATTCCAGGCCGCAGCCCGTGTGGTGGATGAGGACGATGCTGCGGGTGCCGAGCGCCCGCTGACTGATGGTGAGCGAGCGGATCACGTCGTCGGTGACGACACCGCCGGCGTTGCGGATGGTGTGGCAGTCGCCGAGTTCGAGACCCAGCGCGGCGTGGAGGTCGAGCCGGGCGTCCATGCAGGCGACGATGGCGACCTGGAGGACCGGCTTGGCGTCCATACCGGGATCGCGGAAGCTCTTCGCGTACGTGGAGTTCGCCTCGACCAGCTGATCGGTGACCTGGCCCCCCTCGCGGACCGTCACGGACTCGGCGGGGGAGTGAGCGGAAGTCGACATGGCTACGACGTTAGCCTTCCCACCTGGCCAGGGTGGGCTGTGAGAGCGGACAAAGAAAATCAACGTGTCTTGTTGTGAGCTAACCCACAAGCACCAGAGGACGCGGCCGTTCGGGTGAGGTCGCCGCTTCCGGACGGGTGGTGCGACTCGCTGCCCGGTTCGTTGATCGTGCATCGATCGAATGGCAGGGTGGACTAAAGTAACGCGAAGTCACCATCCTGAACCCGTATCACCCACTCCGCACACCCTGCACCTCCTGCATATTCCGTTTTCCCCCCGTGATGTGCGGCGTACGTGCGGCCCGGCCCTCTCCCGCTCCCGGTCCGCCGACGCCCCTTCCCCGGCGCCGGCGGACCTCCCCTTCGGAGCGGGCGGGGACCAGGACGTACGTACCGGCCGCGCGGGACAGAGCCTGAGAGGGCGCATTGAGCCAGACCCGACACGTCCCGGTGATGCTCCAGAGGTGTCTGGACCTGTTGGCCCCGGCTCTCCAGGACCCGGCCCACTCCGAGCCCGTGGTCGTCGACTGCACCCTCGGCCTCGGCGGCCACAGCGAGGCGCTCCTCGAAGCCTTCCCCACCGCCCGGCTGATCGCGCTGGACCGCGACAAGGAGGCCCTGCGCCTCTCCGGCGAGCGGCTCGCCCCGTACGGCGACCGCGCCACCCTCGTCCACGCCGTCTACGACGAACTCCCCGACGTACTCGCCCGGCTCGGCATCCCCAAGGTGCAAGGCGTCCTCTTCGACCTCGGCGTCTCCTCCATGCAGCTCGACGAGGCCGACCGAGGCTTCGCGTACGCCCAGGACGCCCCGCTCGACATGCGCATGGACCAGACGACCGGGATCGGCGCCGCCGAGGTGCTCAACACCTACCCGCCCGGCGAACTCGTGCGGATCCTGCGGGCGTACGGCGAGGAGAAGCAGGCCAAGCGGATCGTCTCCGCCGTCGTGCGCGAGCGCGAGAAGGAGCCGTTCAGCAACAGCGCCCGGCTCGTCGAGCTGATCCGCGACTCCTTGCCGCAAGCCGCCAAGCGCACCGGCGGCAACCCGGCCAAGCGGACCTTCCAGGCCCTGCGCATCGAGGTCAACGGCGAGCTGAGCGTGCTGGAGCGGGCCGTTCCGGCGGCGGTGGCGAGCCTCGCCGTCGGCGGCCGGATCGCCGTGCTCTCGTACCACTCGCTGGAGGACCGGCTGGTCAAGCAGGTCCTCGCGGCCGGCGCCGCCAACACCGCGCCGCCCGGCCTGCCCGTCGTCCCCGAGCGCTACCAGCCCCGCCTGAAGCTCCTCACCCGGGGCGCCGAGCTGCCCACCGAGGAGGAGGTCGCCGAGAACCGCCGCGCCGCCCCCGCCCGGCTGCGCGGCGCCCAGCGCATCCGCAAGGACGAGCGATGAGCACCACGGGGGGCGCGCGGTGAGCAGGCCGGCCGCACCGCTGAAGGGGCGGGCCGGACGGCTCGCCCGGCTGATGCCGTCCGCGTCCCCCAGCAGCGCGGCCCGCACTCCCTTCGTGCTGCTGGTCGTGCTTCTCCTGGGCGGCGGGCTCATCACGCTGCTCCTGCTGAACTCCGCGCTCAACGAAGGATCGTTCAGGCTCAGCGAGCTCAAGCGGGACACCACCGAGCTCACCGACGAGCAGCAGGCCCTCCAGCGCGACGTCGACAGCTACTCCCAGCCCGATGCCCTGGAGCGCCGCGCCCGGGAGCTCGGCATGGTCCCCGGCGGCAGCCCCGCCTTCCTCGACCCGGACGGCACCGTCCGCGGAGTCCCCACCGAGGCCACCGCCCCACCGCCCCCGCCCAGCCCGGAGCCGACCCCCGAGGACGGCGCGCCGGCCGACGCGGCGGACGCCGACGCACCCGCGGCCACGCCCTCCGCCTCCGCGGACCCCCAGGCGCAGAGCGCCCCGGCGGAAGCCGAGGCAGAGGCCGACACCGCTCCCGCCACGGAGAACACCCCGACCCCGACCACCCCCGGCAGGTGACGCAGTGCCGCCCCAGGAACCGCCGCGCCGCCGCGTACCCGGCCCCGCGCGCCCCCGTAACGGAGCCAACGGCCGCTCCGGCGCGCGCCTCCCGGCCCGCCGTCCCCGCCCCCGTCCCGCACCCGGGCGCACCACCGCACGCGGGCGCGCGCCCCGCACCCTGCGCCTGGGCAGCCCGCGACCCCGGCTCCGGCTGGTCAGCCTCGGGCTGACGCTGGTCATGCTGCTCTTCGTGGCCCGGCTCCTCCAGGTCCAGGCCGTCGACGCCACCGCGTACGCGGCCAAGGCCGAGAAGAACCGTTACCTGGAGTACACGGTCGCCGCCGAGCGCGGTGAGATCACCGACCGCCGGGGCGTCGCGCTGGCCACCAGCGTGGACGCGCACAACATCACGGCCGACCCGAAGATGTTCACGCCCGAGGACAGCAAGGCCCCCGACGCACCGCAGCAGGCCGCCGCGCTGCTCGCGCCGATCCTCGGCAAGGACGTCGACGAGCTGGTCAAGAAGCTCTCGGCGCCCAAGAGCCGCTACACCGTGCTCGCGTACCGGCAGACCCCTCAGGTCTGGAAGCAGATCAAGGACCTCAAGGCGGTCTTCGCGGAGAAGGCCCTGGAGGACGAGCGCAACGGCGGTACGGGCGCCAACGTGCTGGCCGGCGTCCTCCAGGAGCCGACCACCAAGCGGGTCTATCCCAACGGAGACCTCGCCGCCGGGATACTGGGATTCGTCAGCGCCGACGGCAAGGGCGGCGGCGGCCTCGAATCGCAGCTGGACGAGGAGCTGGCGGGCGAGGACGGCAAGATCCGCTACGCCCAGTCCGGCGGCCGCCGCGTTCCGACCGCCGGCGGCAGCGAGGTCCCGGCCGTGCCCGGCTCCGACATCGAGCTGACCATCGACCGTGACATCCAGTGGGCCGCGCAGAAGGCCATCAGCGACCAGGTTGCCGCGTCCAAGGCCGACCGCGGCTACGTCATCGTGCAGAACACCCGCACCGGCGAGCTGCTGGCCATGGCCAACGCGCCCGGCTACGACCCCAACGACCTCTCCCAGGCCACCTCGGCCTCGCTCGGCAACGCGGCCCTCCAGGACGTGTACGAGCCCGGCTCCACCAGCAAGGTCATGTCGATCGCCGCCGTGCTGGAGGAAGGTGCCGCCACGCCCGGCACCCATGTCACCGTCCCCAACCGGCTGCACCGCGGCGACCGGCTCTTCAAGGACGACGTCGACCACCCCACCTGGTACCTCACGCTCAACGGCGTCCTCGCCAAGTCCAGCAACATCGGCACCATCCTGGCGACCGGTCAGCTCGGCAAGACCCAGGCCGAGTCGAACAAGGTGCTCTTCGACTACCTGCGGAAGTTCGGCCTCGGCAAGAAGACCGGACTCGGCTACCCCGGCGAGTCGCCCGGCCTGCTGGCCCATCCGAAGGACTGGTCGACCTCGCAGCAGTACACGATCCCGTTCGGCCAGGGGCTCTCCATCAACGCCGTCCAGGCCGCCTCGGTCTACTCCACGGTGGCCAACGGCGGCGTCCGCATCGCCCCGACGCTCGTACGCGGCACCAAGGGCGCCGACGGCCGCTTCACCGCGGCCGACGCTCCCGAGGAGACCCGGGTGGTCAGCGAGAAGACCGCCAAGACCCTGGCGGCCATGCTGGAATCCGTCGTCGGCGACCAGGAGGGCACCGGCACCAAGGCCGCCATTCCCGGCTACCGGGTCGCGGGCAAGACCGGCACCGCCAACCGGGTCGACCCGGTCCGCGGTGTCTACAAGGGGTACACCGCCTCCTTCGCCGGCTTCGCACCGGCCGACGATCCGCAGATCACCGTCTACTGCGCGATCCAGAACCCCACCAAGGGAAGCTACTTCGGCGGCCAGATCTGCGGCCCGATCTACAAGCAGGTCATGGAGTTCGCGCTCAAGACGCTCCAGACCCCACCGTCCGGCAACAAGCCGCCCCGGCTGCCGGTGTCCTTCAAACCCGGCGAGTGAACACGGGGATGCGCGAGCATCTCCTCCAAGGAAACCCTCAGTGACAACCATCACCCCCGATCCCTGGAACCGGAACGAGAACTTCCCGGCACCCGGTCCCTCGCTTCGCGAGAGCCCGCACCGGCCCGGTACGCTCACCGCCGTGCCCCACGCTGATCAGTCCCAAACCTCTCAGAAGGACGCGCCTGTGACCTACCCGGGAGCGCCCCGACCGGACCGGCTCCGGCCCACCCCCCTCGGCGAGCTGGCCGGCCGGCTCGGCGTCGAAGCGGCCGGGGACGGCGAAGTCACCGGCATCACGCACGACTCACGGGCCGTGCGACCCGGTGATGTGTACGCGGCCCTGCCCGGCGCCCGCCTCCACGGCGCCGACTTCGCTGCCCAGGCCGCGGGCCTCGGCGCCATCGCCGTCCTCACCGACCCGACCGGCGCCGAACGCGCCGCCGCCACCGGCCTGCCGGTCCTGGTCACCGAGGACCCGCGCGCCGTGATGGGCGAGCTGGCCGCCGACATCTACAGGCGGCCCGGCATCGGCCTCCTCCAGATCGGCATCACCGGAACCTCCGGCAAGACCACCACCGCGTACCTGGTCGAAGGCGGACTGCGCGCCGCGGGCCGGCCCACCGGGCTCATCGGCACCGTCGAGATGCGCATCGGCGACGAGCGCATCAAGTCCGAGCGCACCACGCCCGAAGCCACCGACCTCCAGGCCCTGTTCGCCGTCATGCGCGAACGCGGCGTCGAGGCCGTCGCGATGGAGGTCTCCAGCCACGCCCTCGTGCTCGGCCGGGTCGACGGCTGCGTCTTCGACGTCGCCGTCTTCAACAACCTCAGCCCGGAGCACATGGAGTTCCACTCCGGCATGGAGGACTACTTCCAGGCCAAGGCGCAGCTCTTCACGCCCGAGCGCAGCCACCGCGGTGTCGTGAACTTCGACGACGAGTACGGCCGCCGGCTCATCACCGAGTCCGGCGTCCCGGTCACCACCTTCTCCGCCGAGGGCCACTCGGACGCCGACTGGCACGCAGAGGACGTCCAGGTCGGCCCGCAGGACAGCACCTTCACCGCCGTCGGCCCGAAGGGCGAGCGGATCGCCGCCCGCGCTCCGCTGCCCGGCCCGTTCAACGTCGCCAACACCCTCGCCGCGATCGTCACGCTGGCCGTCGCGGGCGTCGACCCGCAGACCGCCGCCGACGGCATCGCCGCCGTCCCCGGCGTCCCGGGCCGGCTGGAGCGGGTGGACGCCGGACAGCCGTACCTCGCCGTCGTCGACTACGCGCACAAGACCGACGCCGTCGAGTCCGTCCTGCGGTCGCTGCAGAAGGTCACCGAGGGCCGGGTGCACATCGTCCTCGGCTGCGGCGGCGACCGCGACACCACCAAGCGCGGCCCGATGGGCGCCGCCGCGGCCCGCCTCGCCCACACCGCCGTACTGACCTCCGACAACCCCCGCTCCGAGGACCCGCTCGCGATCCTCGCCGCGATGCTCTCCGGCGCCGCCGAGGTCCCCGTCCACGAACGCGGTGACGTCCTGGTCGACGCCGACCGGGCCTCGGCCATCGCCGCCGCCGTCGCGCGCGCCGAACCGGGCGACACCGTCCTCGTCGCGGGCAAGGGCCACGAGCAGGGCCAGGACATCCACGGAGTCGTACGCCCCTTCGACGACCGCAAGGTCCTGCACGACGCCATCGAGCGGTCCCTGGGGCGCACCGGCGCCGCCGGCCGCGCCCCTCACCACGAGAACAACAGTCAGGGATGACCAAGTGATCACCCTTTCCCTCGCCGAGATCGCGGACATCGTCGGCGGGCAGCCGCACGACATACCGGATCCGGCAGTCACCGTCACCGGCCCCGTCGTCATCGACTCCCGCGAGGTCGCGCCCGGCAGCCTGTTCGCCGCGTTCGCCGGCGAGCGCGTGGACGGCCACGACTACGCGCAGCGCGCCGTCGAGGCGGGCGCGGCAGCCGTGCTGGCCGCCCGCCCCGTCGGCGTTCCGGCGATCGTCGTGGACGACGTCGTCGGCGCGCTCGGCGCGCTCGCCCGTACCGTCGTCGAACGCCTCGGCACCACCGTCGTCGCGCTCACCGGCTCCGCGGGCAAGACGTCCACCAAGGACCTGATCGCGCAGCTCCTGCAGCACAAGGCGCCCACGGTCTGGACGCCCGGCTCCCTCAACAACGAGATCGGCCTGCCGCTCACCGCCCTGACCGCCACCTCCGAGACCCAGCACCTGGTCCTGGAGATGGGCGCCCGCGGCATCGGGCACATCCACTACCTCGCCGAGCTCACCCCGCCCCGCATCGGCCTGGTCCTCAACGTCGGCTCCGCCCACCTCGGCGAGTTCGGCAGCCGCGAGGCGATCGCCCAGGCCAAGGGCGAGCTGGTCGAGGCGCTCCCCGAGGACGGCTGCGCCGTGCTCAACGCCGACGACCCTCTCGTACGCGCGATGGCTTCGCGCACCAAGGCCCGCGTCCTGCTCTTCGGAGAAGCCCCGGAAGCGGACGTACGGGGCGAGAAGGTCCGCATGACCCCCGACGGGCGGCCCGCGTTCGAGCTCCACACACCCACCGGGTGCAGCGACGTGACCTTGCGCCTGTACGGTGAGCACCACGTGTCGAACGCGCTCGCCGCGGCCGCCGTCGCCCATGAGTTGGGCATGTCCGTGACCGAGATCGCCGAGGCGCTCTCGGAGGCGGGCACCCTCTCCCGCTGGCGCATGGAGGTCACCGAGCGTCCGGACGGTGTGACGGTCGTCAACGACGCCTACAACGCGAACCCCGAATCCATGAGAGCCGCACTGCGTGCGCTGGCTGCCATGGGCCAGGCCCGAGCGGCCGACGGGGGGCGCACCTGGGCGGTGCTCGGTCAGATGGCCGAGCTCGGTGACGCGTCGCTCGCCGAGCACGACGCGGTCGGACGGCTCGCCGTCCGGCTCAACGTCAGCAAGCTCGTCGCTGTCGGGGGGAGAGAAGCCTCCTGGCTGCAACTGGGCGCATATAACGAGGGTTCGTGGGGTGAGGAGTCGGTGCACGTGTCCGACGCACAGGCGGCCGTCGACCTGTTGCGCAGTGAACTGCGCCCGGGAGACGTCGTGCTGGTGAAGGCGTCCCGGTCGGTCGGCCTGGAGAAGGTCGCCCAGGCACTGCTGGAGAACTCGACCGAGGGCGAGGTCGCCGGCCGATGAGGCAGATCCTCTTCGCGGGGGCCATCGGGCTCTTCCTGACCCTGGTCGGTACCCCGCTGCTGATCAAACTGCTGGCCCGCAAGGGGTACGGGCAGTTCATCCGGGACGACGGCCCGCGCACCCACGGCAGCAAGAAGGGCACGCCCACGATGGGCGGCATCGCCTTCATCCTGGCGACGATCATCGCGTACCTCCTCGCGAAGGTCATCACGGATGAGGACATCCGCTACTCCGGCGTCCTCGTGCTCTTCCTCATGGCGGGCATGGGCCTCGTCGGCTTCCTCGACGACTACATCAAGATCGTCAAGCAGCGCTCGCTCGGTCTGCGGGCCAAGGCGAAGATGGCCGGACAGCTGATCGTCGGCATCGCCTTCGCGGTGCTCTCGCTCCAGTTCCCCAACTCCATGAACCACACCCCGGCCTCCACCCGGCTCTCGTTCGTCGAGGACTTCGGCTGGTCGATCGGCCCGGTGCTGTTCTGCGTCTGGGCGCTGTTCATGATCCTCGCCATGTCCAACGGCGTGAACCTCACCGACGGCCTCGACGGCCTGGCCACCGGCGCCTCGGTGATGGTCTTCGGCGCCTACACCTTCATCGGCCTCTGGCAGTTCCAGGAGTCCTGCGCCAACGCGGACAACCTGACCAACCCCAGCGCCTGTTTCGAGGTACGCGACCCGCTCGACCTCGCCGTCGTCGCCGCGGCCCTCATGGGCGCCTGCTTCGGCTTCCTGTGGTGGAACACCTCGCCCGCCAAGATCTTCATGGGTGACACCGGCTCGCTCGCCCTCGGCGGCGCGCTCGCGGGCCTCGCGATCCTGTCCCGCACCGAGTTCCTGCTCGCCATCCTCGGCGGCCTCTTCGTGATGATCACCATGTCCGTGGTCATCCAGGTCGGTTCCTTCAAGATGACCGGCAAGCGGGTCTTCCGGATGGCGCCGCTCCAGCACCACTTCGAACTCAAGGGGTGGTCCGAAGTCCTTGTCGTGGTCCGCTTCTGGATCATCCAGGGCATGTGCGTGATCGTCGGCCTCGGCCTCTTCTACGCGGGATGGGCAGCCAAGAAGTGAGCACCGTGGACTGGCAGGGCAAGCACGTCACCGTCGCCGGACTCGGCGTCAGCGGCATCCCCGCGGCCCGTGCCCTGCACGAGCGCGGCGCGGTCGTCACCGTCGTCAACGACGGCGACGACGAGCGTGCCCGCGCGCAGGCCGCCGAACTGGAGGCGCTCGGCATCACCGTGCGCCTCGGCGACGGCGCCACCCTGCCGCCGTCCACGGAACTCGTCGTCACCGCCCCCGGCTGGCAGCCGGACAAGCCGCTCTTCCTGGCTGCCGCCGAGGCGGGCGTCGACGTCTGGGGCGACGTCGAACTCGCCTGGCGGCTGCGCGGGACGAACGGCCGCAAGGCCGCGCCCTGGCTCGCCGTCACCGGCACCAACGGCAAGACCACCACCGTACGGATGCTGGCATCGATCCTTCAGGCGGCAGGCCTGCGCACCGCGGCGGTCGGCAACATCGGCGTCTCGCTGCTGGACGCGGTGCTCGGCGAGCAGGAGTACGACGTCCTCGCCGTCGAACTCTCCAGCTACCAGCTGCACTGGGCACCCTCCCTGCGCGCCCACTCCGCCGCCGTCCTCAACCTGGCGCCGGACCACCTCGACTGGCACGGCTCGATGGAGGCGTACGCGGCCGACAAGGGCCGGATCTACGAGGGCAACACGGTGGCCTGCGTCTACAACGCGGCCGACCCCGCCACCGAGGACCTGGTCCGCGAGGCCGACGTCGAAGAAGGCTGCCGGGCCATCGGCTTCACCCTCGGCCCGCCCGGACCCTCGCAGCTCGGCGTGGTCGACGGCATCCTCGTCGACCGGGCCTTCGTGGCCAACCGCCAGAAGCAGGCCCAGGAGCTGGCCGAGGTCTCCGACGTCAACCCGCCGGCCCCGCACAACATCGCCAACGCGCTCGCCGCCGCCGCCCTCGCCCGCGCCTTCGGCGTGGAACCGGCCGCCGTCCGCGACGGCCTGCGCACCTTCCGGCCCGACGCCCACCGCATCGAACACGTCGCGGACATCGCCGAAGTCGCCTACGTCGACGACTCCAAGGCCACCAACACCCACGCCACCGAGGCCTCGCTGGCCGCCTACGACTCCATCGTCTGGATCGCCGGCGGCCTCGCCAAGGGCGCCACCTTCGACGAGCTGGTCACCGGCGCGGCGAAGCGGCTGCGCGGCGTCGTGCTGATGGGCGCCGACCGCGCGCTGATCCACGAAGCCCTGACGCGACACGCCCCGGAAGTACCGGTGGTCGACCTCGACCGCACCGACACTGGGGCCATGTCCGAGGCGGTCGAACAGGCCGCACGGCTCGCGCGGCCGGGCGATACGGTACTGCTGGCCCCGGCCTGCGCCTCGATGGACATGTTCACCAACTACATCAAGCGGGGCGAGGCGTTCGCGGACGCGGTCCGCGCACGCACCGAGACGAGCGCCTGACCGACCGGGCTCCGCGCCGGGGCCGCGCCCTGGGGCACGAGCAGTGGAGGGGACAGCGACAATGCCGGCCGAGAAGAGCTCCGCCGTACGCAGCCGCCGGCCGGCGCCGTCCCGCGGCGCGGGACGCGGCTCCCCGGCACCCAGGACCCCGCGCGGCGGCGGGGTCCGGCGCCTCTACGAGCAGGCACGCCGGGCCTGGGACCGGCCTCTGACCGCCTACTACGTGATCCTCGGCTCCAGCCTCCTGATCACCGTGCTGGGCCTGGTGATGGTCTACTCCGCCTCGATGATCAAGGCGTTGAGCATCGACAAGTCGTCGACGTACTTCTTCGGCAAGCAGTTCGTCGCCGCCGTCATCGGCGGCGCGCTGATGATGATCGCCTCCCGGATGCCGGTGAAGCTCCACCGCGGGCTGGCCTATCCGATGCTGATGATCACGGTCTTCCTGATGGTCCTGGTCCAGGTGCCGGGGATAGGGATGTCGGTCAACGGCAACCAGAACTGGCTCTACCTCGGTGGCCCGTTCCAGGTCCAGCCGAGCGAGTTCGGCAAGCTCGCGCTCATCCTGTGGGGCGCCGACCTGCTCGCCCGCAAGCAGGACAAGCGGTTGCTGACGCAGTGGAAGCACATGCTCGTCCCGCTCGTCCCGGTCGCCTTCGTGCTCCTCGGGCTGATCATGCTCGGCGGCGACATGGGCACCGCGATCATCCTCACGGCCATCCTCTTCGGCCTGCTCTGGCTGGCCGGCGCTCCCACCCGGCTCTTCGCCGGCGTGCTCGGATTCGCCGCCGCCATGGCGTTCCTCCTGATCTGGACCAGCCCCAACCGGATGTCCCGGCTCTCCTGCATGGGCATCATCGGCGAACCCGACCCGGACGACGGCTGCTGGCAGGCGGCGCACGGAATCTACGCTCTGGCCTCCGGTGGATGGTTCGGTTCCGGGCTCGGTGCGAGTGTGGAAAAATGGGGTCAACTCCCGGAACCCCACACCGACTTCATCTTCGCGATCACCGGTGAGGAACTGGGTCTGGCGGGGACGCTGTCCGTGCTCGCCCTCTTCGCGGCTCTAGGCTATGCGGGTATCCGCGTGGCCGGACGCACGGAGGACCCCTTCGTCAGGTATGCCGCGGGAGGCGTGACCACCTGGATCATGGCCCAGGCCGTGATCAACATCGGTGCGGTGCTCGGCCTGTTGCCGATCGCCGGTGTCCCGCTCCCGCTGTTCTCCTACGGAGGATCCGCCCTGCTGCCGACGATGTTCGCGGTCGGGCTCATGATCGCCTTCGCGCGGAACGATCCCGCCGCGAAGGCGGCCCTGGCCATGCGGAGGCCCGGGGTGAGATGGAAGACGATGAGACGGCGCGTCACGAAGCGTCCGTCCGGAGAGCGGTGAATTTCGGTGCATGTCGTACTCGCCGGCGGGGGGACCGCCGGACACATCGAGCCCGCGCTTGCCCTCGCAGACGCCCTGCGCAGGCAGGACCCGACCGTGGGAATCACGGCCCTCGGCACGGAACGCGGCCTGGAGACCAGGCTCGTACCCGAGCGGGGGTACGAGCTGGCGCTCATCCCGGCCGTACCGCTGCCGCGTAAGCCCACGCCCGAGCTGATCACCGTCCCGGGCCGGCTGCGCGGCACCATCAAGGCGGCCGAGCAGATCCTGGAGCGCACCAAGGCGGACTGCGTGGTCGGCTTCGGCGGTTACGTCGCGCTGCCCGGCTACCTCGCCGCCAAGCGCGTCGGCGTGCCCATCGTCGTCCACGAGGCCAACGCCCGCCCGGGCCTCGCCAACAAGATCGGCTCGCGGTACGCCCACGGGGTCGCCGTCTCCACGCCGGACAGCAAGCTGCGCGGCGCGCGCTACATCGGCATCCCGCTGCGCCGCACCATCGCCACCCTGGACCGCGCCCGGGTCCGCCCGGAGGCCCGCGCCTCCTTCGGCCTCGACCCCAACCTGCCCACGCTGCTGGTCTCCGGCGGCTCGCAGGGCGCGCGCCACCTCAACGAGGTCGTCCAGCGGGTCGCGCCGCTGCTCCAGCGCTCCGGGATCCAGATCCTCCATGTGGTCGGCCCGAAGAACGAATTGCCGCGGATCGACAACATGCCCGGGATGCCGCCGTACATCCCGGTACCGTACGTGGACCGGATGGACCTCGCGTACGCCGCGGCCGACATGATGCTCTGCCGCGCGGGCGCGATGACCGTCGCCGAACTCTCCGCCGTCGGGCTTCCCGCCGCCTACGTCCCGCTGCCCATCGGCAACGGCGAACAGCGGCTCAACGCCCAGCCGGTGGTCAACGCCGGCGGCGGTCTGCTGGTGGACGACGCGGCGCTGACGCCCGAGTGGGTGCAGGGCAACGTGCTGCCGGTGCTGTCGGACCCCCACCGGCTGTACGAAATGTCCCGTGCCGCGGCCGAGTTCGGCCGGCGCGACGCCGACGACCTGCTCGTCGGCATGGTGTACGAAGCGATTGCCTCCCGCCGCCAGGCGTGAGGCGGTGCGGACCCGGGGCGGGCGCCCCGGGTCCGGCGAAGGAGCGAGCGTGGCCGGACCGACGACCGCCCAGCGCGGCGCAACGGGGCGGGCGGACACCACCGCCCGCCCGCCGCACATCGGCCCCGAGGGGCACCGGCTCAGCCGCCGTACGCTCCTGATCCTCATCGGCGTCGCGGCGGCCCTGCTCACCGCGTTCGCGCTCTGGGCGCTCTACGGCTCCTCCTGGCTCCGCGTCGAACGCGTCTCCACCACCGGTGTCGAGGTGCTGACCCGCGAAGAGGTGGAAGCGGTCGCCGCGGCGCCGATCGGAGCTCCGCTGATCTCCGTGGACACCGGCGCCATGGAGGCGAGGTTGCTCCAGAAGCTGCCTCGTATCGACTCGGTGGATGTCGTGCGCTCCTGGCCGCACGGCATCAGCCTTAAGGTGACCGAACGCGAGCCGGTCCTGCTGATCGCCAAGGGTGCGAAGTTCGTCGAAGTGGACGGAACGGGCTTCCGTTTCGCCACGGTGGACCGGGCGCCCAAGGGCGTACCGCTGCTGGAGCTCGATCCGGAACGGTCGGCGAGTCTGCGCCGGTTCGGCAGTGACCGTCTGTTGCACGAAGCGGTGACGGTCGCGGATGACCTGCCCAAGGGCGTGGCCAAGGACACCGAGGCGGTACGGATCACCTCCTTCGACGCGATCTCCTTGCGCCTCACCCGTGATCGGCGGGTGACCTGGGGCAGTAGTGAGGACGGGGCGGTGAAGGCGGACGTCCTCACCGCTCTGATGAAGGCGGTGCCCAAAGGGGGACAGTTCGACGTGAGTGCCCCCACCGCCCCTGCGGTATCGGCGAGTTGACGTGCATTTGTGCTGGCCAGCACCCTGGTTGGTCAGCGCTACGGGTGATCACATAGGGTGAAAAGAAAAACGGGAGGTTCGGCGTGTTCGTTGAACGTGCGCCACTTGTCGACTTAGTGTCCTGTTCGGAAGAGTCCAGGAAGCAGACACACTGGTAACCCTAAACTTGAACGTTAGGGTTTGGGTCGGCGTTCGGACCGTCCCCATCGACATCAGTCGTCGCCGCGGATCAACCGCAGAGCGACGACACGTAACTCGAGGCGAGAGGCCTTCGACGTGGCAGCACCGCAGAACTACCTCGCAGTCATCAAGGTCATCGGTGTCGGCGGCGGTGGTGTCAATGCCATCAACCGAATGATCGAGGTCGGTCTCAAGGGCGTCGAGTTCATCGCGATCAACACGGACGCACAGGCCCTGTTGATGAGCGACGCCGACGTCAAGCTCGACGTCGGCCGCGAACTCACCCGGGGCCTCGGCGCCGGGGCGAACCCGGCCGTCGGTCGTAAGGCGGCAGAGGACCACCGTGAGGAGATCGAGGAGGTCCTCAAGGGGGCCGACATGGTCTTCGTCACCGCCGGAGAAGGCGGCGGCACCGGCACCGGCGGCGCACCCGTCGTCGCCAACATCGCGCGCTCGCTCGGCGCCCTGACGATCGGTGTGGTCACCCGCCCGTTCACCTTCGAGGGCCGGCGCCGCGCGAATCAGGCGGAGGACGGCATCGCCGAGCTCCGCGAAGAGGTCGACACCCTCATCGTCATCCCCAACGACCGCCTGCTGTCCATCTCGGACCGTCAGGTCAGCGTGCTCGACGCCTTCAAGTCGGCCGACCAGGTCCTGCTCTCGGGTGTCCAGGGCATCACCGACCTGATCACCACGCCCGGCCTGATCAACCTCGACTTCGCCGACGTCAAGTCGGTCATGTCCGAGGCCGGATCGGCGCTGATGGGCATCGGCTCGGCGCGCGGCGATGACCGCGCGGTCGCCGCGGCGGAGATGGCGATCTCCTCGCCGCTCCTGGAGGCGTCCATCGACGGCGCCCGCGGTGTCCTGCTCTCCATCTCCGGCGGCAGCGACCTCGGTCTCTTCGAGATCAACGAGGCCGCCCAGCTGGTGAGCGAGGCGGCACACCCCGAGGCCAACATCATCTTCGGCGCCGTCATCGACGACGCGCTCGGCGACGAGGTCCGGGTCACCGTGATCGCGGCGGGCTTCGACGGCGGACAGCCGCCGGCCCGGCGCGAGAGCACGCTCGGCGCCAGCACGAACAAGAGGGAGGAGCCGGCCGTCCCGGCCAGGTCCTCCGCCGAACCCGCGCGTCCGTCGGGTGGACTCGGTTCCGTACCTCCGCGCGAGGAGAGCCCGGCCCCGGCCGAGCCCGCTCCCGCGTCGGCTTCGAGCGAGAGCCCGCTGTCGCCGGTCTCTCCGCCGCACGTCCCGCCGGCCCGTCCCTACCAGGACACCCAGGCCGAAGAGCTGGACGTACCGGACTTCTTGAAGTGATAGGTCAGCACCGGGCGGAACCCGTCACGGGCAGCGCTCACTTCGCCTTCACCGACCGGTGGGGCGGGGTGAGCGCCGCTCCGTACGGTGAGCTCAACCTCGGCGGCGCGGTCGGTGACGACCCCGCCGCCGTCGGCGCGAACCGCGAGCGCGCGGCCCGCCGGCTCGGCCTCGACCCGATCTCGGTCGTCTGGATGAACCAGGTGCACGGCCGGGACGTGGCGGCGGTCGACGGGCCGTGGGGCGCGGAGGCGGAGATCCCGGCCGTGGACGCGCTGGTGACCACACGGCGCGGACTGGCGCTGGCCGTCCTCACCGCCGACTGCACTCCGGTCCTCCTCGTCGACCCGGTCGCCGGAGTCGTCGGAGCGGCGCACGCCGGGCGGCCGGGGCTGGTCGCCGGGGTCGTCCCGGCGGTGGTCGAGGCCATGACCGCGCGGGGCGCACGCCCGTCCCGGATCACCGCGCACACCGGACCGGCCGTCTGCGGACGGTGTTACGAAGTGCCCGAGGAGATGCGGGCCGAGGTCGCCGAGGCGGTCCCCGGAACCTGGGCCGAGACCAGCTGGGGGACACCGGCGGTCGACGTCACCGGCGGAGTCCACGCCCAGCTCGCCGCTCTCGGCGTGAGCGACCTGCACCGTTCGCCGGTCTGCACCCGTGAATCGGGCGATCACTTCTCGTACCGCCGCGACCGCACCACCGGGCGGCTCGCCGGATATGTCTGGTTGGACTGATAGGGCATGACGGACCGTAAGGCTCAACTCGCTGCGAATCTGGCGCAGGTGGAGGAAAGGATCACCTCCGCCTGTGCCGCGGCCGGCCGCGATCGCGAGGACGTGACCCTGATCGTGGTCACCAAGACCTACCCCGCGAGCGACGTCCGCATGCTGCATGAACTCGGTGTGCGCCATGTCGCCGAGAATCGTGACCAGGACGCGGCACCGAAAGCCACCGCTTGTGCGGATCTTTCACTGACATGGCACTTTGTCGGACAATTGCAGACGAACAAGGTTCGTTCTGTGACGAGTTATGTCGATGTCGTGCAGTCGGTCGACCGGATCAAGCTGGTCACCGCCCTCTCGGCCGCCGCGGTCCGCGCGGAGCGCGAGCTCGGCTGTCTGATCCAGGTCGCCCTGGACGCGGAGAGCGGCGAGCGCGGTGAACGCGGCGGGGTCGCACCGGACGGGATCGAGGAGTTGGCGGCCGCGGTCGACGCGGCGGAGGGGCTGCGGCTGGACGGTCTGATGACCGTGGCGCCGCTGGCCGGACCGTTTGCCGACAGGCAACGGGCCGCGTTCGACCGGCTGATGGGATTCGCCACCCGCCTGCGCGCCGCTCATCCGGCTGCGAACATGGTCTCCGCAGGTATGAGTGCGGATCTGGAGGACGCGGTGGCGGCCGGAGCGACACATGTACGCGTCGGTACGGCGGTACTCGGAGTCCGACCCAGGCTCGGGTAACGTCGCGAAGCAAGTCGGACCACAGCAGAAAATATGGTCATTGCCCGGCAGGACGGGGCGGACCACCGTGGATCGCGGGCACTTGGTGACGAATGCCGATCCACCACAGAGCGGAGGACTCGGAGCATGGCCGGCGCGATGCGCAAGATGGCGGTCTACCTCGGCCTCGTGGAGGACGATGGGTACGACGGTCCGGGGTTCGACCCCGATGACGAATTCGAACCTGAGCCGGAGCCCGAGCGGCGACGGCATCAGCCCCCGCACCAGGTGGAACGCGAGCGTGAGCGGGAGCGCGAAAGGGATGAACCGGTACGAGTAGTACAACCGCCCGCCCAGCGCGAGCCGGTTCAGCTCCCCGCGGAAAGCGGGCGACCCGCCCGAATCGCACCCGTGGCATCCATCACACCTGAACGTCCGAACATGGAGAAGAACGCACCGGTGATCATGCCTAAGGTCGTGTCCGAGCGGGAGCCGTACCGCATCACCACGCTGCATCCCAGGACCTACAACGAGGCCCGTACCATCGGGGAACACTTCCGTGAGGGCACTCCGGTGATCATGAATCTCACGGAGATGGACGATACCGACGCGAAGCGACTTGTCGACTTTGCCGCAGGACTCGTCTTCGGGCTCCATGGCAGCATTGAACGCGTGACGCAGAAGGTGTTCCTGTTGTCGCCTGCTAACGTCGATGTCACGGCGGAGGACAAGGCCCGCATCGCAGAGGGCGGATTCTTCAACCAGAGCTGAGAACACGACACCGGGAACAACCCGGCCGCGAGGCCGGAGCTACGAGAGCCAGGGGAGAGGGAAGCGCGGGACATGGGCGTCGCACTGGATGTGGTCTATATCGCGCTGATGTGTTTCCTCATCGTGCTGATCTTCCGGCTCGTCATGGACTACGTCTTCCAGTTCGCACGTTCATGGCAACCCGGCAAGGCGATGGTGGTCGTACTGGAGGCCACCTACACTGTCACCGATCCACCGCTCAAGCTTCTGCGGCGGTTCATTCCGCCGCTGCGTCTCGGGGGCGTGGCACTCGACCTGTCCTTCTTCGTTCTGATGATCATCGTCTACATCCTGATCAGCGTTGTGGTCAGGTTGTGAGCGATACGGTCTTGCCGACTGCCGACGACTACGTAGAGGTGAAGAAGAGATGCCGTTGACCCCCGAGGACGTGCGGAACAAGCAGTTCACGACCGTCCGCCTCCGAGAAGGCTATGACGAGGACGAGGTCGATGCCTTTCTCGACGAGGTCGAATCGGAGCTGACCCGTCTGCTCCGTGAGAACGAGGACCTGCGCGCCAAGCTGGCCGCCGCGACGCGTGCCGCCGCGCAGAACCAGCAGCAACAGCAGCAGGGTATGCGCAAGCCGCCGGAGCAGCAGGACCGCCCGGGTGCTCCCGTACCCGCCGCCATATCTGGACCGCCGCAGCAGCAGCCCCCGCAGATGGGTCCGCCCCAGCTGCCCGGTGGCGCGCCGCAGCTGCCTGCCGGCCCCAGCGGTCACGGTCCCCAGGGCGGCCACGGCGGTCCGCAGGGCCAGGGCCCGATGCAGGGCGGTCCCATGGGTGGCCCGATGGGCGGCCCCATGGGTCAGCACCCCCAGCAGCAGCAGATGCAGCAAATGCAGCAGATGCAGCAGCCGCAGATGCAGCAGCAGGGCCAGGGCCCCGGTGGCGACAGCGCCGCCCGTGTCCTCTCGCTCGCGCAGCAGACCGCCGACCAGGCGATCGCGGAGGCCCGTTCCGAGGCCAACAAGATCGTCGGCGAGGCGCGGAGCCGTGCCGAGGGTCTGGAGCGCGACGCGCGTGCCAAGGCGGACGCCCTGGAGCGGGACGCGCAGGAGAAGCACCGCGTGGCGATGGGCTCGCTGGAGTCGGCCCGCGCGACGCTGGAGCGCAAGGTCGAGGACCTGCGTGGCTTCGAGCGCGAGTACCGCACGCGACTGAAGTCCTACCTGGAGAGCCAGCTGCGTCAGCTGGAGACCCAGTCGGACGACTCGCTCGCGCCGCCGCGGACGCCGGCGACGGCCTCGCTGCCGCCGTCCCCCTCGCTGGCTCCGGCCGGTGCGGGTGCGATGGGTCACTCCATGGGCAGCTCCAACCACGGTGGCCACGGTGGCCAGCAGATGGGTGGCGGCCAGTCCATGGGCGGTGCGCCGTCCTACGGTGGGCAGCAGCAGATGTCGCCCGCGATGACGCAGCCGATGGCGCCGGTTCGGCCTCAGGCGCCGCAGCCGATGCAGCAGGCGCCGTCGCCGATGCGTGGGTTCCTGATCGACGAGGACGACAACTGATCGGTACGCGCTCGCTGAGCGCGTAGCCGTCGGCAGTCAAAGGGCCGGGCCCCGGGGTTTCCCCGGGGCCCGGCCCTTTGCGTGGGCGGCCGCCGCCGTTGCCGGGTACGGGTGGGGCGTCTGCGGCGGGCCTGTTCCCCTACCCGCCCCTTCCCGAAACCGGGGCTGCGCCCCGGGCCCCCTTTGTCCTCAAGCGCCGGACGGGCTATTTGTAGCCTCGCCGGCGTTTGAGGCGCGGGGGTTCGGGGGCGGAGCCCCTGAGGTGGGTACGCGGAAGGGCCCGGCCGGAATGTACCGGCCGGGCCCTCCCATACGTACCGGCTACCGCTTGCGCAGGCGGAACGTCAGGGACAGGCCCTCGTCCTCGAACGGCGCGCCGTACGTGCCGTCCGCCTCGCCCTCCGCGTAGTCCACGGCCAGGACCTCCTCGGAGATCAGAGGGGCGTGTTCCGTGAGGGCCTCCGCCGTTGCCGGGGACGTCGTCGTCCAGCGGACGGCGATGCGGTCCGCCACGTCCAGGCCGCTGTTCTTGCGGGCCTCCTGGATCAGGCGGATCGCGTCACGGGCCAGGCCCGCGCGGCGCAGCTCCGGGGTGATCTCCAGGTCCAGGGCCACCGTCGCGCCCGAGTCCGAGGCGACCGACCAGCCCTCGCGCGGGGTCTCCGTGATGATGACCTCGTCCGGGGTGAGCGTGATCCGCTCGCCTTCCACCTCCACCGACGCCGTACCCTCGCGCAGAGCCAGGGAGAGCGCCGCCGCGTCCGCCTCGGCCACCGCCTTGGCCACCGCCTGCACGCCCTTGCCGAACCGCTTGCCCAGCGCCCGGAAGTTCGCCTTCGCCGTCGTGTCGACCAGCGAGCCGCCCACCTCGGAGAGCGAGGCGAGCGATGTGACGTTCAGCTCTTCGGTGATCTGCGCCCGCAGGTCCGCAGCGAGCGACTCGAAGCCGCTCGCCGCCACCAGCGCGCGCGACAGCGGCTGGCGCGTCTTCACGCCCGACTCCGCACGCGTCGCCCGGCCCAGCTCCACCAGGCGGCGCACCAACGCCATCTGGGAGGAGAGAGTGGGGTCGATCGCCGAAACCTCTGCCTCGGGCCACGACGACAGGTGCACCGACTCCGGCGCGTCCGGCGTGACCGGTGCGATCAGGTCCTGCCAGACCCGCTCCGTGATGAACGGGACCAGCGGCGCCATCAGCCGCGTCACCGTCTCCACGACCTCGTGCAGCGTCCGCAGCGCCGCCTTGTCGCCCTGCCAGAAGCGGCGGCGCGAGCGGCGTACGTACCAGTTGGAGAGGTCGTCCACGAACGCCGAGAGCAGCTTGCCGGCGCGCTGGGTGTCGTAGCTCTCCATCGCGACCGTCATCTGGTCGACCAGCACGTTGAGTTCGCTCAGCAGCCAGCGGTCCAGGACCGTGCGGTCCGCCGGGGCCGGGTCGGCCGACGACGGAGCCCAGCCCGACGTGCGCGCGTACAGGGCCTGGAACGCGACCGTGTTCCAGTACGTCAGGAGCGTCTTGCGGACGACCTCCTGGATCGTGCCGTGGCCCACGCGCCGTGCCGCCCACGGGGAGCCGCCCGCCGCCATGAACCACCGCACCGCGTCCGCCCCGTGCTGGTCCATCAGCGGGATCGGCTGGAGGATGTTGCCCAGGTGCTTGGACATCTTGCGGCCGTCCTCGGCGAGGATGTGGCCCAGGCAGACCACGTTCTCGTAGGACGACTTGTCGAAGACCAGCGTGCCGACCGCCATCAGCGTGTAGAACCAGCCGCGGGTCTGGTCGATCGCCTCCGAGATGAACTGCGCCGGGTAGCGGCTCTCGAAGACTTCCTTGTTCTTGTACGGGTAGCCCCACTGCGCGAACGGCATCGAACCCGAGTCGTACCAGGCGTCGATGACCTCCGGGACGCGGTACGCCTCCAGCTGGCAGTTCTCGTGCGTGCAGGTGAAGGTGATCTCGTCGATGAACGGGCGGTGCGGGTCGAGCGCCGACTGGTCCGTGCCCGTGAGTTCTGTGAGTTCCGCGCGGGAGCCCACGCACGTCAGGTGGTTGTCCTCGCAGCGCCAGATCGGCAGCGGAGTACCCCAGTAGCGGTTGCGGGACAGTGCCCAGTCGACGTTGTTGTTCAGCCAGTCGCCGAAGCGGCCGTTCTTGACCGAGTCCGGGAACCAGTTGGTCTTCTCGTTCTCCTGGAGGAGGCGGTCCTTGATCGCGGTCGTCCTGATGTACCAGGACGGCTGCGCGTAGTAGAGCAGCGCCGTGTGGCAGCGCCAGCAGTGCGGGTAGCTGTGCTCGTACGGGACGTGGCGGAAGAGCTTGCCGCGCGCGTCCAGGTCCGCGGTGAGCGCCTCGTCGGCCTTCTTGAAGAACACGCCGCCGACCAGCGGGAGGTCTTCCTCGAAGGTGCCGTCGGGACGGACCGGGTTGACCACCGGCAGGCCGTACGCACGGCAGACCAGGAGGTCGTCGGCGCCGAACGCGGGGGACTGGTGGACCAGACCCGTACCGTCCTCGGTCGTGACGTACTCGGCGTTGACCACGTAGTGCGCCTCGGCCGGGCTGTGTCCATCGCTTCCCTCGCTGACGCTCGGGAAGTCGACGAGGGTGAAGGGGCGCTCGTACGTCCAGCGCTCCATCTCCGCACCGGTGAACGACTGGCCGGTCGCCTCCCAGCCCTCGCCGAGCGCCTTCTCCAGGAGCGGTTCGGCGACGACGAGCTTCTCCTCGCCGTTCGTCGCGACGACGTACCGGACCTCGGGGTGCGCGGCGACCGCGGTGTTGGAGACCAGCGTCCACGGCGTGGTCGTCCAGACCAGGAGCGACGCCTCGCCGGCCAGCGGGCCGGAGGTGAGAGGGAAGCGGACGAAGACGGACGGGTCGACGACCGTCTCGTAACCCTGCGCCAGCTCGTGGTCGGAGAGGCCCGTGCCGCAGCGCGGACACCACGGGGCGACGCGGTGGTCCTGGACGAGCAGGTCCTTGTTGAAGATCTCCTTCAGCGACCACCAGACGGAGTCCACGTACTCCGGGTCCATCGTGCGGTACGCGTCGTCCAGGTCGACCCAGTACCCCATACGGGTCGTGAGCTCGGCGAAGGCGTCGGTGTGCCGGGTCACCGACTCACGGCACTTGGCGTTGAACTCGGCGATGCCGAACGCCTCGATGTCCTTCTTGCCGTTGAAGCCCAGTTCCTTCTCCACCGCCAGCTCGACCGGCAGGCCGTGGCAGTCCCAGCCGGCCTTGCGGCCCACGTGGTAGCCCTGCATGGTGCGGAAGCGCGGGAAGACGTCCTTGAAGACGCGGGCCTCGATGTGGTGGGCACCGGGCATGCCGTTGGCGGTGGGCGGGCCCTCGTAGAAGACCCATTCCGGGCGGCCCTCGGACCGGTCCAGGCTCTTGGCGAAGACCTTGTTCTCGCGCCAGAAGTCGAGCACGGCGTGCTCCAGCGCGGGCAGGTCGACCTGGGCGGGTACCTGGCGGTACTGCGGCGATGTCATGTGCGGCTTCCTCCGGCGGACGTCTTCCACTTCCGTCGGAGGGACGAGAGCGTCCGGCGCTCCCGCGGTACCACCCTCCTTGGCCCCGGGCGTGCGCCCGTGGCCCCCTCATTGGGGTCGCGATGCCGGGTCTAGTGGCCTGGTGCTCGTGGGCGGGCCCACGAGCACGGCGTTCTTCCGGCGGCTCCGGGGTGATCTTCACGACGCGCTCGCCCCCGGGCTCCCACCGTCCCCGGGTCGCTGCTGGCTGCGTACGACGCTACTCGTCCCATCCATGCCTCTCGCTGGGCCCAGTGTACGGGCCCGTACGGCTGACGGCCGACCGGTTTAACCCGGCGCCCGGGCGTGACCCGAATGGCCAGTCGGAGGCGTACGGAGTTGGCCGCGGCGGTGCGGGGGCGGCGAGGGGCGGATTACCGGGCGGGGAGCTGGGAACAACGGATGCAGACGCGCCACGACCGGGCAGGGGGAGGGGCGAAAGGGCGGCGTGCCCCGTTGCCGCGGGGCTGGGGTCGATTTATCGTCCCAGCACGATTCGCGAGCAAGATCACAATGTGTGAAGGGGCCGCGGCCATGGTGGCGAAGAAGACGGCGGAAGAGACCGCGGCCGGGCAGAAGGCCGACGGGAAGCCACCGGCCGGCGAGACGTCCCAGGACGGCACGGCTGCCGGGAGAACGGCCGCCAAGAAGGACGTCGCGACGAAAACGCCTGCCAAGAAGGGTGCGGCGAAGAAGACCGCAGCCAAGAAGAGCACGACGAAGAGCAGCGCGAAGAAGAGCGCGGCCAAGAAGGCTTCGAAGACGGCCGCAGAGACGGCCACGGGGGCGGCTGCGGCCGCCGAGGAGACGGGAGCCCACACGGTGGTAGCCAAGAAGAGCGCGAGTCGCCCCGCAGCCGGTACGGACGAGGCGGCCGTGCCGCCGGCCCGGGCCGCCGCGACCGCTCCCGGCGAACTGGCGGTACGGCCCGGCGAGGACCCCTGGACGCCCGAGGAGGTCACCGAGGCGCGCACGCTGCTGACCAGCGAGATCGCGCGGCTGCGCAGCGAGCTGGAGGCCTCGGGCGCCGCGCTCGCCGGGCTGATGCGGGACTCCGGTGACGGCGCCGGCGACGACGAGGCCGACACGGGCACCAAGAACATCACGCGGGAACACGAGCTGGCGCTCGCCGCCAACGCCCAGGAGATGCTGGAGCAGACCGAGCGGGCGCTGGCCCGGCTCGAAGCGGGCACCTACGGGCTCTGCGAGATCTGCGGCAAACCGATCGGCAAGGCACGGATGCAGGCATTTCCCCGCGCCACCCTCTGCGTCGAGGACAAACAGAAGCAGGAGCGGCGCGGCTGACCCGTACAGCTGTGTCGTACCCTCGTCCTCAGTCAGGCACCTAGGTTGAGGGACTCACGTGGCAGAGGCGGAGCGCATCATCGGTACGCCGGACAATCCCGAGGCCGAGCACACGGACGAAGGCGGCTCCACGGCCGCCGACGCCGCCGTGAACACGGGTGTGGGCAAGCGCAAGATCCTGGCGCTCGTCGGCGTCGCGATCGTCGCCTATCTGCTGGACCTGGTCTCCAAGCTGATCGTGGTCGCCAAGCTGGAGCACCAGCCGCCGATCGACATCATCGGTGACTGGCTGCAGTTCCGGGCGCTGCGCAACCCGGGCGCCGCGTTCGGGTTCGGCGAGGCGTTCACGGTGATCTTCACCATCATCGCGGCCGGCGTGATCGTGGTCGTGATCCGGCTGGCCCGCAAGCTCTACAGCCTGCCGTGGGCCATCGCGCTGGGGCTGCTCCTGGGCGGTGCGCTCGGCAACCTCACCGACCGGATCTTCCGGGCGCCCGGCGTGTTCGAAGGGGCGGTGGTCGACTTCATCGCCCCCAAGCACTTCGCCGTCTTCAACCTCGCCGACTCCGCGATCGTCTGCGGCGGCATCCTCATCGTGATCCTCTCCTTCAAGGGCCTGGACCCCGACGGGACCGTCCACAAGGACTGACCGTCCACAGGGACCGACCGGGCTGCGCGGGGAGCGTCCGGCGCAAGGCATACTCGACAGGTGAGTACGCACCCCGAGATCCGCACCCTGCCCGTACCGGACGGCCTGGAAGGCGAGCGTGTCGACGCCGCCATCTCCCGGATGTTCGGTTTCTCCCGCACCAAGGCCGCCGAGCTGGCCGCCGCCGGGAAGGTCCAGGTGGACGGTTCGGTGGCCGGCAAGTCCGAGCGCGTGCACGGCGGTGCCTGGCTGGAGGTCGAGATGCCGGGCGCTCCCGCACCGGTCCAGATCGTCGCCGAGCCCGTCGAGGGCATGGAGATCGTCCACGACGACGACGACATCGTGGTCATCATGAAGCCGGTCGGCGTCGCGGCCCACCCCAGCCCCGGCTGGACCGGCACCACCGTCATCGGCGGCCTCGCCGCCGCCGGATACCGGATCTCGACGTCCGGCGCCGCCGAGCGCCAGGGCATCGTGCACCGCCTGGACGTCGGCACCTCCGGCCTGATGGTCGTCGCCAAGTCCGAGCGCGCCTACACGCTGCTGAAGGCCCAGTTCCGCGACCGGGTCGTCGACAAGAAGTACCACGCGCTCGTCCAGGGCCACCCGGACCCGATGAGCGGCACCATCGACGCCCCGATCGGGCGCCACCCGAACCACGACTACAAGTGGGCCGTCACCGCCGAGGGCAAGCCGTCGGTGACCCATTACGACCTGATCGAGGCGTACCGCGCCGCCAGCCTCCTGGACATCAAGCTGGAGACCGGCCGCACCCACCAGATCCGGGTCCACATGTCCGCCCACCGCCACCCGTGCGTCGGCGACCTGACGTACGGCGCCGATCCGACCCTGGCCAAGCGGCTCGGGCTGACCCGGCAGTGGCTGCACGCGGTGCGCCTGGGCTTCGAGCACCCGAGCGACGGCTCCTGGGTGGAGTTCTCCAGCACCTACCCGGCCGACCTCCAGCACGCCCTCGACACCATCGCGGCGGAGAGCCAGTGACGTCGTACACCACCCGCAGGGCTGTGGAGGAGAGCGACCTGGCGGCCTGCTTCCAGGTGCGCAAGGAGGTCTTCGTCGGCGAGCAGAACGTGCCCGAGGAGATCGAGTACGACGCCTACGACGCCGCCGCCGTGCACGTCCTGGCTGTCGCGGCCGACGGCACCGCACTCGGTACGGGCCGGCTGCTGCACGGCGCCGACGCGGCCGGGAAGACCGGCGGCGACCTCACCACCGGCTCGCTCGGACGGCTCGCGGTGACCCGCCAGGCGCGCGGCCTCGGCGTCGGCGCCGCACTCGTGCGGGCCATCGAGGACGAGGCGGCCCGGCTCGGCCTGGCCGCCGTCGACCTCCACGCCCAGACCCACGCCCTCGGCTTCTACGAACGGCTCGGATACGTCGCGTACGGCCCCGAGTTCCCGGACGCGGGCATTCCGCACCGGGCGATGCGCCGGGAGATCGGCGCCGGCTGACCCCGCGCGCGAAGGATCCGGCTCCGCCCAGCGGGAGGTCCGAGCCCCGCGCACGGGGGGTCTCGCCTTCCGCGTGAGCCTCGCATGGCAGGGTGGAGGACCGCCCGGCCGGTGATCCGGCCGGGCTTCCTGACGGCCGTTCACCCGGGGGTGTCCTGGAGGACACGGTGAGCGGCCCGGAACCGTACGCTCCGGAAGGCGCCTCCCGTGGATCAAATGGCCCTGCTGCTCCTGCTGCTGCTCGGAGCCGTGGTCACGGTGCCGCTCGGCGCCCGGCTGGGGCTGCCGGCACCGGTGCTGATGACGCTGGCCGGGGTCGCGATGGCGTTCGCGCCGTTCGTGCCGAACGTCGACATCCCGCCCGAGATCATCCTCCCGGCCCTGCTGCCGCCGCTGCTCTACGCCTCGGTGCAGCGGACCTCCTGGCGCCAGTTCGCCGCCAACAGACGGCCGATCTTCCTGCTGGCCGTCGCCTTGGTCTTCGTCACCACGGCCGCCGTCGCCGCCGTCGCCAACTCGATCGTGCCCGGGCTGCCGATCGCCGCCGCCGTGGCGCTCGGCGCGCTCGTCGCACCGCCCGACCCGGTCGCCGCGACCGCCGTGGCCGGCTCGGTCGGACTGCCGCGCCGACTCGTCTCGATCCTGGAAGGCGAAGGGCTCTTCAACGACGTCACCGCGATCGTGCTCTACCACGTGGCCATCGCCGCGGCGGTGAGCGGCACCTTCTCGGTGCCCGAGGCCTTCGGCCTGCTGATCCTCTCCGCCGTGGTCGCGGTCGCCGTCGGCCTCGCACTCGGCTGGCTCACCATCAAGCTGATGGGCTTGCTCGGCGACGCCACCCTCCAGGTCGGCCTGAGCCTCCTGGTGCCGTTCGCCGCCTACGTCCTGGCGGAGGAGCTGATGGGCTCCGGCGTGCTCGCCGTCCTGACCATCGCGCTCTACCTCGCCGAGCACACCGCCGACGCCGACGACGTGCTGGGCCGGCTCACCGGACGTACCTTCTGGGAGATCGTCGACACCCTGGTCACCGGCGTGGCCTTCGGGCTGATCGGCCTGGAGCTGCACAGCGTGTTCGGCACCTCCGGCGGGCGCGAGTTCCAGATGGTCGGCTGGGGGCTCGCGATCGTCGCGGTCGTCGTCGGCGTACGGCTGGCCTGGCTGCTGCCCGCCACCTGGCTCGCCAAGAAGCTGCACACCAGGCGGGACGTGAGCGAGGAGATCCCGACCAGCTGGCGGGAGACCGTCGTCATGTGGTGGGCCGGGATGCGCGGCGTGGCCTCCGTCGCGCTGGCGCTCGCCATCCCACTGGAGACCGACGACGGACAGCCCTTCCCCGGCCGCGACGAGATCATCTTCATCGCCTTCTGCGTGATCATGGTCACCCTGGTCTTCCAGGGCCTCACCCTGCCGTGGCTGGTCCGCAAGCTCCGGGTGCGCGCCGACGCCGCCGCCGAGGAGGCCCTGGAACGGGACCTCGCCCTGCGCGCCGCCAAGGCCGCCAAGTACCGGCTCAAGGAGATCCAGGAGGTCGAGGAGTTCCCGGAAGAGGTCGTGGAGCGGCTCCAGAAGGCCGCGTACGACATCGGCGCCCGGATCAACCCGGAGATCGTCAGCGAGGAGCGGCGCGCGGCGTACGCGAAGCGGGCCGAGCGGTTCCAGGCGGTCAGCCGGATCCAGCGCGAGATGATGTCGGCCGCCCGCCACGAGGTGCTCTCCGCCCGCAACGAACCCGGCTCCGACCCGGAGGTCGTGGACCGGGTGCTGCGCCAGCTGGACTTCCGCTCGCTGCGCTGAGCATCTCGGGGCGCCCTGAGCCTTCAGAGCGCCCCCGGATCCTCAGCCGCGCCCGGTCCGGGGCATCTTGGAGCCGTCCAGGTCGCCGGCGGGGCCGGAACCGTTGCGGCCGGGCCGTGGCCGCGCGCCCGTCAGCTCCGCCCACTGCTCGCCCGGCGGCAGTGCGGCGGGAGAGCTGGCGATGCGCGGCAGCGCGTACGGGTGGTGGTCGCGCAGCCAGCCGATCAGCTGCTCGCGCACCGCGCACCGCACCGTCCAGATGTCGTCCGCGTCCTTCGCCGTGACCACCGCGCGCACCTGGATGGTGGTCGGGGTCGTGTCGGTGACGGCCAGGGACCAGTCGCGGCCGTCCCACGCGGCGATGTCACCGAGGATGTCCCGCAGCCTCTTGCGCATCGCGGCCACCGGCGCCGCGTGGTCGAGGTGGAAGAAGACCGTGCCGGTCATCTGGACCCCGCCGCGCGACCAGTTCTCGAACGGCTTGCTCGTGAAGTACGAGACCGGCATCGTGATCCGCCGCTCGTCCCACGTCCGTACCGCCAGGAACGTCAGCGTGATCTCCTCGATCGTGCCCCACTCGCCGTCCACCACCACGGTGTCGCCGAGCCTGACCATGTCGCCGAAGGCGATCTGCAGCCCGGCGAAGAGGTTGCCGAGCGTCGACTGGGCGGCCACACCGGCGACGATGCCGAGCACACCGGCCGAGGCCAGCATCGAGGTGCCGACTCCGCGCATCGCCGGGAACGTCAGCAGCATCGCCGCGATCGCGACGACCGTCACCACCGCGATGACGACCCGCTGGATCAGCGTCACCTGCGTACGGACCCGGCGGACCCGGGCCGGATCGCGGGTGGACGTCGCGTACCGCGCGTAACTGGACTCCACGACCGTCGCGGCGGCCCGCACCACCAGCCAGGCCGAGGCACCGATCAGCACCAGCGAGAGGGCCTGGCCGATCCCGACCCGGTGCTCCCATACCCAGGCGATGCCCGACTGGCGGTAACTGCCGCGCAGCAGCGCGGTGATGACCACCACTTGCAGCGGTGGCCGGCAGCGCCGCAGCAGACCCCAGAGCGGGGTCTCGTGGTGGCGGCTGTCGGCCCTGCACAGCAGCCGGTCGACCAGCCAGCCGATCAGCAGGGTGATCACCACGGATCCGCCGAAGACGATCAGCGGGCGCAGCACGTTCTCCATCGTCCGGTCCTCCAAGCATTGAGGCGTAACTGGCACCATGGGCCTCATGAACATCATGCTTTTCCACTCGACCTACGGGCTCACGCTCGCAGTGCACGCCGCGGCCGCACGTCTGAGGGACGCCGGCCACGAGGTGCGCGTGCCCGATCTCTTCGAGGGGCACACCTTTGACACGGTGGAGGAGGGCATGGCTTTCAAGGAGGAGGTCGGCAAGGAGGAGCTGCTGAAGCGCGCGGTCCTGGCCGCGGCGCCCTACTCCGACCAAGGGCTCGTCTACGCCGGTTTCTCCCTCGGCGCGGCGACCGCGCAGACCCTGGCGCTCGGCGACGCGAAGGCGCGCGGGCTGCTGCTCTTCCACGGCACCTCGGACATCGCGGAGAACGCCGCGGTGGAGGAGCTTCCGGTCCAGCTGCACGTCGCGGACCCGGACCCCTTCGAGTCCCACGACTGGCTGAACAGCTGGTACCTCCAGATGCAGCGCACCGGCGCGGACGTGGAGATCTACCGTTATCCCGGGGCCGGCCACCTGTTCACCGACCCCGACCGCCACGACTACGACCAGGCGGCCGCCGAGCAGACCTGGAAGGTCGCGCTCGGCTTCCTGGCCACGCTGTAGGGGCCTGACGGCGGGCGAACAGGGCACGTGCCGCCCGCCCGGAGGCGTTACGCCTTCAGCGCCTTGTCCACCGCCGCCGTGAAGTCGGCCGCCGTCATCGGAGCGTTGTCGCTGCCCTCCGCCGTGACCTTCTTGCCGTCCATCTTCAGCGTCGGCGTGCCCTCCACGCCGCTCTTGCCGAACGCCTCGGACATCTTCATCGCCCAGCCGTCGTACGTACCGTCCTCCACGTCCTTCTGGAAGGCCTTGTTCCCCTTCAGCGCGTCCACCGAGTCGGCGACCTCGATGAGGTAGCCGTCCTTGGCGAACTTGTCCTCGCTCTCCTGCGGGTGGAACTTCGCGGAGTACAGCGCGGCCTTGTAGTCCATGAACGCCTCGGGGCTCACGTTCAGCGCGGCGCCGAGCGCGCTGAGGGCGTTCTTGGAGCCCTCGCCGTTGTCGGTGTTGTCGATGAAGGTCGCACCGACGTACTTGACCTTGTACTTGCCGGCCTCGACGTCCTTCGCGACGGTCTCGCCGACGCCCTGCTCGAACGTGGCGCAGACCGGGCAGCGGGAGTCCTCGTACAGCTCCAGCGTCTTCTTGGCGTCGGACTTGCCGATCACCACGGTGGTGCCGTCGGTGCCCGAGGTGTTCTTCGGCGCGCTGACGTTCTTCGCGTCGGCGGCGGCCTCCCAGGCGGACGGCTTGTTCAGCTGCATCACGCCGTAGCTGATACCGCCGACGACGGCGAGGGCCGCGACGACCGAGACGCCGACGACGAGCTGCTTGCGGGTCCTGTCCTTCTTGGCCTGCGCCTCGCGCTCGGCGCGCAGCCGCTCACGGGCCGCTGCCTTGTTCTGGTGGGTGTTGCGCTTGCTCATGATCGTTCTCCGTGAAGTGTGGGGAGTGGAAGGGGTGCTGCTCGGCGCCGGCCGTGCTGCCCTCAGGCAGCGGCGGCGTACGCGGTGAGCGGCGGCCCCCTCCGTCCCACGGAGTGCACGGGGAAGCGGGCCGGGGAGAGCGGGTGCACGCGCCCGGCGGCGCGCGGGAGACGGGGAGCGGACCGGACGGTTCCGCGCACCACGGCGACCGCGGTGAGCAGCGGCCGGAACGCCACCAGCGCCGCCGTGCGCACCAGACCCGCCAGCGCCGCCTCGCCGCGCCGCAGCCAGGCGGCGGCGAGTAGTCCGACGGCCACATGCGCG
The DNA here is from genome assembly GCF_040614075.1 of Streptomyces sp. NPDC006174. Taxonomy (NCBI): domain Bacteria; kingdom Bacillati; phylum Actinomycetota; class Actinomycetes; order Kitasatosporales; family Streptomycetaceae; genus Streptomyces; species Streptomyces sp. NPDC006174. The sequence continues at coordinate 297,815 of NZ_JBEXTJ010000006.1, read as the reverse complement.
GCGAGCAGCAGCCACGGCACGGCCGGACCCGGCTGCGCCAGCAGGGCCGCCGCGCGGTCGCCCGCGCCGGTCATCCCGGCGAGCGGCGTGCCCACCGCGCCGACGCCCGCGATCCGCGCCCCGGTCGCGCCGACCTCGCCGCCTCCGCAGAGCACGTCGAAGCCCACCGCGCGCAGCGGGCCCGCGATGGGCCCGCCGGCCGCCCCGTAACAGAGGTGCTGGCCGGTGGTGAAGAGCGTGTCGGCCGCGAGCTCCAGCGGCACGAGCAGCCCGGCGATGGCGCCGAAGCCGCGCTCCCGGCCGGCCAGCGCGTACGCCACGGTGAAGACGACGGCCGCGAGGAGTGCCACCGCGGTCAGCGGCAGCGGCACTCCGGAGAGCAGCACATGGGACGCGGTGGACAGGGTGACGACGAGCGCGGCGAACAGCGCCGCGCGCACCACCCTGAGCTGCGTACCTGAGATGTCCATCGCCGGAAAGTGTGTCATGTGCGGAGGTAAGCGGACCTTAAAAGAAGCTGAGAGTCACGGCACGGCCAGGTGCGCGCGGCCTACAGCCCCGGAATCCTGCCGTTGCGGAACAGATCCACGAAGATCTGGTGATCCGCGCGGGCCCGGGCCCCGTAGCTGTGGGCGAAGTCGACCAGCAGCTCGCCGAACCCCTCCTCGTCGGCCGCGATGGCCGCGTCGATCGCGCGCTCCGTGGAGAACGGCACCAGCGAGTGACCGCTCTCGTCGTCCGCCGCCGCGTGCATCGTCGCCGTCGCCCGGCCGAGGTCGGCGACGACCGCCGCGATCTCGTCCACCTCGTCGATCTCGGACCAGTCCAGATCGACCGCGTACGGCGAGACCTCGGCGACCAGCTGGCCGGCGCCGTCCAGCTCGGTCCAGCCCAGCCACGGGTCCGCGTGCGCCTGGAGCGCGCGCTGCGAGATCACCGTGCGGTGCCCCTCGTGCTGGAAGTAGTCCCGCACGGCGGCGTCCGTGATGTGCTGGGAGACGGCCGGGGTCTGCGCCTGCTTGAGGTAGATCACCACATCGTTCTCCAAGGCGTCGGTGTTGCCCTCCAGAAGGATGTTGTACGACGGCAGCCCCGCCGATCCGATGCCGATGCCCCGGCGGCCCACCACGTCCTTGACCCGGTAGGAGTCGGGACGGGTCAGGCTCGACTCCGGCAGCGTCTCCAGATAGCCGTCGAACGCGGCCAGCACCTTGTACCGCGTGGCGGCGTCCAGGTCGATCGCGCCCCCGCCGTCCGCGAAGCGGCGCTCGAAGTCGCGGATCACCGTCATCGAGTCCAGCAGCGAGAACCGGGTCAGCGAGCGGGCGGCGCGCAGCGCGTCCAGCAGCGGGCCCTGGGCCGTGTCCAGCGTGAAGGGCGGCACCTCGTCGTTCTTCGCACCCGTCGCCAGTGCGTGGATCCGCTCCCGGTAGGCGGCGGCGAAGATCCGGACCAGGTCGGTGATCTGCTCGTCGGCCAGCGCCTTCGCGTACCCGATGAGCGCGACGGAGGCGGCGAACCGCTTCAGGTCCCAGGTGAAGGGGCCCACGTACGCCTCGTCGAAATCATTGACGTTGAAGACGAGGCGGCCGTTGGCGTCCATGTAGGTGCCGAAATTCTCCGCGTGGAGATCACCGTGGATCCAGACCCGGCCCGTGCGCTCGTCCAGATACGGGCCGCCGCGCTGCTCACGCTCCAGGTCGGTGTAGAACAGGCAGGCCGTGCCCCGGTAGAAGGCGAAGGCCGAGCCCGCCATCTTGCGGAACTTGACCCGGAAGGCGGCCGGATCGGCGGCCAGCAGCTCCCCGAAGGCGGTGTCGAGAACGGCGAGAATCTGCTCCCCGCGCTGCGCTGCGCCGGTCTGCGTTTCCGACATCTCTTGCTGCCTCCTGCTGTCGTTGGCGTGGCTGGCCGGGCCCGGGTCCGCCCGATGGCGAGCGTGACCGAGTGCATGACAAAACGGACACCCGTCCCGCTCTCTCCAACGCTCGGCGGAAGCCGGGAGTGCCCGTCGCCGGACTCCGTCACGTCGTAGACTTCCACGCTGTCCCCCCGTCCGTCATCGCCCGACTTCCCGGAGGCCCGACGCCGTGACCAAGCCGCCCTTCACGCACCTGCACGTTCACACCCAGTACTCGCTGCTGGACGGTGCGGCGCGGCTCAAGGACATGTTCGAAGCGGCCAACGAGATGGGCATGACGCACATCGCGATGACCGACCACGGCAACCTCCACGGGGCCTACGACTTCTTCCACTCGGCGAAGAAGGCGAACGTCACACCGATCATCGGCATCGAGGCGTACGTCGCTCCGGAGTCGCGCAAACACAAGCGGAAGGTGCAGTGGGGACAGCCGCACCAGAAGCGCGACGATGTGTCCGGATCCGGTGGTTACACCCACAAGACGATCTGGGCGTCGAACAGGACCGGGCTGCACAACCTCTTCCGGCTCTCCTCCGACGCGTACGCCGAAGGCTGGCTCCAGAAGTGGCCCCGGATGGACAAGGAGACCATCTCCCAGTGGTCCGAGGGCCTCATCGCCTCCACCGGCTGCCCCTCCGGCGAGGTGCAGACCCGGCTGCGGCTCGGCCAGTTCGACGAGGCGGTGCAGGCGGCCTCCGACTACAAGGACATCTTCGGCGAGGGCAAGTACTTCCTGGAGCTGATGGACCACGGCATCGAGATCGAGCGCCGGGTCCGTGACGGGCTGCTGGAGATCGGCAAGAAGCTCGACATCCCGCCGCTGGTCACCAACGACTCCCACTACACGTACGCGCACGAGGCCACCGCCCACGACGCCCTGCTCTGCATCCAGACCGGCAAGAACCTCTCCGACCCGGACCGCTTCCGCTTCGACGGCACCGGCTACTACCTCAAGACGACGGACGAGATGTACGCCGTCGACTCCTCCGACGCCTGGCAGCAGGGGTGCGCCAACACCCTTCTGGTCGCCGAGCAGATCGACACCTCCGGCATGTTCGAGGCGAAGAACCTCATGCCGAAGTTCGAGATCCCGGACGGCTTCACGGAGGTCACCTGGTTCCAGGAGGAAGTGCGCAAGGGCATGCAGCGCCGCTTCCCGGCCGGCGTCCCCGACGACCGGCAGAAGCAGGTCGAATACGAGATGGACATCATCATCCAGATGGGGTTCCCGGGATACTTCCTGGTCGTCGCGGACTTCATCATGTGGGCCAAGAACAACGGCATCGCGGTGGGCCCCGGCCGGGGTTCGGCGGCCGGTTCGATCGTGTCGTACGCGATGGGCATCACCGACCTCGACCCGATCGAGCACGGGCTGATCTTCGAGCGGTTCCTCAACCCCGAGCGCGTCTCCATGCCGGATGTCGACATCGACTTCGACGAGCGCCGGCGCGTCGAGGTGATCCGGTACGTGACCGAGAAGTACGGCGCCGACAAGGTCGCCATGATCGGCACGTACGGCAAGATCAAGGCGAAGAACGCCATCAAGGACTCGGCCCGCGTGCTGGGCTACCCGTACGCGATGGGCGACCGCCTCACCAAGGCGATGCCGGCCGACGTCCTCGGCAAAGGCATCGACCTCAACGGCATCACCGACCCCAAGCACCCGCGCTACAGCGAGGCGGGCGAGATCCGGGGGATGTACGAGAGCGAGCCGGACGTCAAGAAGGTCATCGACACCGCGAAGGGTGTCGAGGGCCTGGTCCGGCAGATGGGCGTGCACGCCGCCGGCGTCATCATGTCCAGCGAGCCGATCGTCGATCACGCACCGGTCTGGGTCCGGCACACCGACGGCGTCACCATCACGCAGTGGGACTACCCGCAGTGCGAGTCGCTCGGCCTGCTGAAGATGGACTTCCTCGGCCTGCGCAACCTGACGATCATGGACGACGCCATCAAGATGGTGAAGTCCAACAAGGGCATCGACCTGGAGATGCTCTCGCTGCCGCTGGACGACCCGAAGACGTACGAACTGCTCTGCCGCGGTGACACACTCGGCGTCTTCCAGTTCGACGGCGGGCCGATGCGCTCCCTGCTCCGCCAGATGCAGCCCGACAACTTCGAGGACATCTCCGCCGTCTCGGCCCTCTACCGGCCGGGCCCGATGGGTATGAACTCGCACACGAACTACGCGGAGCGCAAGAACGGCCGCCAGGAGATCACGCCGATCCACCCGGAGCTGGAGGAGCCCCTCAAGGAGGTCCTCGGCCTCACCTACGGCCTGATCGTCTACCAGGAGCAGGTCCAGAAGGCCGCCCAGATCGTCGCCGGCTACTCGCTCGGCGAGGCCGACATCCTGCGCCGCGTGATGGGCAAGAAGAAGCCCGAGGAGCTGGCGAAGAACTTCGTCCTCTTCGAGAAGGGCGCCAAGGAGAAGGGCTTCTCCGACGCGGCGATCAAGGCGCTGTGGGACGTCCTGGTGCCGTTCGCCGGATACGCGTTCAACAAGGCGCACTCCTCGGCGTACGGCCTGGTCACCTACTGGACCGCCTACCTCAAGGCGAACTATCCCGCCGAGTACATGGCCGCCCTGCTGACCTCGGTCAAGGACGACAAGGACAAGTCCGCGGTCTACCTCAACGAGTGCCGCCGCATGCGCATCAAGGTGCTGCCGCCGAACGTCAACGAGTCGCTGTCCAACTTCGCCGCCCAGGGCGACGACGTGATCCTCTTCGGCCTGACCGCCATCCGCAACGTCGGCCAGAACGTCGTGGACTCGATCATCCGGTCCCGCAAGGCGAAGGGGAAGTACAGCTCCTTCCCCGACTTCCTGGACAAGGTCGAGGCGGTCGTCTGCAACAAGCGCACCGTCGAATCGCTGATCAAGGCCGGCGCCTTCGACGAGATGGGCCACACCCGCAAGGGCCTCGTCGCGCACCACGAGCCGATGATCGACAACGTGGTGCAGGTCAAGCGCAAGGAGGCCGAGGGACAGTTCGACCTGTTCGGCGGCGGCGAGGAGGAGAGCGGCGAGCCGGGCTTCGGTCTCGACGTGGAGTTCTCCGACGTCGAGTGGGAGAAGGCCTATCTGCTCGCCCAGGAGCGGGAGATGCTCGGCCTGTACGTCTCCGACCACCCGCTGTTCGGTCTGGAGCACGTGCTGTCCGACAAGGCCGACTCCTCGATCTCGCAGCTCATGGGCGGGGACTACGGCGACGGCGCGATCGTCACCGTCGGCGGCATCATCTCCGGCCTCCAGCGCAAGATGACCAAGCAGGGCAACGCCTGGGCCATCGCCACCGTGGAGGACCTGGCGGGCTCCATCGAGTGCATGTTCTTCCCCGCCACCTACCAGCTGGTCTCCACCCAGCTCGTCGAGGACACCGTCGTCTTCGTCAAGGGACGGCTCGACAAGCGCGAGGACGTACCGCGGCTGGTCGCCATGGAGATGCAGGTCCCGGACATCTCCAACGCCGGCACCAACGCACCGGTCATCCTCACCATCCCGACCGTGAAGATCACCCCGCCCATGGTCACCCGGCTCGGCGAGGTGCTCAGCCACCACCGCGGCGACACCGAGGTACGCATCAAACTCCAGGGCCCCCGCAAGACCACCGTGCTCCGGCTCGACCGGCACCGGGTCAAGGCCGATTCGGCCCTCTTCGGCGATCTGAAGGTGCTGCTCGGCCCGTCCTGCCTGGCCGGCTGAGCTTTTTCAGGACGGCATACGACGAGAGGGGCGTCCCGCACCTGCGGGACGCCCCTCTCGTTTCTCGTCCTGTGACCGCGAGCGGTCGACGCGGTCAGTTGTGACCGAAGCGCCGCTGGTGCTTGCGCGCCACGTCGGACGGGCTGCCCTGGGACTGCGTCTGCGGCTGGGTCTGCGACTCGTACGCCGTCGACTTGGCCTGCTCGGCGCTACGCTCCGACGCGGACGAGCGATCGTGCTGGCTGCCCTGCTTGCGGTTCTTGTTCTTGGCCATGGTGAATGCCTCCTGTGGGGAATCCTGGGGGGCCAGGACCATCGTCAGACTCACATAGCGCCGCAAACCGTGCATGTTGGATCATTACCGTGCGTAGCGGTATCCGCAGTGAGGACCGTTCGGCCTCCCGCCCCAGACCTTTTCCAGCCCTTTCCCTATTCGCCACGCCGATGATCGAGTTCCGGCCGTTAACCCTTGTGCGGTCGGGCAGACTCGAAGAAAACCCTGGGTAAGCGGACCCGGTCATCGAGGGGCGGGCCGCTGAACCGTTCCCGAACTCCTGGAAGAGGGTGGAACGCGTGGACCGTTGCGTCGTCCTGGTGGACGCCGGCTACTTGCTGGGCGCAGCCGCGAGTCTGCTGGCCGGAGAGCCCGCCCGTTCCCGGATCACCGTCGACCACGCGGCCCTCATCCAGGGGCTGCGCGAGCGCGCCGAGGCCGATACGCAGCAGCCGCTGCTGCGGATCTACTGGTTCGACGGCGCCCCTGACCGCGTGCCCCAGCCCGAGCACCGCAGGCTCCGGGTGATGCCCCGGGTGACCGTACGGCTGGGAGCCCTGACCCGCAGCGACGGACGGTGGGCGCAGAAGGGCGTGGACGCCGCCATGCACGCCGAGCTCACCGAGCTGGCCAGGAACCGGGCCTGCTCGGACGTGGTCCTGGTGACCGGCGACGGCGACCTGCTGCCGGGCCTGATGTCCGCCAAGGAGCACGGCGTCGCCGTCCACCTCTGGGCCGTCCAGGCCGCCGACGGCGACTACAACCAGTCCGAGGACCTCGTCGCCGAGGCGGACGAGCGCCGCGTCCTCGACCGGGCCTGGATCACCAAGGCCGTCCGCGCCAAGGACACCGGCGGCAGCTGCCCGCCGCCGCCCGCCCCGCGCCCCGAGATCGCCGCCATCCTCTCCGCGCCGCTGCCGGAGGCCGCGCTCGCAGCCTCCGCCGAGCGGGCCTCCGAAGCGGCCCAGGCCGCCGCCGCCCGCAACGGCCCCGCCGCACCCGCCGAGACCGAACCCTCCGAAACCCCGCCGGTCCCCGGCCACAAGACCGTCCCCACCCCCAAGGACCTCGCCGCACTCCGCGCCCACGCCACCCACCCGGACCGGACGGCCGCCCAGAACGCGACCCCCGCCAACGCGACCCTGCGCTGGTCCTCCGACAAGGGCTGGGTCGAGCGCGGCGGCCCCCTCGGCGAACCGGCCGAGACCGCCTCCCTGCCGACCCTCGCCCAGGTCACCAGCGCCGAACAGCGCTGGGCCGACCGGGAGGAGGACATCACCACCGTCGGCGGCGACCCCTTCGAGGTGGGACAGGTCTTCGCCCGGCGCTGGATGGAACGGCTCCCGGAGACCGTCCACCTGCAGAAGCTCTCCACCATGTACCCGCGCATCCCGCACCGCATCGACGGCGAACTCCTGCGGTACGCGGCCCGCTTCGGGCTCCTCGCGCACAAGGACGACCAGATCGACGAGCACGACCGCTATGCGATCCGGGCCGGTTTCTGGCGCGAGATCGACGTGCGCGCGGCGGCGGAGCACGTGCCCGCCGCGGAGTAGGGCCTATGCCTCGGATCCTGCCGGGTCCCGCGACGCGTGACGGCCCCGGACGCGAACCGGGGCATGTGACCCCGTACCCTCGTACCTCGTGAGTACGGGCACAGCACAGGCGCAGAGCGACACCGGCACCGTGTGCGCGGTGCGTGACCTCGTCAAGACCTATCCCGCCGTCCGGGGCCGCCGCGGCGCGCCCGCCACGCCCGAGGTACGGGCCACCGACGGGATCAGCCTCGACGTCGAGCGCGGCGAGATCTTCGGACTGCTCGGCCCCAACGGCGCCGGCAAGTCCACGCTGGTCCGCCAGCTCACCGGGCTGATGCGGCCCGACTCCGGCTCCGTCGAAGTCCTCGGCCACGACCTCGTACGCCATCCCGAGCGGGCCTCCCGGCTGATCGGCTACCTCGGGCAGGAGTCCACCGCCCTGGACGAGCTGACCGTCTCGCTGGCCGCCGAGACCACCGGACGGCTGCGCGGCCTCCACGTCCGCGAGGCGCGCGCCGAACGCGACGCCGTACTGGAGGAGCTCGGCCTCACCGAGCTGGCCGGGCGGCCCCTGAAGAAGCTCTCCGGCGGACAGCGCAGGCTCGCCTGCTTCGCCGCCACGCTCGTCGGGGACCGGCCGGTGCTGGTCCTGGACGAGCCGACGACCGGCATGGACCCGGTGGCCCGGCGGGCCGTCTGGGCCGCCGTCGACCGCCGCCGGGCCGAGCGCGGCGCCACCGTCCTGCTGGTCACCCACAACGTCATCGAGGCCGAGACCGTCCTCGACCGGGTCGCCGTCCTGGAACGCGGCCGGGTCATCGCCTGCGACACCCCTTCCGGCCTCAAGGAGAAGGTCGCCGGCGAGGTCCGCGTCGAGCTCATGTGGCGCGAGCGCGCCCCGCTGGACGTCCCGGAGGTCGCGGCGCTGCGCCCGTCCGCCCAGGAGTCCGGCCGGCGCTGGGTGCTGCGGCTCGGCCCCGACGAGGCCCGGGCCGCGGTCGCCGCAGTGACGGGCGGCGCGGCCTTCGCCGCGCTCGACGATTTCACCCTGGCCACACCCAGCCTGGAAGATGTGTACCTGGCGCTCGGCGGGGACGCGGCCAATGCGAGCAAGGGGCTGGTGAAGGCGTGAGGATCCGGGGACGCGGGGCGCGGGTGCTGAACGGTGCGCAAGCGCTGTGCGTAATGCGGTATGTGGCGGTGGGCGCGGTGGACGCGCCGGACGGGTGTAAGGGGAGCGGCCTCAGGTGACCAGCATCATTCCGGCCAGGACCGCACCCTCGCGCGTCCGGCCCCTGCCCCGCCCCTCCGGTCCCGGCGCCGCCGCGCGGACCGTGCCCGCACCTCTCGCGCCGCGCGCGCGGCTGCTGCCCTCGCTGGCCGCCGTCTACCGCGCCCAGCTCTCCCGGGCCCGGGTCGCCCGGATCCCGCTGCTCTTCGTGGCGACCTTCCAGTCCGTCGGGATCATGGTCCTGATGCGCGGTGTCGTCGACGGCGGGGCCGAGGCGCGTGCGGTGGTCGCCGGCTCCAGCGTGCTGGTGGTGGCGTTCGTCGCGCTCAACCTGCTCGCGCAGTACTTCGGCCAGCTGCGGGCCGGCGGCGGGCTCGACCACTACGCCACGCTGCCGGTGCCGCCGGCCGCGGTGGTGCTGGGGGCGGCGGCCGCGTACGCCTCGTTCACCGTGCCCGGCACGGTCTTCACGGCGATCACCGGCAGCGTGCTGTTCCAGCTCCCGATGACCCATCTCTGGGTCCTGGTCGCCGTCATCCCGCTCTCCGGCGCCGCACTGGCCGGCCTCGGCGCCGCGCTCGGACTGCTCGCACCGCGTCAGGAGCTGGCCACGCTGCTGGGCCAGCTCGGCATGTCCGCCGCGCTGCTGCTCGGTGTGCTGCCGGCCGACCGGCTGCCGGAGCCGGTGGGGTGGGCGCGTGACCTGTTGCCTTCGACGTACGGGGTGGAGGCGCTGGCCCGCTCCTTCGACGCCTCGCCGGACTGGGGCATGATCGGGCTCTTCCTCGCGGTCTGCGCGGCGGTGGGTGTGCTGTCGCTGGCGGTGGCCACGTGGGCGTATCGGCGGGCGGCGGTGCGGTAGGGGCGGTTCGTACGTCGGTGGCGTGCGGTACGCCGGTGGTGTGCCGTGCGTACGCGTGCGGCAGCCGGTGAGGCGCCGCACAGGGTGGCCTGGCACGATGGCACGGTGACCGCACCTCTGACGCCGCCTCACCAGCCGGACCCCTACGATCCGTGGCAGGCCCCGCCCTCGGGCTCCCACCTCGCGCCCGCGTTCGATTCGCCCGACGACCCGGACACGGCGACGGAGCTCCGCCAGGCCGCCGTGGTCACCGTGCTCGTGGCGCTCGCCGGTGTCGCGCTCGGGCTGCTGTGGCTGTGGCTCGCGCCCCGAGTGCCGCTGGTCTCCGACGGCAGCGCCGTCTTCCTGGAGAACAGTGAGGGCGAGGAGGCGATCGGCGCGGACGGAACGTTTGTCCTGCTGGCGGCCGGATTCGGCGTACTGTCGGCGGCCACCGTCTTCTGGCGGCTGCGGCGGGGCGGGGTCCTCGTGGTGATCGGTCTCGCGCTCGGCGGTGTGCTCGGCTCGCTGGCGGCCTGGCGGGTCGGGGTCTGGCTGGGACCGTCCTCCGACGTGGTGGCCCGGGCGCGGGAGGCCGGCAAGGGTGTCGTCTTCGACGCGCCGCTGGAGCTGCACGCGGTGGCGGCGGCGGTGCTGGTGTGGCCGTTCGTGGCGCTGGCCCTGCATGTCCTGCTGACGGCGGCGTTCGGGGAGCGGGAGCCGGAGCCGGAGTGGGCGGGGCAGGGGTGGGGGTCGTATTACGGGGAGCCGGGGGAGGGGGCGGCTGGGGGTGGACCGACTGGGTCCCCCGGCGGGTCGCCGCCGCCTCCGCCGGTGGGTGGGGGGCCGGGCGCGTCGTAGCGGCGCGGGCGGGGGCGCCTGCGGCGGGCTGTTCCCCTACCCATCCCCAAGCTCTCAACTTCGTTCGAGCAGGGGAGACCCCACTCTTCCCGAAACCGGAGCGCTGCCCCGGGCCCCGTTCGTCCTCAAGCGCCGGACCGGCTGGTTTCGGGGCTCCGCCCCGGACCCCGCTCCTCAAACGCCGGAGGGGCTGGATTCGCCGGGCGGCATGCCCAGCCCGTTTGGCGCTTGAGGCGTGGGGGTTCGGGGGCAGCGCCCCCGGCAGGGCCTAGGGGCGCCCGATCTCCGCAAATACCGCCCCCGTCAGCCCCGCCAAATCCTCCGCCGCCAGCTCCACCTCCAGGCCCCGGCGCCCAGCCGAGACGCAGATCGTGGCGTGCGAGCGGGCCGACGCGTCCAGCACCGTACGCAGGCGTTTGCGCTGGCCCAGCGGGGAGATGCCGCCGCGGACGTAGCCCGTGGTGCGTTCCGCCGCTGCCGGGTCCGCCATCGTGGCGCGTTTGCCGCCCACTGCGGACGCCAGGGCCTTGAGGTCCAGGGAGCCGGCCACCGGGACGACCGCGACCGTCAGTTCGCCGTCGACGTCGGCGACCAGGGTCTTGAAGACCCGGTCGGGGGAGACGGCCATGGCCTCGGCGGCCTCCTCGCCGTAGGAGGGGGCCGCTGGGTCGTGGTCGTAGGCGTGGACCGTGAAGGCGGTGCCTGCCTGGGTCAGGACGACCGTGGCGGGAGTTCCGCCCGACTGCTTCTTCGGCTTCTTCGCCACCGGTGCGGAGTCCTCGGTCAGTTGGGGTGCGTCGGGGCGCGGGTCAGGTCCGGCGCGGGGAGCGACGGAAGGTGGCGGATGACCGCGGTCTCCCGGCGCAGCAGCGTCAGCTCCTCGCGCAGGCGGGTCGCGGTGTCCGGGGCCTGGAGGAGGCGCTGCTTGGTCGGGACGTCCAGGACGGTGGCGGCCGCGACCAGGTAGGAGACGACGGACGGGTCGTCCGGCAGTTCGGAGCCGGTGGCGAGCGAGCGCTCGGTCGCTCCGGCCAGCCGCTTCTGGTAGGCGCGGAACGCCCGCAGCACGCCTTCGGCGAGGGCTCCGGCTTCGTCGGCCTCGTCCTCGGCGGGCGGCTCCTCGGTCACTTCCTCGATCTCGGCGCTCAGATACGGGCCGCTCGCGTCGACCGAGATCAGCCGGACCCGGGTGGTGCCGGTGGCCAGGATCTCGAAGCTGCCGTCCGGGCGCTCGCGGATGGTCGTCGCGTCGGCGACGCAGCCGACCCGGTGGAAGGTCTGGATCGGGTCGGGGCCGAAGCCCTCGGCCGGAGCGCGCTCGGCGGGAGGCGCGGAGGCGACGGGGTCCGGCATGCCGGTGCCCGTCACCGCGGTCTCGCGGCCGTCGCGGATCGCGACCACGACGAAGCGGCGAGGTTCGTCCTCGTCACTCTTCAGCAGCTCCCGCATCATGGCGCGGTAGCGCTCCTCGAAGACGTTGAGCGGCAGCACGAGGCCCGGGAACAGCACCGTGTTGAGCGGGAAAAGGGGGAGACGGGCGGTGGTCACAACGCTCAAGCGTAATGGCCACGCGGACGTCCGCGGTCGGCCCGGCCGCGCAAGGGGGTCACGGAGGCCACCTGGAGCCGTGCGCCGTCCCGTGCGTCGAGGAACCGGCCCAGGGCGTCGTCGGAGACCGAGGACCACGGGAACGACGTCGCGTGCTGTCCGATCAGCGTGAACTGCTCCAGCGCCTCGGCCCAGCGCCCGCGGGCGAGGAGCACGTACGCGAGGAGGTTGCGGACCTCGGCGGGCCACGGGTCGCCGGGCCGGTAGGCGGCCGACAGCCGGATGGCCGCGTCCGCCGCCGCGTCGATCCGCTCCTCCAGTACGGAGGTGGTCCGGCCCACCGCCTGGGCGTCCAGGAGCAGCGCGAAGGCGGCCCGGACCGGCAGGGCCTGCACCAGCGAGTGCGGTACGGCGTCCTCGGCGGCCCGCTCGGCGAAGTCGAAGCACTCGCGGTGCGAGCCGTACCAGGCGGCGGAGAGGTAGCGCAGCGCCGCCACATGGCAGCCGTAGTGGTGCGAGGAGCGCCGTATCGCCTGTTCCCACAGCGACTCGAAGGCGGTGTGGGTGGCGTGGCTGCCGCGCGCGTGGTCCAGCGCGAGCCGCCACGGCACCGGGTCGCGCGGGTCCGCCTCGGCGGCGGCCGTGATCAGCGGGCCGACCTCGTGGAGCCGCTCCGCGCGTGCGGGCGACTCCCAGGCCCGGCGGACCGCGAGCTCCGCCTTGACCAGCAGCGCGTCCGGGTCGCGCGGGGCCGTGGCCAGCCAGTCGGTGAGCCAGCCGTCCCGGTGGCGGGCGAAGGTGACGAGTCTGCCGAGGTAGCGGTCGCGGTTCTCCCAGTCGGCGGCGTCCCGGGTGGTCGCCAGCAGTTTGGCGGCCGGTTCGTGGTCGCCGAGGGCGGCCGCCACCAGCGCCGGGGAGAGCTGCTCGTCGGGGGCGTCGAGCAGCACGGCGTCATCCGCGGGCAGTCCGGCGGACAGCGGAGGGCTGTGCCGGATCATGCGCGCGGTACTGAGCAGAGCGCGAAGGAAGGCCATGGTGCAGACCATTGAAAAGCGCTGGTGAGGGCCGCGCCAGGGGTGCGCTGTGAAGCTTCTGTGCCGAGTGGATGGGTTGTATCGGGCCGGGTCAAGAAAAGGCAAAGGAAATGTCCGGTGGTGGCTTGAACACGACCCTCCGGTCACCTCGTCACTGCCGCCACAGTGGCCCCGCAGATCTCTCGGACCTGCCGGTCCCGGCCACCCCCACCCCGTACGAGCTGCCCTTTGGTCAGCCTCTGCGCAGCAGACGGGAGGCTCCGGCGGCCACCGTCGTGGCCAATATCCATCCCACGAGCACCAGAGCGGCCGCGGCCCACTGCCAGCCGCCCTCCATCCGCCAGTAGCCGTCCTGGCCGAGGTTGACCACGGGGATGAGGAGGTCCAGCGCGTAGAGCGCCGGATTCCACAGCGGCGACTCGTCGTTCTTGATCGTCAACGGGTCGTACTGCGAGAAGGCCGCCGTGCCCGCCGCCCACAGCACCGCCATCCACACCGCCGCCCGACCCGGCCGGTACCCGTACGCCACCGTCCAGTCCTGGAGATACCCCCACGCCTTCGCGGCCGGCGGCAGCGTCTCCCGGCGGCGCCGCTGCTTGGCCAGCAGCACCTCCCGCGCGTCGGAGTCCTCGCCGCTGCCGCGCAGCACCGTCGCGAGGCGCTCGTACGGCTCGGGGACGTACTCCGGCGTCGCCGCCGACACCCACTCCAGCCGCCGCGAGAGCGGGAAGTGGCCGTACGGGACGAGGTTCTCGTAGACGAAACCGCCCATCGCCAGACCGCCGGGCCCCGGCCAGCTGGTGGACAGGTCGATCAGCGTCACCACCTTCGCGCCGTTCAGCACGACCCGGCCCTCCTCCGGCCGCTCCGCGTTGAACCGCAGCTCCGGCGTGACGATCCTGCGCAGCGACAGCTCCTCCTGCCGCGTCATCGAGAACCGCGCCTTGTGCAGGTCCACCGCGTCCCCGAACCGCCCGTCGTCCAGCCGCACCCCGCCATTGCACTCGAAGATCTGCGACCGCGTCCCGCGCGCCGGCGTCGGTGCGTAGACCACGCCGTACGGAGGTGTCGTGCCCTGGTTCCCGGTGTCGACGCTCACCCACGCCTCGGTCATGTACAGCGTGCGCTCCACCGTCAGCTGCGGCGCGTTCAGCGCGCGCCGGTCCTCCGCCGCCCGCAGATGGCTGCCGCGCAGACTCAGCGAACCGCCCACCTTCGCGCCGCGCAGACTCAGCTCACCATGCGTCTCGATCATCTCGGCCTGAAGGTCCTGGGCCACCGACATGCCGTCCCCGACGAAGGCCCGGCCATGCCGGTCGGGCCCGACGCTCAGCTGGTTGATCAGCAGATCCGTGCCGATCTGCGCGTCGGTCAGCCGGATGCCCCGGTCGATCCGGCAGCGCGGCAGATGCAGATCACCCTCCGTGTGCAGCCGGGCCGCCTCCAGCCGCGGCAGCAGACAGCCGACCATCCGCAACGTCGTGAAGTGGCACTCCGGCAGCACCACCTCCTGCTCGAAGCGGCACCCGGTCAGCTCCACGTACGGCGAGACCCGCCCGCCCGCCAGATCCAGCTTCCCGGTGATCCGCACCCCGCGAAGCTTGAGCGCCGCCACCCGGCCCGGCCGCGCCGGCGGCCCGCTCAGCAGCAGCCGCGCCACCGTCCGCGCGCCCACACTCCGCTCCGGCCCCCAGGAGTGCGGGCCGAACGGATCGTTGCGGGCGGAGTCGTACGTACGTAAGTCATAGGTCGTCCCGTTCCGGAAGGACTGCCACATGCCCAGCTCCGCCGCGCTGAGCCCGTCCGGGATATCGCCTTCGTGCGGCTCGGTCACGGCCGCTCCCTCCGTGCACACATGCTGTAGTGCTGTTCTTCCCTCTGTGTGACGGTATGAAAGCTATAGGTCAGCAGTGACAAGGGAGCAGGCCCGAGTTGGCCGAGAGATGTACCGAGACATGTATCAGCCAGTGATACGGGCGACCGGGCGTCCCGAGCGGTCTGCGAGAATTGCGGTGTGATCTCTCGAATCGATCTGCGCGGCGACACCCTCCCCGAGGGTGCGGCCCTGCGCGACCTGCTGCCCCGTGCCGAGTTCGACGTGGAAGCCGCCCTGGAGACGGTGCGGCCCATCTGCGAGGACGTACGCCATCGTGGCTCCGCGGCAGTGATCGAGTGGGGGGAGAAGTTCGACGGTGCCCGGATCTCGTCGGTCCGCGTGCCCGCCGAGGCGCTGACCAAGGCGCTGGACGAGCTGGACCCAGCCGTCCGCGCCGCGCTGGAGGAGTCGATCCGCCGCGCCCGCCTCGTCCACCGCGAGCAGCGCCGCACCACGCACACCACCCAGGTCGTTCCCGGCGGCACCGTCACCGAGAAGTGGGTCCCGGTCGAGCGCGTCGGGCTCTACGTCCCCGGCGGCCGCTCGGTCTACCCGTCCTCCGTCGTGATGAACGTCGTCCCGGCCCAGGAGGCGGGCGTCGAAGGCATCGCCGTGGCCTCGCCGCCGCAGAAGGACTTCGACGGCCTCCCGCACCCGACGATCCTCGCCGCCTGCGCCCTGCTCGGC
Source organism: Streptomyces sp. NPDC006174 (assembly GCF_040614075.1). Taxonomy (NCBI): domain Bacteria; kingdom Bacillati; phylum Actinomycetota; class Actinomycetes; order Kitasatosporales; family Streptomycetaceae; genus Streptomyces; species Streptomyces sp. NPDC006174. The sequence goes on along the minus strand of NZ_JBEXTJ010000006.1, from coordinate 282,298 downwards.
GTGGACGAGGTGTACGCGGCGGGCGGCGCCCAGGCCGTCGCGATGTTCGCGTACGGCACCGAGGAGTGCGCCCCGGTCAACCTGGTCACCGGCCCCGGCAACATCTACGTCGCCGCCGCCAAGCGCCTCCTCAAGGGCCGCATCGGCATCGACGCCGAGGCCGGGCCCACCGAGATCGCGATCCTCGCCGACGCCACCGCCGACCCGGCGCACGTGGCCGCCGACCTGATCAGCCAGGCCGAGCACGACCCGATGGCCGCCGCCGTCCTGGTCACCGACTCCGAGGAGCTGGCCGCCGCCACCGAGGCGGAACTGGTCCCGCAGGTCGCCGCCACCAAGCACGTCAAGGACCGGATCGAGCCCGCGCTCGCCGGCCGCCAGTCCGCGATCGTCCTGGTCTCCTCCATCGCGGACGGCCTCAAGGTCGTCGACGCGTACGGTGCCGAGCACCTGGAGATCCAGACCGCCGACGCGGCCGCCGTCGCCGACCGGGTCCGCAACGCCGGAGCGATCTTCGTCGGCCCCTGGTCGCCGGTCTCGCTCGGCGACTACTGCGCCGGCTCCAACCACGTCCTGCCCACCGGCGGCTGCGCCTGCCACTCCTCGGGCCTCTCCGTGCAGTCCTTCCTGCGCGGCATCCACATCGTCGACTACAGCCGCGACGCGCTCGCCGAGGTCACCCACCACGTCGTGACCCTCGCCGAGGCGGAGGACCTCCCCGCCCACGGCGCCGCGCTCAAGGCACGGTTCGGATGGAAGGTCCCCCAGCAGTGACGAACGCCGGCACCACCCCCCGCAACTCCTGGGACGAGCTCCCCATCCGCGACGAGCTGCGCGGCCAGTCCCCGTACGGAGCGCCGCAGCTCGACGTCCCCGTACGCCTCAACACCAACGAGAACCCGTACCCGCTTCCCGAAGCCCTGGTCGACCGGATCGCCGAGCGCGTCCGCGAGGCCGCGCGCGACCTCAACCGCTACCCGGACCGGGACGCCGTCGAGCTCCGCACCGAGCTGGCCCGCTACCTGACGCGGACCGCCGGACACGAGGTCACGGCGGCCAACGTCTGGGCCGCCAACGGCTCCAACGAGGTCCTCCAGCAGCTGCTCCAGACCTTCGGCGGGCCCGGCCGCACCGCGATCGGCTTCGAACCCTCGTACTCGATGCACGCCCTGATCTCGCGCGGCACCGGCACCGGCTGGATCTCCGGGCCGCGCAACGAGGACTTCACCATCGACGTGGACGCCGCCCGCGCCGCCATCGCCGAGCACCGGCCCGAGGTCGTCTTCATCACCTCGCCCAACAACCCGACCGGCACCGCCGTGGCCGCCGGGACCGTCCTCGCGCTGTACGACGCCGCGCAGGCCGCCGGACCGTCGATCGCCGTCGTCGACGAGGCGTACGGCGAGTTCAGCCACCACGCCTCGCTGCTCCCGCTGATCGCGGGCCGCCGCAACCTGATCGTCTCGCGGACCATGTCCAAGGCGTTCGGTGCGGCCGGGCTGCGCCTCGGCTACCTCGCCGCCGACCCGGCCGTGGTCGACGCGGTCCAGCTGGTGCGGCTGCCGTACCACCTCTCCTCCGTCACCCAGGCCACCGCGCTCGCCGCCCTGGAGCACACCGATACGCTGCTGGGATACGTCGCGCAGCTCAAGAGCGAGCGCGACCGGCTGGTGGCCGAGCTGCGCGCCACCGGCTACGAGGTCACCGAGTCGGACGCCAACTTCGTCCAGTTCGGCCGCTTCGACGACAGCCACGCCGTCTGGCAGCGGATCCTCGACCGGGGCGTCCTGGTCCGGGACAACGGCGTACCGGGATGGCTGCGGGTCACCGCGGGAACCCCGGCAGAGAACGACGCGTTCCTCGATGCGGTACGCGAACTCAAGAAGGAGCACGACGCATGAGCCCCCGCGTAGGCCGCGTGGAACGCACCACGAAGGAAACGTCCGTGCTGGTCGAGATCAACCTCGACGGCACCGGAAAGGTCGATGTCGCCACCGGGGTCGGCTTCTACGACCACATGCTCGACCAGCTCGGCCGCCACGGTCTCTTCGACCTCACGGTCAAGACCGAGGGCGACCTGCACATCGACAGCCACCACACCATCGAGGACACCGCGCTCGCGCTCGGCGCCGCCTTCAAGCAGGCCCTCGGTGACAAGGTCGGCATCTACCGCTTCGGGAACTGCACCGTCCCGCTGGACGAGTCGCTCGCCCAGGTCACCGTCGACCTCTCCGGCCGCCCGTACCTCGTGCACACCGAGCCCGAGAAGATGGCGCCGATGATCGGCGAGTACGACACGACGATGACCCGCCACATCCTGGAGTCCTTCGTCGCGCAGGCGCAGATCGCGCTGCACGTCCACGTGCCGTACGGGCGCAACGCCCACCACATCGTGGAGTGCCAGTTCAAGGCGCTCGCCCGCGCCCTGCGGTACGCCAGCGAGCACGACCCGCGCGCCGCCGGCATCCTGCCCTCCACGAAGGGCGCGCTGTGACCGGCCTCAACACCATCCTGATCGTCGTCGGCCTCTTCCTGGCCGGCGGCGTCTACTCCTTCGCCAAGCAGGGGATGCCGAAGGGCGTCATCGTGCTGCTGTCGATCGGCTCCGTGATGTGCCTGGTGGCGGGCATCCTGCGGATCCAGGGCCTGTGGGACTGAGGACAGGTACGTCATGAGTGAGAACCAGAAGAAGGTCGTCGTCTTCGACTACGGCTTCGGCAACGTCCGCTCCGCCGAGCGGGCGCTGGCCCGCGTCGGCGCGGACGTCGAGATCACCCGCGACTACGACCGCGCGATGAACGCCGACGGGCTCCTCGTCCCCGGCGTCGGCGCGTTCTCCGCCTGCATGGACGGGCTGAAGCGGGCGCGCGGCGACTGGATCGTGGGCCGTAGGCTCTCCGGCGGCCGTCCCGTGATGGGCATCTGCGTCGGGATGCAGATCCTGTTCGAGCGCGGCATCGAGCACGGCGTGGAGACCGAGGGCCTGGACGAATGGCCCGGTACGGTCGGCCCGCTGAAGGCCGACGTCGTCCCGCACATGGGCTGGAACACCGTCGACGCCCCCGAGGACTCCCGGCTCTTCGCCGGCCTGGACCCCGAGGCCCGGTACTACTTCGTGCACTCCTACGCGGCGCACGACTGGTCCCTCGAAGTCACCAACGCCAAGATCCGTGCCCCCAAGGTCACCTGGGCCACGCACGGCGAACGGTTCGTGGCCGCCGTGGAGAACGGCGCGCTGTGGGCCACCCAGTTCCACCCCGAGAAGTCCGGCGATGCCGGCGCCCAGCTGCTGACCAACTGGATCGAGACGCTGTAATGCCGAAGCTTGAACTGCTCCCCGCCGTCGACGTCCGCGACGGCCAGGCCGTCCGCCTCGTCCACGGCGAGTCCGGCTCCGAGACCTCCTACGGCTCGCCGCTGGAGGCCGCCCTCGCCTGGCAGAGCGCCGGCGCCGAGTGGCTGCACCTGGTCGACCTGGACGCCGCCTTCGGCACCGGCGACAACCGGGATCTGATCGCCGAGGTCGCCGGGGCCATGGACATCAAGGTCGAGCTCTCCGGCGGCATCCGTGACGACGCCTCGCTCTCCGCCGCGCTCGCCACCGGCTGCCGCCGCGTCAACCTCGGCACCGCCGCCCTGGAGACCCCGGAGTGGGTCGCCAAGGTCATCGCCGAGCACGGCGACAAGATCGCCGTCGGCCTCGACGTCCGCGGCACCACCCTGCGCGGCCGCGGCTGGACCCGCGACGGCGGCGACCTCTACGAGACGCTCGCCCGCCTCGACACCGAGGGCTGCGCGCGGTACGTCGTCACCGACATCGCCAAGGACGGCACGCTCCAGGGCCCCAACCTCGGCCTCCTGCGCGACGTCTGCGCCGTCACCGACCGTCCGGTCGTCGCCTCCGGCGGCGTCTCCTCGCTCGCCGACCTCCGCGCGATCTCGCTCCTCGTCCCCGAAGGCGTCGAAGGCGCGATCGTCGGCAAGGCGCTGTACGCCAAGGAGTTCACGCTCGAAGAGGCGCTGAAGGCGGTAGCCGCATGACGGAGCCCACCACTTCGGCCTCCGTACGCCGGATCTCCACCGGCGCGCCCTGGGAGGAGAAGTTCGGCTACTCCCGCGCGGTCGAACTCCCGGGCGGCCTCGTCCTGGTGGCCGGCTGCACCTCCGTGATCAACGGCGAGATCTCCGCCGGCTCTCCGTACGAGCAGGCGATCACCGCCTTCGACGTCGCGTTCGCGGCGCTGGAGCAGGTGGGCCTCGGCCGCGAGGACGTCGTCCGCACCCGGATGTACCTCACGCACGCCCGGGACGTGGACGACATCGGCCGCGCCCACAAGGAGCTGTTCGACGCGGTACGTCCCGCCGCCTCCATGATCATCGTGTCCGGGTTCGTCGACCCGAGCCTGGTCGTCGAGGTCGAGATCGAGGCCTACCGAGGAGGCGCGAAGTGACTCTCGCCGTACGGGTCATCCCCTGCCTGGACGTCGACAACGGCCGGGTCGTCAAGGGTGTCAACTTTCAGAACCTGCGTGACGCGGGCGACCCGGTCGAGATGGCCAAGCTGTACGACGCCGAGGGCGCGGACGAGCTGACCTTCCTCGACATCACCGCCTCCAGCGGCGACCGCGAGACGACGTACGACGTGGTCCGCCGCACCGCCGAACAGGTCTTCATCCCGCTCACCGTCGGCGGCGGCGTCCGCACCCCGGACGACGTGGACAAGCTGCTGCGCGCCGGAGCGGACAAGGTCGGCGTCAACACCGCCGCCATCGCCCGCCCCGACCTCATCCGCGAGATCGCCGAGCGCTTCGGCCGCCAGGTCCTGGTGCTCTCGGTCGACGCCCGCCGCACTCCGGAAGGCACCTTCGAGGTCACCACCCACGGCGGCCGCAAAGGCACCGGCATCGACGCCGTCGAGTGGGCCCACCGGGCCGCGGAGCTGGGCGCGGGCGAGATCCTGCTCAACTCGATGGACGCGGACGGCACGAAGGACGGCTACGACACGGAGATGATCGAGGCGGTACGCAGGCACGTCACCGTCCCCGTCATCGCCTCCGGCGGCGCGGGCCGCCTCGCCGACTTCGCCCCGGCCATCGAGGCGGGCGCGGACGCGGTGCTGGCCGCGTCGGTGTTCCACTTCGGCGACCTGCGGATCTCGGAGGTCAAGGACGCGCTGCGGGAGGCCGGAAAGCCGGTCCGCTGAGGCATGTGATCTCTTTCGGCGGTATCACCGGTCCGCCAAGACCGGTGATACCGCCGATGCGTGCGCACGGGACGCACCGTGAGAGTGGCGACCGCCGACGAACGACGACGGCAGCCACGCGGTGCACCCCGACAGCCCCCGGACGACGGGCTCATGGGCCTTCGCGTGGTGTGGTTCCCCCCGCCACCACCGAGAGGATCCCCCGTGCAGCAGCACCTCCTCGCACGCCGACAGGCGCCACGCCCGAGCCGCTCCCGTACGCTCACCGGCCTGTTGACCTCCGCCGCGGCCACCGCCGGCCTCCTGCTGACCGGCCTGGCACCCGGCGCGCAGGCCGTCGCAGCCAACCCCTACGAGCGCGGCCCGGCCCCCACCAACGCCTCCATCGAGGCGAGCCGCGGCTCGTACGCCACCTCCCAGACCTCCGTCTCCTCGCTCGCGGTGAGCGGATTCGGCGGCGGCACGATCTACTACCCGACCTCCACCGCCGACGGCACCTTCGGCGCGGTCGTCATCTCGCCGGGCTTCACCGCCTACCAGTCCTCCATCGCCTGGCTCGGCCCGCGCCTGGCGTCACAGGGCTTCGTGGTCTTCACCATCGACACCAACACCACGCTCGACCAGCCCGACAGCCGGGGCCGCCAACTCCTGTCCGCGCTGGACTACCTGACCCAGCGCAGCTCGGTTCGGACGCGGGTCGACGCGAGCCGGCTCGGTGTGATGGGCCACTCGATGGGCGGCGGCGGCTCTCTGGAGGCCGCCAAGAGCCGGACGTCGTTGAAGGCGGCCATCCCGCTGACCGGCTGGAACACCGACAAGACCTGGCCCGAACTGCGCACGCCCACCCTGGTGGTGGGCGCGGACGGTGACACGGTCGCGCCGGTGGCCTCGCACTCCGAGCCGTTCTACGAGTCGCTGCCCGGCTCGCTGGACAAGGCGTACCTGGAGCTGCGGGGCGCCTCGCACTTCACGCCGAACTCGTCCGACACCACGATCGCGAAGTACAGCCTTTCGTGGCTGAAGCGCTTCATCGACAACGACACCCGCTACGAGCAGTTCCTCTGCCCGATCCCGCGGCCGAGCCTCACCATCGCGGAGTACCGGGGCAACTGCCCGCACGCGTCGTAGAACGGATCCTTCCGGCGGCTCCGGTCCTGTGCCCGCGCACAGCACCGGAGCCGTCCGGCTGGGAGTCCGCACCGCTGACCGGACGCGCGCCTTCCTCCGTCACTCGGGCGACCGTACCGTGCCGATGTGACCTCATCGACGACCGTGCACAGTCCGCTCCGGCTGTACGGCCGCAGCGGTGAACTCGCCATCCTGGAAGGCCTGTTGGCCCGGCTGTGGCAGGGCGACGGCGGAGCCCTGGTGCTGGCGGCGCCGCCCGGCCTCGGCCGCACCTCACTGCTCCACGAGGCGGCCGCCGTCCACCGCACCCGAGGCCCGGTGCTGCACGCGGACGAACGCGGCCTGCCCGGCCCCGAGGCGCTGCGCGAACTGGCCGCCGGACGCCCGCTCCTGGTCTGCGCCGACGACGCGCACACCTGGGACCGGCCTTCCCGTACGGCCCTCATCTCCGCGGCCCGCGGCCTCGACACGGCCGGCCGGCTCGCGATCCTGATCACGGCGGACGACGGCCCGGCCTTCGCAGATCTGCCCACACTCCGCCTCGGCCCACTGGACGAGGACGCGTCGGCGGCGTTGCTGGACCGGCTGGCCGGAGGTGCGGAGGGCCGCCTCTGCGGTGCGCCAGGGGTTTTCGGCGTTACGGAGGGACTCGACCCGGTCGTCCGCGCCGAGCTCCTCCGGGAGGCGGCCGGCAACCCGCGCCTCCTCACCGCGCTCACCGGCCGCCTCACCCCGGACCAGCTCGCCGGGCGTACCCCGCTGCCGTGTCCGCTGCCCGGCGCCGAGGAGGTGCTGGCCGCGCACGCGGAGCGGCTCGACGGGCTCCCGGCGCACACCAGGGCGCTGCTCCTGCTGGCCGCCGCCGCGCAGGAGCACGAGCCCGCCGGCGCCGGGGCGGACGCGTTGCTCCTGTTGCGCGCCGGCACGCGGACCGGGCTGCCCCGGGACTTCCTGGACGGCGTCCTGTTCGGCGCGGCCGCCACCGACGGGTTCCTCCAACGGGCGGGCAGCCGGCTCCACTTCAGCCGCCCGCTGTACGCCCGTGCGGTCCTGCACCACGCTCCGCCCGCCCGCCGCCGAGCCACCCACGAGCTGCTGGCCGCCCTGCTGGCGGAGTCCGGAGACCATCCCGTCCCCCTCGCCTCCCTCGTCCAGCTCGCCTGCGCGGCCCCCGGCCCGGACCACGCGCTCGCCACCCGCCTGGAGGCCGCCGCGGCCTCCCCGTACCCCCACGGCCAACGCTCCTCGGCCCTCGCGCGTGCCGCTGGCCTCACCGGCGACCAGCTCGCGCGGTCGGCCCGGTTCGCGGCGGCGGCCGAGCAGGCGGCTCTCGCCGGCGACCCGGCCCTCGCGCGCGCCCTCCTGGCCCGGACCGGTCCCTCCGCAGGCGAGCCCCGCCACGGTCTCGCCCCTTACGTGCACGGCCTGCTGGCCCTGCGCACCGGGCCCGCCGCCGATGCCCACGAAGCCCTCCTCGCCGCCGCCGAACTGCTCGGCCCGTACGACCACCGGCGGGCCCTCGACGCGCTCGTCGGTGCGGCCGAGGCGGCCTGGGTGACGGGCGACGCGGTCGGTTACCTGGAGGCCATGGGGCGCGTCGGGCCGGGCCCGTACGACCGTGCCTTCGCCGCCTACCGCGGCGGGATGTGCGCGGTGCTCGCCGGACGCACGGAGGCCGGCCACGCGCTGCTCCGGCAGTGCCTGCAGCCGGCGGACCGGACCGCCGAACCCGCCGCCCTCCTCCGCGCCGGAGTCGCCGCGCTCGTCCTCGGAGAGGTCGCCGTCGCTTGCCGGACCGGGGCGCGGGCGCTCGCCGCCGTACGGACCAAGGGGCCCGACGCACTGCTGCCGCAGGCGCTGGAGCACCTCGCCTACGCCGAGCTGCGGGCCGGGTGCCACGCCGCCGCCCGCGCCCATGCGCTGGAGGGGCTGCACGCCGCACGCCGTACCGGGCAGCCCAACAGCTCCGTCCACCTCCACGCCGTCCTGGCCCTCGCCGCCTCCGTGGAAGGGCCCGCCGAGGCATGCGCCGCCCACAGCGACGCCGCACTGGCCGGTGCGGGACCGCACGGGCTCGCCCAGGCCGCGACCCTCGCCACCTGGGCCAGGGCCCGCGCCGACCTGGCCGCCGGCCGCTCCGAAGAGGCCGCCGCCCGGCTCGGACCGCTGGTGCGTCCGGGACCACGGCAAGGCCACTTCGCCGCGCGGATGCTCGCCGTTCCTTGCTATGTCGAGGCCGCCGTCCTCGCAGGCCGGGCCGTCGAGGAGGCGGGTGAACTCCACGCCGCCGTGGCCGAGTTCGCCCGGTGGACCACCCGTACCGCCGACCCCCAGGCCCCCGCCCAACTGGCCCGCTGCCGCGCTCTGCTGGCACCGGCCGAGGAGGCCGACGCCCGGTACGCCGAGGCCCTCGGCCACCACGAACGAGCCGGCGGCGACTTCGAACGGGCCCGCACCCAGCTCCTGTACGGCCAGTGGCTGCGCCGCCGCCGGCGTACCCGCGAGGCCCGCACCCCGCTGCGTGACGCCCTGGTCGCCTTCCAGCGCTGCTCGGCCCGCGCCTGGGCGGAGCGCGCGGCCGGTGAGTTACGGGCGGCGGGGGAGCAGGGCCCGTTGGTGCGGCCCGCCGCGGACGGCGTGCTCGCCGCCCTCACCCCGCAGCAGCAGCGCATCGCCCGCTGCGTCGCCGAAGGGGCCACCAACCGCGAGGTCGCGCTCCGGCTCTCGCTCAGCCCGCGCACGGTCGACCATCACCTCCGTAACGTCTTCGCCGCCCTCTCCATCCGCTCCCGCACCGAACTGGCCCGGCTGCTGGGCCCCGAGGGCCCGTGAAAGTCGGTGGTTGCGAGACCGTGATGACAAGTTCCGCGCAGACCCTAGGTACCGACCGGGCGGTATGCCATTCTGCGGGCGTCAGGATCGCCCGGTCGATCTCCGGTGGAGGCCGCCATGCCACAGGTCGTACGTCCGCGGTTCGCGGTGCTGCACGGCACCCACGCCGCGGCGCCGTTGCCCCAGCGCTTCCGTTCCCTGGCCGACCGCGAAGCCGTCGAGGTGCTGCACCGGGCCGCCCGGGTCCTCGTCGCCTCGCTCCCGGTCCTCACCGACCGGCTGGTCGAGGCCCTGTACGAGCAGGAGCCCGGCTACCGGGCGGCCATCGACTCCGACCGGGCCGAGGTCTGGCAGGAGGTCCACCACTCGCTGCGCCACAACGTCGGCTCGCTGCTCCAGCCCAAGGAGTTCCGCGACGCCGCCCACCGCACCTCCCGCTGGATCGGCGAGATCCGGGCCGCGCAGGGCGTACCGCTCGACGCCGTCCTGCACGCCTTCCGGATGGGCGGCGCGATGGTCTGGCAGGACCTGGTGGACGAGACGGCCCGCCGCGACCCCGACGACGTACGGCTGCTCGTCCATGTCGCCGCCGATGTGTGGAACTTCGTCGACGAGCACTGCGGGATCGTCGCGGACGCCTACCGGCAGGCCGAGCGCCGGCTCTCCTGGCGGCGCGAGAACCAGCAGCGGCTGATGATCGCGGCGCTGCTCGACGGAACCGCCCGGATCGCGGACCTCTGCGAGGCGGCGGAGATGCTGGGCCTGCCGGAGCAGGGTCGGTACGCCGTACTCGCGGTGGCCTCCGTACGGTCCGGCGGTGCGATGGCCTCCGTACGGTCCGGCGGACCGCGGCAGTCGGCGTCTGCCCGGCCGCGCGTCACGCTGCCGGTCGCGCTGTCACCGGGCGCCGCCCCGTACGGACAGAGCGGACGTACGGACGTGGCTCAGCGCCCGCACGCGGGACCGACCGCAGGATCGGCTGCGGGACCGGAAGCGGCCTGGCACACAGGGCCGACCTCAGGACCGGAAGCGGTCCCGCAGCCGGCCACCGCACCCCTCTGGCACACCGGCCCCGACGCCGAGTTCGCCATCCTCCGGCTCACCGGCGATTCCGGTGACCCCGGCGAACTGCACGCCATCGCCGCCGCTCTGGACGCTCCCGCCGGCACCCGGATCGGCATCGGCTCCGCCGTCGAGGGCCTGGCCGCGCTCGGCGACGCCCGGCGGCTGGCGGAGACCGCTCTGCGCGCCTGTCCGGCCTCCGGCGGCACGGTCCTGCTCGACGAGCACCTCCCGGACGCCCTCGTCGTCTCCTCACCGGCCCTCGGCTCCGCACTCGCCGACCGGGTGCTCGGGCCGCTGGACCGGCTCGACCCCTCGGACCGGGACGTCATCCTGGAGACGCTGACCGCCTGGCTGGACGCGGACGGCTCGGCGCAGCGGGCGGGCGCGCGGCTCTACTGCCACCGCAACACCGTCCTCAACCGGCTACGCCGCTTCGAACAGCTCACCGGCCGCTGCCTCACCCGGCCCAAGGACGCCGTGGAGGTCTCGCTGGCCCTGGCGGCCCGGCGGCTGCTGGGACCGTAGAAGCCGCTACATCCCCAGCTCCGCCCGGTGCAGCCGGTCCACCGCGTCCTTCTCGCCCTCCACCTGGACGTCCGCCGTGTCCTGCCGGCCGAACGCGAACAGCAGCAGCTCCGAAGGCTCCCCGGTCACCGTCACCACCGGGGTGCCCTTGCGGGCCACCGCCGTCCGGCCGTCCGGGCGGCGCAGCACCAGGCCCACCGGGGACTTGCGGCCCAGCATCCGGGCGGTCTTCTCGACGTTGGACCAGAGCGCATCGGCGAAGACCGGGTCCAGCTCGCGCCGCGACCAGTCCGGCTGGGCCCGGCGTACGTCCTCCGCGTGGACGAAGAACTCCACCGTGTTCGCCGCCTCGTCGATCTGCTTGAGGGACATCGGCGAGAACCGCGGCGGGCCCGTCCGGATCAGCTGGATCAGTTCTTCGTACGGCTTCGCCGCGAACTCGGCCTGCACCCGCTCCAGCCGGTTCTTCAAGGCGGAGATCACCAGCCCGCCCGCCGCGTCGGCGCGGCGCTCACGGACCACCACATGGGCCGCCAGATCGCGGGTCTTCCAGCCCCCGCACAGTGTCGGGGCCTCGGGGCCGGCCGCTTCCAACAGATCGGCGAGCAGAAGACGTTCACGCTTCGCATGGGTCGACATGCCCGCCAGCGTACGACTGTCACCCGTGGTCCGCCCAGTGGACGTCCGCCCGGAGACCGGTCGTGGCCACGGCACAATGGGCCCATGACCAGCACGCCCGGCCCCACGCCGCCCGCCAGCAGCCTCGACCCCGCCATCGCCGCCCGCCTCCGGCGCGGCGCCGACGGTCTGGTCCCGGCCATCGCCCAGCAGTACGACACCGGCGAGGTGCTCATGCTCGGCTGGATGGACGACGAGGCGCTGCACCGCACCCTCACCACGGGCCGCTGCACCTACTGGTCGCGCAGCCGCCAGGAGTACTGGGTCAAGGGCGACACCTCCGGCCACATCCAGCGGGTGAAGTCCGTCGCTCTGGACTGCGACGCCGACACCGTGCTGGTCAAGGTCGACCAGACGGGCGCCGCCTGCCACACCGGCGACCGCACCTGCTTCGACGCCGACGTCCTCACCCTCCTCGACAGCTAAGGTCCGGCCATGGATCTCGACACCTTCCGCAAGCTGGCCGTCGACCGGCGCGTCGTCCCCGTCAGCCGCCGCCTCCTCGCGGACGGCGACACCCCGGTCGGCCTGTACCGCAAGCTCGCCGCCGAGCGCACCGGCACCTTTCTCCTGGAGTCCGCGGAGAACGGCCGGACCTGGTCGCGCTACTCCTTCATCGGCGTACGCAGCGCCGCCACCCTCACCGCCCGCGACGGCGCGGCCCACTGGCTCGGCACTCCGCCGGTCGGCGTCCCGGTCGACGGTGACCCGCTGGACGCCCTGCGCGCCACCGTCGAGACCCTCCACACCCCGCGCGACCTGGTCGGCGACGCGGGGCTGCCGCCGTTCACCGGCGGCATGGTCGGCTACCTCGGCTACGACGTCGTCCGCCGCCTGGAGAAGATCGGCGAGCACGGCGGCGACGACCTGAAGCTGCCCGAGCTGACCATGCTCCTCACCTCGGACCTCGCCGTCCTCGACCACCAGAACGGCACGGTCCAGCTGATCGCCAACGCGATCAACCACAACGACCTCTCCACCGGCGTCGACGAGGCGTACGCGGACGCCGTCGCCCGGCTCGACGCGATGGAGCGGGACCTGCGCCGCCCGGTCGAGAACGCCCCCGCTGTTCTGCCGCCGTCCGAGCTGCCGCCGTACACCGCGCTCTGGGGCGGCGAGGCCTACCAGGAGGCCGTGGAGGACATCAAGGAGCGCATCCGCGCCGGCGAGGCCTTCCAGGTGGTCCCGTCGCAGCGGTTCGAGACGCCGTGCACCGCGAGCGCCCTGGACGTCTACCGGGTGCTGCGGGCCACCAACCCGTCGCCGTACATGTATCTCTTCCGCTTCGACGGGTTCGACGTCGTCGGCTCCAGCCCGGAGGCCCTGGTCAAGGTCGAGGACGGCCGTGCCATGGTCCACCCGATCGCCGGGACCCGGCACCGCGGCGCCACCCCGCAGGAGGACCAGGTGCTCGCCGAGGAGCTGCTCGCCGATCCCAAGGAGCGCGCCGAGCACCTGATGCTCGTCGACCTCGGCCGCAACGACCTGGGCCGGGTATGCGAACCGGGCAGCGTGGAGGTCGTCGACTTCATGTCGATCGAGCGCTACTCCCACGTGATGCACATCGTCTCCACCGTCACCGGCCGCGTCACCGAGGACCGCACCGCCTTCGACGTCCTCACCGCCTGTTTCCCGGCCGGCACCCTCTCCGGCGCCCCGAAGCCGCGCGCCATGCAGATCATCGAGGAGCTGGAGCCGAGCCGGCGCGGACTGTACGGAGGCTGCGTCGGCTACCTCGACTTCGCCGGGGACTCCGACACCGCCATCGCCATCCGCACCGCGCTGCTGCGCGACGGTACGGCGTACGTGCAGGCGGGCGCCGGTGTCGTCGCGGACTCGGACCCGGTCGCGGAGGACACCGAGTGCCGCAACAAGGCGGCCGCCGTGCTGCGCGCGGTCCATACGGCCAACCGGCTCCACGACCGCTGAGGCGGTAGGGGATAGTGGAACGCGTGAGTGCTGTTCCCGTACCCCAGCCCCGTACCGTCACCGCCGACCCCGCGCCCGACTCCTCGGGCGGCCGAGGCAGCCGCCGGTCCCTCGCGGCCGGGCTGTTCCTCGGCGCGGCCGGCGCGACCGTCGTCCTCCTGGCCTCCGGCCAGACCTGGGCCGAGGGCCGTGCGGCCACCGGCGGCGGCGCCCTGCCGCTGACCGCCGACGGCCAGGACGTCACCGGCGCCCCGGCCGCCCTGGCGATCGTCGGCCTGGCCGCCCTCGTCGCCGTCTTCGCCGTCCGTGGCGCGGGCCGCCGCCTCGTCGCCGTCCTCCTCGCGCTCAGCGGCCTCGGGGCCGCGCTCAGCGCCTGGGCGGGCGCGACCGACAGCACGGCCCTCGACGAGCAGGCCGCCCGCACCACCGGTGACACCGCCGCCACCATCGACGCCCTCACCCACACCGCCTGGCCGTACGTCACCGCCGCCGGCGGTCTGCTGATCCTGGTCGCCGGGCTGCTCGCCCTCCGCTTCGGCAGCCGCTGGCCCGTGATGTCGGGCCGGTACGAGCGCGACGGCACCCCGCGCCCCCGCAAGGCGCCCCGCACCGCCCCGGACCCGGACCGGCCCGAGGAGCTGTGGAAGGCCCTGGACCGCGGCGAGGACCCGACGGGCTGAACGCTGCCGAGGGGTGGACCCCCGGCGTCGCTCCGGTGCTCCCGTACGGGACAATGGAGGCGAGCCGTCCCCCGAGCGACAGCTGCAGCGACACCCAACGCGATACCCACCGCGCAACATCAACAAGGAGCAACTCATGGCGGGCACGAGCCACGGACACACCCCGGCCGCCTGGACCGGTGTCATCATCGCCTTCATTGGCTTCTGCGTCGCAGGCGTCTTCATGGTCGCGGCCAACCCGCTCGGCTTCTGGGCCGGTATCGCCCTGATCTTCGCCGGTGGCATCGTCGGTTACGCCATGAAGCTGGCCGGCTTCGGCATGCCGAAGGAGTCCACCGAGCTGGTGGAGGCCCGGGCGCGCGCCGGAGAGGCCCAGGTCTCGCACTGACCCGCGCGGCCGACACGCAGCAAGGCGCAGCCCCGGGTGGGCTGCGCCTTTCCGTATGACCGGCGACAATCACCGGGTGGACGCCACCCCGACCCCGAACCCGAACCCCGAAGCCGAGCCCCAGGGCGTCGGCCCCTGGAACATGCCGCTGACGGTCTGCCCGACGCCTGACATGGCCGTACCCACCTCAGCCCGCCCGACGCCTGAGGACGGAACCCGCGCCATTTCAGCCCGTCCGGCGTTTGAGGACGGAACCCTTTCCGGGGTGGGCCCGGAACTCACTGACCCCTCGGGCGAGGATCCCTCGCAGGCGCCCGGCCCTCACAGCCACGGTTCCGTCCTCAAACGCCGGACGGGCTGGGCAGGGCCCCCGACGGACCCGGCAAGGCCTCCGACGGGCCGGCGGGGCCTCGTCACCCCCCTCGGCATCCTCGCCACCGTCACCGCCGCCTTCGCCTACGTCGGCACCGTCGACCCCAACGAGCCCGGCCACTACCCCGTCTGCCCGCTGCTCAAGATCACCGGCGCCTTCTGCCCCGGCTGCGGCGGCCTCCGGAGCGCCCACGCCTTCATCCACGGCGACCTCGGCGCCGCCTTCTCCGCCAACGCCGTCGCCACCACCGGCTACTTCCTCCTCGCCGCCGTGTGGGTCCTCTGGCTCGTCCGGGCCTGGCGCGGCCGGCCGCTCCGGATCGCCCTGGCACCGGCCTGGTGGTGGAGCATCGGTGCGCTGCTCCTGGTCTTCACCGTCGTCCGGAATCTGCCGTTCGGCTCGGCCCTGGCCCCCTGAATGCCCAGGTAGTGGGACGCGGCGTGGCCGGATGCGGGCCCCAGGGCCTCCTGCGGATACCATCGGTATGGCTGATCCTGTTCACCGTCAACCGTTCCGGAAGGGGGCCGCTCGCGTGAGTGTGCTCGACGAGATCATCGACGGCGTTCGCGCCGACCTCGCGGAGCGGCAGGCGCGCGTCAGCCTCGACGAGCTGAAGGAGCGCGCCGCCCGCGCCCCCCAGGCCAAGGACGGAGTCGCCGCCCTGCGCGGCGAGGGCGTCACCGTCATCTGCGAGGTCAAGCGCTCGTCCCCGTCCAAGGGGGCCCTGGCCGCCATCGCGGACCCCGCCGCCCTCGCCGCGGACTACGAGGCCGGTGGCGCGTCCGTCATCTCGGTCCTCACCGAGGAGCGCCGCTTCGGCGGTTCGCTCGCCGACCTGGAGGCCGTCCGCGCCAAGGTCGACACCCCGATCCTGCGCAAGGACTTCATCGTCACCTCGTACCAGCTGTGGGAGGCCCGGGCATACGGCGCCGACCTCGCGCTGCTGATCGTCGCCGCCCTCGACCAGGAGGCGCTCGTCTCCCTGATCGAGCGCGCCGAGTCCATCGGGCTCACCCCGCTCGTCGAGGCGCACGACGAGGAGGAGGCGGAGCGCGCCGTGGACGCCGGAGCGAAGATCATCGGTGTCAACGCGCGCAACCTGAAGGACCTCAAGGTCGACCGCTCCACCTTCGAGCGCGTCGCCCCCGAGATCCCCGACCACATCGTCAAGGTCGCCGAGTCCGGCGTCCGCGGCCCGCACGACCTGATCGCGTACGCCAACGCCGGCGCCGACGCCGTCCTGGTCGGCGAGTCCCTGGTCACCGGCCGCGACCCGCGCGGAGCCGTCGCCGACCTGGTCGCCGCCGGCGCCCACCCGGCGCTCCGCCACGGCCGCGGCTGACCGGGAGCCCGACGACCATGACCGACCGTCCCGTGGACCGCATCCGGCCGGGCCTGTGCCCCGCCGGGGCTCCGGCCCGGGATCCGCACGCCCCGCCGGCGCGCGGCTGCCGCCCACCCGTCTCCCACCACCACCCTCAACCGAGGCGCTGCGCGCCGCCCTTCTGGCACCGCGGCTGCCGCGCTCCCGCCCGGCGCGTGCACGGACGGCGTGTGCGGTACGTGATCGGTGACGAGCCCGGCCAGGTGAACGGGATGCGATGGCGCCCGGGGTCCGCGCAGTAGCGAGCCCCGGCCGACGTACCGCAGTACGCACTCTCGTACGTACGACCGCACCACCCCGACCGCACGCCGGTCCCGGTGGCGCTCGCTCTGAGGCACACCCGGCGGATCATGACCGGGGTCACGACGTCTGGCACTTCCCCAAGCTCTCGGCTGCGCTCGAGCAGGGGAGGCCCCATCCCTCGCGGGGTTGCCGAAACGTCCGAATCGCTCCGCGATGAGGACGCTCCGGTGCCCTGCGGCGCACCACACCGGACGCCGCGCCCTTACCGGCCCTGATCCACCGGGCACCCCTCCGCGCATACGGTGAACCCACCCGTTGCCATGCACGCCAAGGAGTACGTCGCATGACGTCCGAGTTCTTCATTCCGGACCCCGAGGGTCTGACCCCCAGCGCCGAAGGCTATTTCGGCGCCTACGGCGGCAAGTTCATCCCGGAGGCGCTCGTCGCCGCCGTGGACGAGGTCGCCGTCGAGTACGACAAGGCCAAGTCGGACCCGGCCTTCGCCGCCGAGCTCAACGAGCTGATGGTGAACTACACCGGCCGGCCCAGCGCGCTGACCGAGGTCCCGCGCTTCGCCGAGCACGCCGGCGGTGCCCGGGTCTTCCTCAAGCGCGAGGACCTCAACCACACCGGCTCGCACAAGATCAACAACGTGCTCGGCCAGGCGCTGCTCACCCGGCGCATGGGCAAGACGCGGGTCATCGCCGAGACCGGAGCCGGTCAGCACGGCGTCGCCACCGCGACCGCCTGCGCGCTCTTCGGCCTCGACTGCACCATCTACATGGGCGAGATCGACACCGAGCGCCAGGCGCTGAACGTGGCCCGGATGCGGATGCTCGGCGCCGAGGTCGTCGCGGTGAAGTCCGGCAGCCGGACCCTCAAGGACGCCATCAACGAGGCGTTCCGCGACTGGGTCGCCAACGTGGACCGTACGCACTACCTCTTCGGTACGGTCGCGGGTCCGCACCCCTTCCCGGCGATGGTCCGCGACTTCCACCGCGTCATCGGCGTCGAGGCCCGCCGCCAGCTCCTGGAGCGCACCGGCCGCCTGCCGGACGCGGCGGTCGCCTGTGTCGGCGGCGGCTCCAACGCCATCGGCCTCTTCCACGCCTTCATCCCGGACGCCGGTGTCCGCCTGGTCGGCTGCGAGCCCGCCGGACACGGCGTGGAGACCGGCGAGCACGCGGCGACCCTGACGGCCGGTGAGCCGGGCATCCTGCACGGTTCGCGCTCCTACGTCCTCCAGGACGACGAGGGCCAGATCACCGAGCCGTACTCCATCTCGGCCGGTCTGGACTACCCGGGCATCGGCCCGGAACACGCGTACCTGAAGGACATCGGGCGCGGCGAGTACCGCGCGGTCACCGACGACGCCGCCATGCGGGCTCTGCGCCTGCTCTCCCGTACCGAAGGGATCATCCCGGCCATCGAGAGCGCCCACGCGCTCGCCGGTGCGCTGGACCTCGGCAAGGAGCTCGGCAAGGAGGGGCTGATCCTCATCAACCTGTCCGGCCGCGGTGACAAGGACATGGACACCGCCGCCCGCTACTTCGGGCTGTACGACACCGACGCCGCCGTCGAGGCGGACGCCGACAGCGACTGCGCCGAGATCGAGGAGGACGCCAAGTGAGCGGCAACATCGAGCTGTTGAGCACCACGCTCGCCGCCGCCAAGGCCGAGGACCGGGCCGCGCTCATCGCCTACCTGCCGGCCGGCTTCCCGACCGTCGACGGCGGCATCGAGGCGGTCAAGGCCGTCATCGCGGGCGGCGCCGACGTCGTCGAGATCGGGCTCCCGCACAGCGACCCGGTGCTCGACGGACCGGTCATCCAGACCGCCGACGACATCGCCCTGCGCGGCGGCGTCAGGATCGCCGACGTGATGCGTACGGTCCGTGAGGCGTACGAGGCCACCGGCGTGCCGATCCTGGTGATGACGTACTGGAACCCCATCGACCGGTACGGCGTCGAGCGCTTCGCCGCCGAACTGGCCGAGGCGGGCGGCGCCGGGTGCATCCTGCCCGACCTGCCGGTCCAGGAGTCCGCGCTGTGGCGCGAGCACGCCGACAAGCACGGCCTCGCCACCGTGTTCGTCGTCGCGCCCAGCAGCCAGGACGCCCGCCTCGCCACCATCACGGCAGCGGGCAGCGGCTTCGTCTACGCGGCGTCCCTGATGGGCGTCACCGGCACCCGCGCCTCCGTCGGGGCCCAGGCCCAGGGGCTGGTGGGACGCACCCGCGCCACCACCGACCTGCCGGTCTGCGTCGGCCTCGGTGTCTCCAACGCCGAGCAGGCCGCCGAGGTCGCCGGATTCGCCGACGGCGTGATCGTCGGTACGGCCTTCGTGAAGGCGATCCTGGACGCTCCGGACGAGGCCGCCGGCCTCGACGCCGTCCGCTCGCTGGCGGGCGAGCTGGCGCAAGGCGTTCGAAAGCGCTGAGCGTCGGCGTCACCTGAATGGGTGGAATATGGACCGGGGAGGCGCGTACGTGCCTCCCCGGTTCGTTGCTGCGGGTGTGAGCGACAAGATTCCTGAGGGAAACCGAAGTGCGCGTGAGCGCCTGGCCCAGCAGCGCGAGCGGGACAAGGGCCGCGACAAGCGCCGCCGTACGCTGATCGTCTCCTCCGCCGTGGTCGGCGTCCTGGCGCTGGCCGCCGTGGTCGGCCTGATCGCGGCCAACGTCGGCAAGGACAGCGGTGGCGACACCGCCTCCGGCCCCGCCATCACCCCGTCCGGAGCGACCGGCGAGGACTCCCTGACCCTGCCGGTCGGCGCCTCCGACGCCCCGTCCACGCTCACGATCTGGGAGGACTTCCGCTGCCCGGTCTGCGCCCAGTTCGAGAACGCCTTCCGGGACACCATCACCGAGCTGGTGGAGGCGGGCCGGCTGAAGGTGGAGTACCACCTGGCCACGATCATCGACGGCAACCTCGGCGGCAAGGGCTCGCTCCGCGCCGCCAATGCGGCCGCCTGTGCCCAGGACGTCGGCAAGTTCGCGCCGTACCACGACGTCCTCTTCCGCAACCAGCCTCCCGAGCCGGACGACGCCTTCGCCAAGAACAGCCGGCTGATCGAGCTGGCCGGTGAGGTCGAAGGGCTCGACACGCCCGCCTTCCGCAGCTGTGTGGAGGACGGCGAGCACGACAGCTGGGTCCAGAAGTCCGACACGGCGTTCCGCGAGGGCGGCTTCCAGGGCACTCCGACCGCGCTCCTCAACGGCGAGTCGATCTTCCCGAAGAAGGGCGACGAGCAGATCTCCGTGGAGAACCTGAAGAAGTGGGTCGCCGAGGCGAACAAGAGCAAGAAGCCCGGCACCGCCGCCCCGTCCGCGCCGGCTTCCTGAGCGGCCGGAGGAGCGGCCGGAGGAGCAGGCGGAGGAGCAGGCGGAGAGGCGGTGCGTGCGGGCCGGTGACAGGGCCCTCGTTATCCAGACGTTGCCGGGTGGCTTGCCGTACCCACCGCCCGGCAGGGTAGCGTCGACCTCGCCATGAACCTTGCCTCCATTCCCAGCCCGTCGACCGGCGTGATCGAGCTCGGCCCGATCCCGCTGCGCGGCTACGCGTTCTGCATCATCGTCGGTGTCTTCGTCGCCGTCTGGATCGGCAACAAGCGCTGGGTCGCCCGTGGCGGCAAAGCCGGCACCGTCGCCGACATCGCCGTCTGGGCCGTGCCCTTCGGCCTCGTCGGTGGCCGGCTCTACCACGTGATCACCGACTACCAGCTCTACTTCAGCGATGGCCAGAACTGGGTCGACGCCTTCAAGATCTGGGAGGGCGGCCTCGGCATCTGGGGCGCGATCGCGTTCGGCGCGGTCGGGGCCTGGATCGGCTGCCGCCGCCGCGGCATCCCGCTGCCCGCCTGGGCGGACGCGCTGGCCCCCGGTATCGCCGTCGCCCAGGCCATCGGCCGCTGGGGCAACTGGTTCAACCAGGAGCTGTACGGCAAGCCGACCGACCTGCCGTGGGCGCTGGAGATCAGCGAGGGCCCGAACCGGGTCGCCGGGACGTACCACCCGACCTTCCTCTACGAGTCGCTGTGGTGCATCGGCGTCGCGCTGCTGGTCATCTGGGCCGACCGCCGCTTCAGGCTCGGCCACGGACGGGCGTTCGCGCTGTACGTCGCCGCCTACTGCGCCGGTCGCGGCTGGATCGAGTACATGCGGGTCGACGAGGCCCACCACGTCCTGGGCCTCCGCCTGAACGTGTGGACCGCGATCATCGTCTTCGTCCTCGCCGTCGTCTACATCGTGATCTCCGCCAGGCTCCGCCCGGGCCGCGAGGAGATCGTCGAGCCGGACAAGGACGCCGAGGCCGCGAGGAAGGACGACGACGCGGAGGCCGCCGACAAGGACGCGGACCCGTCCGAGGCCGGCGCCGACGGCAGCGACCCGCTGAAGAAGAAGGGCACCGCCACCGAGGCAGCCGACAAGAGCTGACCTCCCGCGCGCATCACCGCCCGATCGCCGGGCGGACCTGAGAAACCTCAGGACCGCCCGGCGATCGCCAGTGTGCGGCGCGCCGACGCCACCACCGCCGCGTCCACGAACCGCCCGTCCGGCAGCGCCAGCGCGCCCGCCTCCACCGCCGACGCCGCGACGATCTCCTCCGCCGCCGCGATCTCCTGGGCCGTCGGCCGGAACGCCCGCTCGATCACCTCCAGCTGACGCGGATGGATCGCCGCCCGCCCCAGCAGCCCGAGCCCCCGCCCTCGTACGCAGGACGCCCACAGCCCGTCCAGGTCCCGCACGTCCGGGAAGACCGACTGTGCGGGCGGCGGCAGTGCGGCCGCGCGGGCCGCCACCACGAGCCGGCTGCGCGACCAGTCCAGCCCGCTGTCCTCCCGTACGCCGAGATCGGCACGGAGATCCGCCTCGCCCAGCGCGATGCCCCGGACGGCGGGGTCGGCCGACGCGATCGAGTACGCGTGCTCCACGCCGAGCGCCGACTCCAGCAGCGGATAGAGCGGTACGCCGGGGGCCACCGCCGCCACATGGTGCACGGAGACCGCGTGCGTGATCTTGGGCAGGCGGAAACCGGAGAGGCCCGGCAGGTGCGTCAGCGCGCGGATGTCGTCCTCGCCGTGCACCCGGACATGGACCGGTACGGCGTCGGGAGCGGCGGTCACCGGGTCGGCGAGGAGCTCGGCGGTGGCGGCCCGCGCGTACTCCTTACGGTCGGGTGCGACCGCGTCCTCCAGGTCGACGATCACCACGTCCGCCCCGCAGCCGAGCGCCTTGGCCACCACCTCCGGCCGGTCTCCGGGGACGTACAGCCAGGTCAGCGGCGGTCGGCCGAGGGGTGGCGGCGGGCCTTCCGGCAGCGGCGGGCCCGGGATCGGACGGCCGGTCACAGCGCCCCCTGGTCGCGCAGCGCGGCGATCCGGCTCTCCGAGAGGCCGAGCCCGGCCAGGATCTCCTCGGTGTCCGCGCCGTGCGGGCGGCCCGCCCAGCGGATGGCGCCCGGTGTCTCGGAGAGCCGGAAGAGGACGTTCTGCATCCGCAGCGGCCCGAGCTCCGGATCGTCGACCTCGGCGAGCGTGCCCAGCGCCCGGTACTGCGGGTCCTCCATCACCTCCCGTACGTCATGGATCGGCGCCACGGCAGCCTCCGCCTTCTCGAAGCCGTTGAGCACCTCCTCGCGGCTGTGGCGGGAGATCCAGTGGCCGACGGCCCCGTCCAGCTCCTCGGTGTGCTCGGCCCGGGTGGTGCCCGATCCGAACCACGGCTCCTCGATCAGCTCCGGCCGGCCGATCAGCCGCATCACGCGCTCCGCGACGGACTGCGCGGAGGTGGAGACCGCGACCCAGTGACCGTCGGCGGTGCGGTAGGTGTTGCGCGGCGCGTTGTTGCGGGAGCGGTTGCCGGTGCGCGGCTGGACGTAGCCGAGCTGGTCGTACCAGAGAGGTTGTGGCCCCAGCACGGTCAGGATCGGCTCGATGATCGCCAGGTCCACCACCTGCCCCTCGCCCGTCTTCTCCCGCCCGGCGAGCGCGGCCATCACCGCGTACGCCGTGGCCAGCGCCGCGATCGAGTCCGCCAGCCCGAACGGCGGCAGCGTCGGCGGCCCGTCCGGCTCGCCGGTGATCGCCGCGAACCCGCTCATCGCCTCCGCCAGCGTGCCGAAGCCGGGCCGGTGCGCGTACGGCCCGAACTGGCCGAACCCGGTGACCCGGGCCAGCACCAGCCGCGGGTTGACCGCGTGCAGCTCCTCGGGACCGAGGCCCCAGCGCTCCAGCGTCCCGGGCCGGAAGTTCTCGATGATGACGTCGGTCTCGGCGGCCAGCTGGAGCAGCACGTCCCGGCCACCGGGCGCGGAGAGGTCGAGCGTCAGGTTGCGCTTGTTGCGGCCTAGCAGCTTCCACCAGAGGCCGACGCCGTCCTTGGCGGGTCCGTGGCCGCGTGACGGGTCGGGTGTACGAGGATGCTCGACCTTGATCACGTCGGCGCCGAAGTCGCCGAGCATGGTGGCGGCGAGCGGCCCGGCGAAGAGCGTGGCGAGGTCGATGACCTTCAGCCCGGTCAGAGGTCCTGCTGCTGTCGTACTCATGCTGCCTCGATCTCGCTGCGGTACGGCATGGACGTGGACGCGCCCGGCTTCTGGACGCAGAGCGCGGCGGCCGAGGAGGCGAACGCCAGCGCCTTCGCCACCGGCCGCCCCTCACCGAGCGCCACCGCCAGCGCCCCGACGAACGTGTCCCCGGCGCCGGTCGTGTCGACGGCGCTCACCTCGGGCGCCGCGAAGAGCACCGGCTCGCCGCCACGGGCCGCGTACAAGGAGCCCTTCGCGCCGAGCGTGATGATCACCTCCGGCACCTGACGCAGCAGGATCTGCGCGGCCGCGTGTGGTTCGGCCTGTCCGGAGAGTTCGGCGGCCTCGTGCTCGTTGGGGATCAACAGGTCGATGTGGTCCAGGAGTTCATCGGGAAGTGGTTGTACGGGAGACGGCGTGAGGATGGTCCGTACGCCTTGGGACCTGGCGGCTCGGGCGCCCTCCACGACGGCGGAGAGCGGGAGTTCGAGCTGCATCAGCAGCAGTTCGGCGGCGGCGATCGCCGCGATCTCGCCGGGGCCGAGCGCGGTGACGACGCCGTTGGCACCGGGGATCACCACGATCGCGTTGGCCCCGGCGTCGTCGACCACGATGTGCGCGGTGCCGCTGGGGCCTTCGGCGGTGTGGAGCAAGTCCGTTTCCACTCCGGCGTGTTCGAGGCCGTCGCGCAGTCGGACGCCGTACGCGTCGTCGCCGACCGCGCCGATCATCGTCACCTCGCCGCCCGCGCGGGCGGCGGCGACGGCCTGGTTGGCGCCTTTGCCGCCGGGGATCGTGCGGAACTCCCGGCCTGTGACGGTCTCTCCGAGACCCGGGGCTCGGGCGGTGTAGGCGACGAGGTCCATGTTGGTGCTGCCGAGCACCGCGATACGGGTCATGGGCGCAGAGCCTCCTGGTGGGTCAGTGCGGCGAGGGTGTCGAATCCGGCCTGGTCGTAGCCGGGTACGGAGGTGGCGAGGCGGTTCTTCAGCGGGGCCGTCCAGTGGTCGGGCAGAGCGGTCGGGGCGCCGGCGAGGAGTCCGGCGAGGGAGCCCGCGGTGGCCCCGTTGGAGTCGGTGTCCCAGCCGCCGGAGACCGCGTTACCGATCGACCGGGTGAAATCGCCGTCGGCGTGGGTGAGTGCGGCGGCGAGCAGTGCGGCGTTGGGCAGCACGTGTACCCAGTGGTGGGTGTCGGCATACGCGGCGTGCAGCTGGTCCACCACGGTGTCGAACTCGCCTTCCGTACGCGCCGTTTCGACCCCGAGCCGGACCGCGCGGGCGTACCGCGAGTGCGGCGGCACGACCCGCAGCCCGGCTGCCAGGCAGCCGTGCACATCGCTCTCGCCGCCCGCCGCCACGGCGAGCGCGGCCGCCGTGAACATCGCGCCGTACACCCCGTTGGCGGTGTGGGTCAGGATCGCGTCGCGGTGGGCCTGGGCGGCGGCTCCGGCCGGGTCGCCGGGATGGGTCCAGCCGTGCACGTCGGCCCGGATCTGAGCGCCGATCCACTCGCGGAACGGGTTGCGGAAGCGGGCCGTCTCCGGTGGCTCGACGCCCGCGAGGAGATTGCCGTACGCGATCCGCTCGGCGGTGAAGGCGCGGCCCGCCGGGAGTTCGTCGAGCCAGAGGCGGGCCAGGTCGGCGGTGGTGAAGGCGCGGCCGTGCCGTTGGAGCAACAGCAAGGTGAGGAGCGCGTAGTTGAGGTCGTCGTCCTCCGGCATGCCGTCGATGTTCTCGGCGAGGGAGGTCGGGGCCGAGCGGCGGTTCCAGGGGTGGGCGGCGAGGAGGTCCGGAGGCACGCCGCGTGCGGTGAACCAGGTGGTGAGGGGCCAGTTGCCGGCGGCGCGGGCGAGTGCGCGGATGCCGTCGAGCGGCACCTTCTCGACCGGTTTGCCGAGCAGGCAGCCCGCCGCCCGGCCGAGCCAGGCGGCGTGCAGGCGGTCGCGGTCGACGGAAGGCGTCCGGTCCCGGCCGGCGGCGGGCCGCCTGTCCTGGCCGGTCAGAGCCGGCCCGGTCTCCGGCGGCCCCGGCCACTGCGGGCAGGCGGCCGCGATCTCGGCCAGGCCGGTCGGCTCGTCCGCCGCCAACGGCGATTCCAGCGCGGCCAGTTCGTCCAGCAGCTCACCGGCCAGCTCGCGCAGACGCGGCGGTGCGGGCGGCTCGGACGCGCCCGCGCGGTCCGGTGCGGGGCTGCCTCCGGCCGCGTACCACCGCTCCGCGATCTCCCGCGCGTCCCGCCCGTCCTGCGCGGCCTGCCGCAGCTCGTGCCCGACCAGATCCTCGGCCTGCACCCAGGTGAGGCGGACGCGCGGGTCCTCGGACTGAGTCCGGCAGGTGCTCGGGCCCTGCGCACGGTGCAGGCGCGGGTCCTCCGGCAGCTCCCGCGCCGGGAGGACGATCACCGCTCACCGGCCATCGCGGTGAACGCCTTTTCGTGGGCCGCGCGGCGCTCCAGGTCACGGGCGAAGACCTCGCGGGCCACCTGCGCCAGGGTCCGGGCCGGGGCCTCCAGGTCCAGTCGGCTCGCCTCCGCGACCGTATCCGCCCAGTCGGCCGGGACCTCACTGCCCAGCGCGCCCGCGAGCGCGCCGCTCATCGTGGCGATGGAGTCGCAGTCCCGGCCGTAGTTGACCGAACCGAGCACCGTACGCCGGTAGTCGCCGCCGCTGATCAGCAACATGCCCAGTGCGATGGGCAGTTCCTCGATGGCGTGCAGCCGGGACGGGCGGCGGGCGCCGAGCGTGGGGGAGCGGTAGTCGGGGCCGACCGTGTCGAACGGCTCCACCGCCGCCCGCAGCGGCGCGAGCGCGGACTCGAAGTCGCCGTGGTGCGAGGCGACTTCGCAGACCTCCTCGATCGCGGACCGGGTGCCGTCCTTGGCCAGCGCGAGGGCCGCGTCGATCACCGCGTCCGGCGTCGCGCCCGGGTGGCAGGCGGCGGCGACGGCGGCCGCGAAGACTCCGGCGGCCTCGCGTCCGTACGAGGACTGGTGAGGCGCGGCGACCTCCAGCGCCTCGGCGTACGCGGCCTCCGGATGACCGGCGTTGACCAGGCCGACCGGTGCCATGTACATCGCGGCCCCGCAGTTGACGATGTTGCCCGCACCGGCCTCGCGCGGATCGACGTGCCCGTAGTGCAGCCGGGCCACGAGCCACTTCTCCGCCAGGAAGATCCGCTGGAGCGGCAGCGCCTCGGCCTCCAGCTCCGGGATCCAGCGTGGCGAGAGCAGATCCGGGACGAGGTGGTCGGCGACGGCGTACGCGTCGAGGTGGTCGCGGACCTTCTCATAGACCCGGATCAGCGCATGGGTCATCAGGGTGTCGTCGGTGACGTGCCCGTCGCCCTTGTGGTACGGCGCGATGGGCCGGGCGGTGCGCCAGTTCTCGCCGTGCCAGGGGCCGACGATGCCGGTCACCCGGCCGCCGTGGCGCTCGGCGATCTGCTCGGGCGTCCAGCCTTCGACCGGGCCGCCGAGGGCGTCTCCGACGGCGGCGCCGACGAGGGCGCGGCTGATGCGGTCATCGAGTGTGGGCGTGGTCGGGGAGGTCTGCGGGATCGAGGTGGCGGGAGCCGTGGCCGTTGTGGGCGTCATGCCGGAATTGTCCACCCGGAGTAGCCGGTTCCGTGGCTGCCAGCAGCCCGGCGAGTTCGACCAGATCCGTGCCCGCGAGCCGAGGCAGCGCACAGCCCGCGAGCGTCCGGCACGCCTCGCGCCAGCCCGCCGGTACGGCGGTGACCGAGCCGATCGTCCCGGTCAGCGCACCGGCCAGCGCGGGCGCGGAGTCCGCGACCCGGGAGAGGCAGGCGGCGGCCGGGAGCGCCTGGGCGATCTCGCCGCGCGCGGCGGTGGTGAGGGCCAGGGCCACGGGTACGGTCTCGGCGGCGGCGATCCCGTAGCTGTAGACGTGGTCCACGATCTGGTGCTCCAGGACCGGGACCAGGGCGAACGCCCCGGCCGGCTCGTCGGCGAACTCCCGGGCCAGGCGGACCGCGTGCGCGGCGTTGCGGGCGATCTCGGTGCCTTCGGGGAGCTGGGCGAGGGCGGCGTTCACCACCGCGTCGACGTCCGCTCCGGTCAGCGCCACGGCGATCGCGGCGGCCATGGCCCGCGCGCCGTGCACCCCGTCGCCGTCCTGGGTGTAGCGGGCGTCGAACTCCGCGAGCGCCGCCGCCTCCCCCGGATCGCCCGGGTGGACGACGGCGAGGACGGCGGCCCGCACGCAGGCGGCGTCGTCGAAGTAGTGCGGGTTGTCGTGGCCGGTGGCGGGCGGCCGCAGCCCGGCGGCCAGGTTGCCGAGCCCGGCCCGTACCGAGATCCGGGCGCGCAGCGGGAGCACCGCCGCCTCCACCTCGGGGGCCCGGGCACTCGCGGCTGCGACGGTGGCGGCCAGCGCGTTCCAGGCCCGGTCCACCGCGTCCCGCATCCGGCGGCCGGTGGAGAGCCCGTCCGCGTCGGCCGCCGCCGCCAGCACCGTACGGCCGGCGAACGCGGCCCACTCGGCGTCGTCGGACGGCCCGAGCCGCAGGGGCTCCGGCGGCTGGTTGAGCGCGATGGGCACCGGGAGCGTGGTGGTGGCGTTCTGCTCGGCGAAGGTGTCCAGCTCCCTGGTGAGCCGCCGGGTCCACTCGGGCATCCGGGCCGCCCGGTGCCGCGCGGCAGGCCACCCGGCGGCGTCTCCGGAGGCGAGGCCGAGGAGCAGGCCTTCGATCCGGGCGCGTCGGGAGGGTGCGGCGGCGCTTGCGGACAGCCCGGTCGTCGTCATCGCCGCTCCTCCCGTACGGGCTCGAAGGACGCGGCCACCGATGCCATGTCCCGTACGGCGGAAGGCTCACGCCCGCCGCCACGGCCCTGGCTCTCCGCCGCCTCCGTGCTCTCCGGTGTCAGCAGGTCGGCGATGTCCAGCACGTGGTAGCCGCGCATCGACGGCAGGCAGCTTCCGCGCACCGGCCCGATCGCCGCCGCCCACTCCGCCGGGATCGCGTCCGAACCGTGCAGCGCACCGGCCAGAGCCCCCGCCACCGCCGCCGTCGTGTCCGCGTCGCGGCCCATGTTCACAGCGGTCAGCACGGCGGTACGGAAGTCGCCGCGCGCCGCCGTGAACGCGCCGAACGCCAGGCCCACCGCCTCCGGCGCCAGGTCCGTCCACGGATAGCCGCCGATCACCACGGCCGACCGTACGGCCCGCTCCATCGTGAGCCGGTCCGGGTACGGGCGCTGGGCCGCCGCCACCGCGCGGCGCAGCGAGCGGGCCGTCCAGGAGTCCATCGGGACCACCGAGAGCGCGGCCGCGATCACCGAGGCGAGGCCCGCGCCGACCATCGCCGCCGCCACGCCGGCCGCCACCGCCTGGCCCCCGTAGATCCCCTCGCCCTCATGGCTGACCCGGCCGTCCACCGCGACCAGCCGGGCCGCCTCGGCGGGACGTCCGGCCGCGAAGACTCCGAAGGGCGCCGCGCGCATCGCCAGGCCGTCGCTCCAGGCGTGCCGGTGCTGGGCCGAGATCGGTGCGGCGAGGCCCCGGCGCAGGTTCTCCAGCGTGCCGCGCTCACTGAACCCGGCACCCCGGAACGGGCCCTCGTCCAGGTCCGCGATCCAGTGGTGCCAGGCCCGCTCCACGTGCGAGACGGTGAGCGCGGAGCCGTGCCGGGCCAGCAGCAGCCCGGAGAAGATCGCGTACTCCGTGTCGTCGGTCCCCGCCGGGTCCTCGCTCACGAACCCTTCGATCCGTCCCCAGCGGCGGCGGATCTCCGAAGGCCGCAGGTTCTCCGCCGGGGCGCCGAGCGCGTCCCCGACCGCGAGACCCAGCAGCGCACCTCTGGCCCGTTCCTTGCCGACGGCCGTGTCCATCGCGTCGCCCTCCGTCCGCGGGACCCGGGCCCAGAGCCGGGCCCGGTCCGTATCTCCGCACCTCTGCGTCTCCGTATCTCTGCATCTCTGCCACGCGGAGGACCGCCGACGGCCGGACCGGCGCCGAAAGGGGCTGTTCGGATGACTGGCCGGAAGGCGAGCCTGGCCTTTCTTCGCAGGCCAGAGCGGTGGTAAGGCAGGACTGCCTTTCTGGCGAAGATCGTGCGGCAGGCGTACTTTGGACTTTGTCGAAAGTTGTACGGCAAGGGAGAAGTGAGCAGTGGCCATCATCGAGACCGACGCCGTTCTGCACGAGGCGCACCGGGACAACCACACCCACCGGGATGTGAACGGCGGCTGGCTGCGCCCCGCCGTCTTCGGCGCCATGGACGGTCTGGTCTCCAACCTCGCTCTGATGACCGGTGTCGCCGGTGGTGCGGTCTCACAGCAGACCATCGTCATCACCGGACTCGCGGGACTCGCGGCCGGTGCGTTCTCCATGGCGGCCGGTGAGTACACCTCCGTCGCCTCCCAGCGCGAGCTGGTCGAGGCCGAGCTGGCCGTCGAGCGTCGCGAGCTGCGTAAGCACCCTATGGATGAGATGGCCGAGCTGGCCGCGCTCTACGAGGCCCGGGGCGTGGACGCTCCGCTGGCCGGCGAGGTGGCCCGGCAGCTCTCGCGCGACCCGGAGCAGGCGCTGGAGATCCACGCCCGCGAGGAGCTCGGCATCGACCCGAACGATCTGCCGTCCCCGCTGGTGGCCGCCGTCTCCTCCTTCGGCGCCTTCGCGCTCGGTGCTCTGCTGCCCGTGCTGCCGTATCTCCTCGGCGCGAGCGCGCTGTGGCCCTCGGTACTCCTCGCGCTGCTCGGCCTCTTCGGCTGCGGTGCGGCGGTGGCCCGGGTGACGGCCCGCAGCTGGTGGTTCAGCGGGCTGCGGCAGCTCGCCCTCGGTGGTGGCGCGGCGGCGCTGACGTACGGGCTCGGCACCTTGTTCGGTGTCGCGGTCGGCTGACGGAGAGACGTGTTCGGGGCGGGGTGCACGGCGTAACGAACCCGCCCGAACGGCTTAACCGTGCGGCAACCCGTGTGACGTACGTCTTGGCACCGCCCCCTGGGCGGGAGCGGTCCCGCGGCCGTAAAATGAGTCTCTATGCAGGGCTGCACATAAGTAGCCGTTACTCGGTGGTTTCGTTTCCCTTGCCGCCGGGCATGAGCCGTAGGCACCGCAGGCAACGACGCCTGCCCTCTGCGGGTCCCCGGGCGCCGACCATCCGACAGCGACCCACCTCCGGTCAGCGGTCACCTCTGGTCACCCAGTCACTTCCGGTCACCGTGGTGTCCGTATGTTGGAACGCGCCTTCCGCTTCTTGAGAAGCGCCCCATCATGTAACCTGCACGAAATTTCGCAGAGGGCCAACGTCGTCCCTCGGCACCGCAAATGCCACGACGACGACGGGAGAGCCGATGCGTATCGACGCCTGGTCGCCCATGGACGGTCGCCCCGCCCAGCAGGGGATGTACGACCCCCGTAACGAGCACGACGCCTGTGGCGTCGGGTTCGTGGCCACTCTGACCGGTGTGGCCAGCCATGAGCTGGTCGAGCAGGCGCTGACCGTACTGCGCAACCTCGAACACCGCGGCGCCACCGGCTCCGAGCCCGATTCCGGCGACGGTGCCGGCATCCTGTGCCAGGTCCCCGACGCCTTCCTGCGCGCCGAGACCCCGTTCGAGCTTCCCGAGGCGGGTTCGTACGCCGTCGGTATCGCCTTCCTCCCCGCCGACGGCTCCACCGAGGCCGTCCGCACGATCGAGGAGATCGCCACCCAGGAGGGCCTCTCCGTCCTCGGCTGGCGTGACGTCCCGGTCACCCCCGCACTTCTCGGCAACGGCGCCCGCGCCACGATGCCCGAGTTCCGCCAGGTCTTCGTCGCCGACGGCGAGTCCGCCGGCATCGTCCTGGACCGCAAGGCGTTCGTCCTGCGCAAGCGTGCCGAGCGTGAGGCCGGGGTGTACTTCCCCTCGCTCTCCGCCCGCACCATCGTCTACAAGGGCATGCTCACCACCGGGCAGCTGGAGCCGTTCTTCCCGGACCTCTCCGACCGCCGCTTCGCCTCCACGGTCGCGCTGGTCCACTCCCGCTTCTCCACCAACACCTTCCCGAGCTGGCCGCTGGCCCACCCGTACCGCTTCGTCGCGCACAACGGCGAGATCAACACGGTCAAGGGCAACCGCAACTGGATGAAGGCCCGCGAGTCCCAGCTGGCCTCCAGCCTCTTCGGCGAGGCCCAGCTCGACCGGATCTTCCCCGTCTGCACCCCGGACGCCTCCGACTCGGCCTCCTTCGACGAGGTCCTGGAGCTGCTCCACCTCGGCGGCCGCTCGCTGCCGCACTCGGTGCTGATGATGGTTCCCGAGGCGTGGGAGAACCACGACTCGATGGACCCGGCCCGGCGCGCCTTCTACCAGTACCACTCCGCGATGATGGAGCCCTGGGACGGACCGGCCTGCGTCACCTTCACCGACGGCGTGCAGGTCGGCGCGGTCCTCGACCGCAACGGTCTGCGCCCCGGCCGCTACTGGGTCACCGACGACGGCCTCGTCGTCCTCTCCTCCGAGGTCGGCGTCCTGGACATCGACCCGGCCAAGGTCGTCCGCAAGGGCCGCCTCCAGCCCGGCCGGATGTTCCTCGTCGACACCGCCGAGCACCGCATCATCGAGGACGACGAGATCAAGGCGTCCCTCGCCGCCGAGCAGCCGTACCAGGAGTGGCTGCAGACCGGCGAGATCGAGCTGAGCGACCTGCCCGAGCGCGAGCACATCGTGCACACCCACGCCTCGGTCACCCGTCGCCAGCAGACCTTCGGTTACACCGAGGAAGAGCTGCGCATCATCCTCGCGCCGATGGCCCGCACCGCCGGTGAGCCGCTCGGCTCCATGGGCACCGACTCGCCGATCGCCGCGCTCTCCGAGCGTCCCCGGTTGCTCTTCGACTACTTCACCCAGCTCTTCGCCCAGGTCACCAACCCGCCGCTGGACGCCATCCGCGAGGAGCTCGTCACCTCGCTGCGCTCCTCGCTCGGCCCGCAGGGCAACATCCTGGAGCCGACCGCCGCCGCGGCCCGCAGCGTCACGCTGCCGTTCCCGGTGATCGACAACGACGAGCTCGCCAAGCTGATACACATCAACGCCGACGGCGACATGCCCGGCATGCGCGCCGCGACCCTCTCCGGCCTCTACCGGGTCAGCGGCGGCGGCGACGCGCTGGCCGCGCGGCTGGAGAAGATCTGCGACGAGGTCGACGCCGCCATAGAGGACGGCGCCCGCCTCATCGTCCTCTCCGACCGGCACTCCGACGCCGAGCACGCGCCGATCCCGTCGCTGCTGCTCACCTCCGCCGTCCACCACCACCTCATCCGCACCAAGCAGCGCACCCAGGTGGGCCTACTGGTCGAGGCCGGTGACGTCCGCGAGGTCCACCACGTCGCGCTGCTCATCGGTTACGGCGCCGCCGCGGTCAACCCGTACCTCGCCATGGAGTCCGTCGAGGACCTGGTCCGCGCCGGCACGTTCATCGAGGACATCGAGGTCGAGCAGGCCATCCGGAACCTGATCTACGCGCTCGGCAAGGGCGTCCTCAAGGTCATGTCCAAGATGGGCATCTCCACCGTCGCCTCCTACCGCGGCGCCCAGGTCTTCGAGGCCATCGGCCTGGACGAGGCCTTCGTCGCGACGTACTTCAACGGCACCGCCACCAAGATCGGCGGCGCCGGCCTGGACGTCGTCGCCAAGGAGGTCGCCGCCCGGCACACGAAGGCGTACCCGGCCTCCGGCATCGCGGCCTCGCACCGCGCGCTGGAGATCGGCGGCGAGTACCAGTGGCGCCGGGAGGGCGAGCCGCACCTGTTCGACCCGGAGACGGTCTTCCGCCTCCAGCACGCCACCCGCAACCGCCGCTACGACATCTTCAAGCAGTACACGGACCGGGTGAACGAGCAGTCCGAGCGCCTGATGACGCTCCGCGGCCTCTTCGGCTTCGACTCCGGCCGCGAGCCGATCTCCATCGACGAGGTCGAGCCCGCCTCCGAGATCGTCAAGCGGTTCTCCACCGGCGCCATGTCGTACGGCTCGATCTCCCGCGAGGCGCACGAGACGCTCGCCATCGCGATGAACCAGCTCGGCGGCAAGTCGAACACCGGCGAGGGCGGCGAGGACGCCGACCGCCTGTACGACCCGGCGCGCCGCTCGTCCATCAAGCAGGTCGCCTCCGGCCGCTTCGGTGTGACCAGCGAATACCTGGTCAACGCGGACGACATCCAGATCAAGATGGCGCAGGGCGCCAAGCCCGGCGAGGGCGGCCAGCTGCCCGGCCACAAGGTCTATCCGTGGGTCGCCAAGACGCGTCACTCGACGCCCGGCGTCGGCCTCATCTCGCCGCCGCCGCACCACGACATCTACTCCATCGAAGACCTCGCCCAGCTGATCCACGACCTGAAGAACGCGAACCCGCAGGCGCGGATCCACGTGAAGCTGGTCTCCGAGGTCGGCGTCGGCACGGTCGCCGCCGGTGTCTCCAAGGCCCACGCGGACGTCGTCCTGATCTCCGGCCACGACGGCGGAACGGGCGCATCGCCGCTCACCTCGCTCAAGCACGCGGGCGGCCCCTGGGAGCTCGGTCTCGCCGAGACCCAGCAGACCTTGCTGCTCAACGGCCTGCGCGACCGCATCGTCGTCCAGACCGACGGCCAGCTCAAGACCGGCCGCGACGTCGTCATCGCCGCGCTGCTCGGCGCCGAGGAGTTCGGTTTCGCGACCGCGCCGCTCGTCGTCTCCGGCTGCGTCATGATGCGCGTCTGCCACCTGGACACCTGCCCGGTCGGCATCGCCACGCAGAACCCGGTGCTCCGCGACCGGTTCTCCGGCAAGGCCGAGTACGTCGTCAACTTCTTCGAGTTCATCGCCGAAGAGGTCCGCGAGATCCTCGCCGAGCTGGGCTTCCGCTCCATCGAGGAGGCCGTCGGCCACGCCGAGCTGCTCGACACCGACCGGGCCGTCACCCACTGGAAGGCGCAGGGCCTCGACCTGGCCCCGCTCTTCTACGTCCCCGACCTGCCCGACGGCGCGGTCCGCCACCGGATCGTCGAGCAGGACCACGGCCTGACCAAGGCGCTCGACAACCAGCTGATCAAGCTGGCCGCCGACGCGCTCGGCGCGATAAGCCCCGAGGCCGCCCAGCCGGTCCGCGCGCAGGTCGCCATCCGCAACATCAACCGCACGGTCGGCACCATGCTCGGCCACGAGGTGACCAAGAAGTTCGGCGGTGCGGGCCTGCCCGAGAACACCATCGACA
The DNA here is from genome assembly GCF_040614075.1 of Streptomyces sp. NPDC006174. NCBI lineage: Bacteria > Bacillati > Actinomycetota > Actinomycetes > Kitasatosporales > Streptomycetaceae > Streptomyces > Streptomyces sp. NPDC006174. The sequence goes on along the minus strand of NZ_JBEXTJ010000006.1, from coordinate 248,146 downwards.
TCACCTTCACCGGCTCCGCCGGCCAGTCCTTCGGCGCCTTCCTCCCGCGCGGCGTCACGCTGCGCCTGGAGGGCGACGCCAACGACTACGTCGGCAAGGGCCTCTCCGGCGGCCGTGTGATCGTCCGCCCGGACCGCGGCGCCGACCACCTCGCCGAGTACTCCACCATCGCCGGCAACACCATCGGCTACGGAGCGACCGGCGGCGAGCTCTTCCTGCGTGGCCGCACCGGCGAGCGCTTCTGCGTCCGCAACTCCGGCGCGACCGTCGTCTCCGAAGGCGTCGGCGACCACGGCTGCGAGTACATGACCGGCGGCCACGCCGTCGTCCTCGGCGAGACCGGACGCAACTTCGCCGCCGGTATGTCGGGCGGCGTCGCGTACGTCATCGACCTGAACCGCGACAACGTCAACGTGGGCAACCTCGGCGCGATCGAGGAGCTCACGGACACCGACCGGCAGTGGCTGCACGACGTCGTGCGCCGCCACCACGAGGAGACCGGCTCCACCGTCGCGGAGAAGCTCCTCGCCGAGTGGGACACCGCGGTGTCCCGCTTCAGCAAGATCATCCCGTCCACGTACAAGGCAGTGCTCGCCGCCAAGGACGCCGCTGAGCTCGCCGGTCTCTCCGAGCAGGAGACCACCGAGAAGATGATGGAGGCGGCGATCAATGGCTGACCCCAAGGGCTTCCTGACCACCGGACGCGAGGTCGCCCAGACCCGCCCCGTGGCCGAGCGCGTCAAGGACTGGAACGAGGTCTACGTTCCGGGCTCGCTGCTCCCGATCATCAGCAAGCAGGCCGGCCGCTGCATGGACTGCGGCATCCCGTTCTGCCACAACGGCTGCCCGCTCGGAAACCTCATCCCCGAGTGGAACGACTACGCCTACCGCGAGGACTGGACCGCCGCCTCCGAGCGGCTGCACGCCACGAACAACTTCCCGGAGTTCACCGGGCGGCTCTGCCCGGCGCCGTGCGAGTCGGCGTGCGTGCTCGGCATCAACCAGCCGGCCGTCACCATCAAGAACGTCGAGGTCTCCATCATCGACAAGGCGTGGGAGAGCGGCGACGTCACCCCGCAGCCGCCCGAGCGCCTCTCCGGCAAGACCGTCGCCGTCATCGGCTCGGGCCCGGCGGGACTCGCCGCCGCCCAGCAGCTGACCCGGGCCGGCCACACCGTCGTCGTCTACGAGCGCGCGGACCGCATCGGAGGCCTCCTCCGCTACGGCATCCCCGAGTTCAAGATGGAGAAGTCGCACATCAACCGCCGCATCGAGCAGATGCGCCTGGAAGGCACCAAGTTCCGTACCGGTGTGGAGATCGGCCAGGACATCGACGCCGCCAAGCTCCGCCGCCGCTACGACGCGGTCGTCATCGCGGCCGGTGCCACCGTCTCCCGCGACCTGCCGGCCCCCGGCCGTGAGCTGGGCGGCATCCACTTCGCGATGGAGTACCTGCCGCTCGCCAACAAGGTGCAGGAGGGCGACCTGACCGTCGCCCCGATCCACGCCGGCGGCAAGGACGTCGTCGTCATCGGCGGCGGCGACACCGGCGCCGACTGCGTCGGCACCGCCCACCGCCAGGGCGCGGCCTCCGTCACCCAGCTGGAGATCATGCCGAAGCCGGGCGAGGACCGGAACCCGAACCAGCCGTGGCCGACCTTCCCGATGCTCTACAAGGTCACCTCCGCGCACGAGGAGGGCGGCGAGCGGGTCTACTCCGTCTCCACCACCCACTTCGAGGGCGACGAGGACGGAAACGTCGCGGCCCTCCACCTGGTCGAGGTCGAGTTCAAGGACGGTAAGCTGGAGCAGAAGCCCGGCACGGAGCGGCGCATCCCCGCGCAGCTCGTCACCCTCGCCATGGGCTTCACCGGAACCGACCAGTCCAACGGTCTGGTCCAGCAGTTCGGCCTGGAGCTCGACGCACGTGGCAACGTCGCCCGCGACGAGAGCTACGCGACCAACGTCGACGGCGTCTACGTCGCCGGTGACGCGGGCCGCGGCCAGTCGCTGATCGTCTGGGCGATCGCCGAGGGCCGCTCCGCCGCCCGCGGTGTGGACCGCTTCCTGACCGGGACCAGCGCCCTGCACGCGCCGATCCGCCCGACGGACCGGTCCCTGCTGGTCTGAGCACCACCCGGGTTCCCCCTGGGCCACGCGGCCCGGGGGTGAGCCCCCACGAAACGTCCCGTACAACGGCGTACGGAACTGAACGCGGCGCCCGCCTGTCCCCGACCGGACTCAGTGGGCGCCGTGGCGCGTCCGGGGCCGGTTTCCTCCAGCGGGCCTGGTTTCCTCCGGAGGTCCTCAGCCGCCCAGCCGGACCGCGCCGCCCGTCAGCTCCGTGGTCTGCACCACCACCGCCACCGCGAACAGGACCACCAGCACCACCGCGCCCGCCAGCTGGACCGGCCGGGTTCGCAGCCGCGCCGGCGCGTAGGCGAGTCCGTACGTCACCACCGCCCCGGTCACCAGCCCGCCCAGGTGCCCCTGCCACGAGGTGAACAGCGCCGAGAGCACCATCCAGAGCAGGAACCCGGCCATGAACCGGTTCACTGCCGCCATGTCATGGCCGAGCCGCCGGTTGATCACCCAGTACGAGGCCGCAAGACCGAACACCGCACCCGAGGCGCCCACGGTGGAGGTGTCCGGCGCCAGCAGATACACGGCGACGGAACCGCCCACCGCCGACAGCAGATACAGCGCCAGATACCGGGCCCGGCCGAGCTGACCCTCCACCACCCGGCCGATGTTCCACAGCGCGAACATGTTGAACAGCAGGTGCATCACGCCGAACGAGGCGTCCGGCGGCAGATGCAGGAAGGCCCCGGTCACCAGCCGGTACCACTCGCCGTCCGCGATGCCCGTCAGCTCGTACCCGGCGAACGTCTCGCCCCGGTAGTAGTACTGCTCGCCGTCCGGCCCGGTCAGCGCCGCACCGAGCACCGCGAACCGGTCCACGATCTCGGGCCGGACCACTTCGGCGACGTACGCCACCACATTGAGCGCCATCAGTACGTACGTCACCGCCGGCGCCACCGCTCCGGCCACCGCACCGCCGAACACCGTCCGGGCCTGCCGCACCGAGCGCCGGCCCTCCTTCACGCACTCCGCGCAGTGGTAGCCCACCGAGGCCTCGTGCATGCAGTCGGGGCAGATGGTGCGCTCGCAGCGGGTGCAGCGGACATACGTCTCGTACGACGGATGGCGGTAACACGTGGTGGCGGCGGCCTCCATGACCGGCTCCTTCACTGGGAGTGCGCTGCGGGGCCGGCGCAGGTCGGCGGCGATCAAGATAGCGAACCGGTACGGGCACCTCCGGCGCCGGGGCACCCCTATGCTCTAGGTCCGCAGAGCACGGACCGCACAGAGGGGGCGCCATGCACGGCGTGAACACGGCGGCCGCCACCTGCCCGGCCATCAGCCTGGAGAAGGTACGGGAGACGGCTCCCGGGCTCGTCAGCCTGTACAAGAGCGCCGGCGTCTCGCTGGAGAAGCACGGACTGAACGGCCGGCGCGCGGCCGTCTACCTCGTCCTCGACCACTCCGGTTCGATGCGTGACTACTACAAGGACGGCAGCGTCCAGGCGCTCGCCGACCGGGTGCTGGGCCTCTCGGCCAACCTCGACGACGACGGCCGCGTGCCCGTCGTCTTCTTCTCCACGGACATCGACGCGGTCACCGACATCGCGCTCGACAACCACCGCGGCCGGATCGACCAGATCGTGGCGGGCCTCGGGCACATGGGGAAGACCAGTTACCACCTGGCGATGGACGCGGTCATCGACCACTACCTCGACAGCGGCTCCACCGCGCCCGCCCTCGTCGTCTTCCAGACGGACGGCGGACCGATCAGCAAGCCGGCCGCCGAGCGCTACCTCTGCAAGGCCGCGAAGCTGCCGCTGTTCTGGCAGTTCGTCGGCTTCGGCGACACCCGCAGCAGTCAGTTCGACTTCCTGCGCAAGCTGGACGAGCTGGCCGTCCCGGCCAAGCGGGTCGTGGACAACGCCGGATACTTTCACGCCGGGCTCGACCCGCGGAAGGTCTCGGACACCGAGCTGTACGACCGGCTGCTCACGGAGTTCCCGTCCTGGCTGGCCGCCGCCGAGGCTCAGGGGATCGTCCGATGAGTACGCGGATCCTGCGCGCCGCCGACCGTACGCCCGTCCCGTGGAAGAACGCCGGCGGCCTGACCCGCGAGGTGGCGGCCGCGCCCGCAGGAGGCGACGGGTTCGACTGGCGGGTGAGCCTCGCCGACGTCACCGCCGACGGCCCGTTCTCGCTCTTCCCGGACGTCGACCGCACGCTGACGGTGGTCGAAGGCGCGGGCATGGACCTCGTCGTCGGCGGCGAACACCACATCGTCGACGAGCCGCTGTGGCCGCACGACTTCGCCGGCGACACGCCGACCGACGGCTTCCTGCTGGCCGGTCCCGTCGTCAACCTGAACGTCATGTACCGCAGAGGGCGTACGCGGGCGGAGACCGCGGTCGTCTGCGGCACCGTACGCCTCATGGCGCCGCCGGGCGGCGCGGTGCTCGCGCTCTCGCTGGACGACGGCGCCGTGCTCGACGGGACGGACATCCGGCTCGACCGCTACGACGCGGTGCTCGCCGAGGACGGATCGCCGGGCGTGCTGCGGACGATGGGCCAGGCGGTGGTCATCACGTTCTCGGACGTGTGAGCGGCCGGAGAAGGTCAGCGATACCGGACAGAAGGTGTCGGGTATCAGGTGTTCCATGGCGGCCATGACGTCTTCCTCACCTCTCTCCTGGAGTGGCTTCGCCGCCGCCGAGCCTGTCTTCGCCGACACCGTGCGCCGGCGCTTCCAGCTCTACAAGCACCACGTCCTCGCCACCGTGCGCGCGGACGGCTCGCCGCGCGCCACCGGCCTGGAGGCCGACTTCCGCTTCGGCGAGCTGCTGCTCGGCATGATGCCGGACTCCCGCAAGGCCCTGGACCTGCGCCGCGACCCGCGCTTCGCGCTCCACGCCAACCCGGGCCCCGACGCCGAGATGGGCGACGGCGATGTCCGGGTCAGCGGCCGGGCCGTCGAGGTGACCGACCCGGAGTTCCTCGCCCGCGTCATCGAGGACGCCGACCCGCCCCAGCCCTTCCACCTCTTCCGCGCCGAGCTGACGGAGGCGGTCCGCATCGGTCTGGACGGTGACTTCCTGGTCATCGAGTCCTGGCGGCCCGGACAGCCGCTGCGTACGGTACGCCGGAAGTGACGCCGCTCCGGACCTGAGAGGTTCTCAACCCTCCAGCACCCGCGCCCGGCACGCCGACGGCGTCCCCCACGCGTCCCGCAGCGGCCGGGCCCGGCGCAGCCACCACGCCAGGTCCAGCTCCTCGGTGTAACCGACCGCGCCGTGCAGGTGCACCGCGGTGCGGGCCGCCGCGTACGCCGCCTCGCCCGCCGCCACCTTCGCCGCCGCCACCGCCGCCCCGGCCCCGGGCGCGTCCTCGGCCAGCTCCACCGCTGCCCCGTACAGCAGCGGTCTCGCGAACTCCAGGCCGAGCAAGGTGTCCGCGAGGCGGTGCTTGACGGCCTGGAAGGAGCCGACGGGCGCGCCGAACTGGGTGCGCTGCTTGACGTACGCCACCGTCGCCCGCAGCAGCGCCTCGCCGCAGCCGAGCGCCTGGGCCGCCGTCGCGAAGGTGGCCCGGGTGCCCGCCGCCCTTGCCGCCTCGCGCACCCGGGCCCCGGAGGCCACCACCTCGCCGCCCGCCGCCGGACGGAAGAGCCGCCGGGCCGGGTCCATGGAGGTCATGGGCTTTCCGGGATCCCGCGTCAGTCGCAGCTCGTCCCCGGTCACCACGAACACCGCCTCCGCCACATCGGCGTCCAGCGCGTACGGCCTGTACGCCTCCAGGACCAGCGATGCCACCGCCGTACCGTCCGCGATCCTCGGCAGCCACTCCTCGGCCGCCGGACCGCCCACCGCGCCCAGCAGCACCGCCACCGCCACGCTCTCCACCACCGGCCCCGGCACTCCATGGCGGCCCAGCTCCACGAACGCCACGGCCGTCTCCACCGGGAGCGGGCCCGCACCTCCGTACGCCTCCGGCACCGCCAGCGCGAACACTCCCGCCTCCGCCAGCCGCCGCCACAGATCCAGCCCCGGTCCGTGATCACCGGCGGCCCACGCCCGTACCACCGCAGGCGTATCGGCCGCCGTCAGCAGCGCGTCCAGCGAGCGCGCGAACTCCCGCTGCTCGCCGGTGAGGAGGAAACGCATCAGCGCCGTCCCTTCGGCAGGCCGAGCAGCCGCTCGGCGACGATGTCGCGCTGGATCTCGTTGGTCCCGGCGTAGACCGGTCCCGCCAGCGCGAAGACGTATCCCTCCGCCCAGGGCCCGTCCGCCTCCGCGTCCGGGCCGAGCAGGTCGAACGCGGTCTCGTGGAGCGCGATGTCGTACTCCGACCAGAAGATTTTGTTCAGGCTCGACTCAGCTCCCAGCGGCGTCCCCGCCGCGAACCGGGACGCGGAGGCGGCCGTGAACAGCCGGTACGCCCGCGCGCCGATCACCGCGTCCGCCACCCGGTCCCGTACGGCGGTGTCCTCCGGGTCGCCCGCCGCGCGCCACAGGGCCGTCAGCCGGTCGGCGGCGGCCAGGAAGCGGCCGGGGGAGCGGAGGGTGAGGCCGCGTTCGTTGCCGGTGGCGGCCATGGCGATGTGCCAGCCGCGGCCCGGCTCTCCGATGACGTCCTCGTCCGGTACGAAGACCTCGTCCAGGAAGATCTCGGCGAACGCGGGCTTCCCGTCCAGCCGCCCGATCGGCCGGACCGTGACCCCGGGCGCCCGCAGTCCGAACATCAGGTACGTGAGCCCTTGGTGCGGTTTCGCCGCCGCCGGGTCCGTACGGAAGATGCCGAACGCCCGGTCCGCGAACGCCGCCCGCGACGACCACGTCTTCTGTCCCGACAGCAGCCAGCCGCCCGCCGTCCGCACCGCCCGCGACCGCAGCGCCGCCAGATCCGATCCGGCCTCCGGCTCCGACCAGGCCTGCGCCCAGATCACCTCACCGCTCGCCATCGCCGGCAGCACCCGGGCCCGCTGGTCGGCGGTGCCGTGCTCGAAGAGGGTCGGCGCGAGGAGGCTGATCCCGTTCTGCGCGACCCGGCCCGGCGCGCCCGCCGCCCAGTACTCCTCCTCGAACGCCAGCCACCCGAAGAGATCCGCGCCCCGGCCTCCGTACTCCTCGGGCCAGGAGAGAGCCGACCACCCGCCCGCGTACAGCTCCGCCTCCCACGCCCGGTGCGCGGCGAACCCCTCCGCCGTCTCCAGCGACGGGAGCGGCCGGGCGGGCACATGGTCGCGGAGCCATTCCCTCGCCCCGGCTCGCAGCGCTTCCGTCCGTGGTGTCCGCGCCAGATCCATGAGGGGCCTGCCTTCCGTGAGGGCGTCGCTGTCGCCGAGGCTGTTCCCTAACAAGTGTTTGGTAGGTTAACGTACGGCCCAAGCACCGTCGAGGAGTCGTCGAGACGCGAGGGACGGGCCGATGAGCGCACCGCACTACCTGCCGGGCCACGGCCTGCTGACCGGCCGCACCGCCGTCGTCACCGCCGCCGCCGGAGCCGGCATCGGCGGTGCCACCGCCCGCCGCTTCCTGGAGGAAGGCGCCCGCGTCACCATCGGCGACGCCCACGCCAGGCGGTTGAAGGAGAGCGCGCACGCCCTCGCCGACGAGTTCGGCGCCGACCGCGTCACCGCGCTGACCTGCGACGTAACCGACGAGAACCAGGTCCAGGCCCTCTTCGCCCACGCCGAACGCACCCACGGCGGCCTCGACATCGTCGTCAACAACGCCGGCCTCGGCGGCACCGCCGAACTCACCGAGATGACCGACGACCAGTGGACGAAGATCCTCGACGTCACGTTGAACGGCACCTTCCGCTGCACCCGCGCGGCCCTGCGCTCACTCAAGGCCGCCGGAACCGGAGGCGTGATCGTCAACAACGCCTCCGTCGCCGGCTGGCGCGCCCAGCGCGGTCAGGCCCACTACGCCGCCGCCAAGGCCGGCGTCATGGCCCTCACCCGCTGCGCCGCGCTCGAAGCCGCCGACTACGGCGTACGCGTCAACGCCGTCGCTCCGAGCCTCGCCATGCACCCGCACCTGGCCAAGGTCACCTCCGCCGACCTGCTCACCGAACTCACCGAGAAGGAGGCCTTCGGCCGGTACGCCGAGCCCTGGGAGATCGCCAACGTCATCGTCTTCCTGGCGAGCGGCTACTCGTCCTACATGACCGGCGAGGTCGTCGCCGTCAGCAGCCAGCATGCGTGAACACCCAGGCCGCGGGCGGACAATGGACCGGTGCCTACCAAGAAGAAGCCCCAGGTGACCCCCACCCCCGAACGGCGCCGCGAACTCCTCGCCACCGCCGCCGAGGTCTTCGCCGCCCAGGGATACAACGCCACCACCGTCCGCCGCATCGCGGACGAGGCGGGGATGCTCGCCGGCAGCCTCTACTACCACTTCGATTCCAAGGAATCGATGATCGACGAGATCCTCTCCGCCTTCCTCGACGAGCTCTGGCAGGGGTACGACGCGGTCCTGGCGGCCGGACTCGGCCCGCGCGAGACCATCGAGGCACTGGTGACCGAGTCCTTCCGGGAGATCGACCGGCACCGACCGGCCGTCGCGATCTACCAGAAGGAGTCCAAGCACCTCGCCACCCAGCCGCGCTTCGCCTACCTCACCGACTCGCAGACGAAGTTCGAGAAGGCCTGGCTCTCCACGCTGGAACGCGGCGTCGCCGAAGGCGCCTTCCGCGCCGACCTGGACATCCGCCTCACCTACCGCTTCGTCCGCGACACCGTCTGGGTCGCCGCCTCCTGGTACCGGCCCGGCGGACACCACAGCCCCGAGGAGATCGCCCGCCAGTACCTGTCGATGGTGCTGGACGGGATCGCTCTGCGCACCTAGCCACCTCCTGACGACCGAGGAGCAGCAGCCATGGCCGAGGCCTACATCGTCGAAGCGGTACGGACACCTGTCGGACGGCGCCGAGGAGGCCTCGGGGCCGTCCATCCCGCAGACCTCGGCGCCCATGTGCTGCGGGAGCTGATCGCCCGCTCGGGTGTCGACCCGGCGGCCGTGGAGGACGTCGTCTTCGGCTGCCTGGACACCGTCGGACCGCAGGCCGGCGACATCGCCCGTACGTCCTGGCTGGCCGCCGGGCTGCCCGAGGAGGTGCCGGGCGTCACCATCGACCGGCAGTGCGGCTCCTCCCAGCAGGCCCTCCACTTCGCGGCCCAAGGCGTCCTCTCCGGCACCCAGGACCTCGTGGTGGCGGGCGGCACGCAGAACATGACCCAGATCCCGATCGCCTTCGCCTCCCGCCAGGCCGCCGAACCGCTCGGCCTCACCGAGGGCCCGTACGCGGGCAGCGTGGGCTGGCGCGCGCGGTACGGCGACGCGCCCGTCAGCCAGTTCCACGGCGCGCAGCTCATCGCGGAGAAGTGGAACATCGGCCGCCGGGACATGGAGGAGTACGCGCTCACCTCCCACCGGCGCGCCGTCCGCGCCATCGACGAGGGCCGCTTCACGCGCGAGACCGTCGCGTACGGGAAGGTCACCGTGGACGAGGGCCCGCGCCGCGACACGACCCTGGAGAAGATGGCCGCACTGAGCCCCGTCCTGCCCGGCGGCACGATCACCGCCGCCTGCTCATCGCAGGTCTCCGACGGGGCCGCCGCGCTGCTCATCGCCTCGGAGCGGGCCGTCGCCGAACACGGCCTGACCCCGCGCGCCCGGATCCACCACCTCTCCGTACGAGGCGAGGACCCGATCCGCATGCTCTCCGCGCCGATCCCGGCCACCGCGTACGCCTTGAAGAAGACCGGCCTCACGATCGACGCCATCGACCTGGTCGAGATCAACGAGGCCTTCGCGCCGGTGGTCCTCGCCTGGCTGAGGGAGACCGGCGCGGACCCCGAGCGCGTCAACGTCAACGGCGGGGCCATCGCGCTCGGCCATCCGCTCGGCGCGACCGGCGCCAAGCTGATGACCACGCTCCTGCACGAGCTGGAACGCACCGGCGGCCGCTACGGGCTCCAGACCATGTGCGAGGGCGGCGGCCAGGCCAACGTCACCGTCGTCGAGCGCCTGTGAGGCCCCTTCCCTCCCACGGCGTGGCGTGATCCACCACCGGAAGGGAGGACGTGCTACGGTGTTCCCGTTGCAGTTTTGGTACCCATGAACTTTATGTGCGCCTGACGGGAATGCTTCCTCAGGCGCTTTATTGTTTTCCGGCTTTCTCCGGATGGGGCTCAATGCGGCGACTTGGAATCCGTAAAGTGCGGATTCTCGGCACTGCACCTGTTTTAGGAGAATGACATGGCCACCGGTACCGTGAAGTGGTTCAACTCGGAAAAGGGCTTCGGCTTCATCGAGCAGGACGGCGGCGGCGCCGACGTCTTCGCCCACTACTCCAACATCGCCACCTCGGGCTTCCGTGAGCTCCAGGAGGGCCAGAAGGTCTCCTTCGACGTCACGCAGGGCCAGAAGGGCCCGCAGGCGGAGAACATCGTCCCGGCCTGATTGCCGCGACGCGTACCTCGCTGACCGGGGCCCGCACCGTACAGGTGCGGGCCCCGGTTTGTGCTGTCCGACCTTTTTGAGCTGTCCGAATCTTTGAGCTGTCCGAGAGAACCATCCGCTTTGTGCGCGCATCCTGGGGGCGCACGACCAGCGGTCGGACAAGCACACCGGCGGCCATCCGCATCCGTAGTTGCCCAGGAATCCCCCAGGAGGGCAATTCCGTATGACCCGCTTCGAACGCCAGGACCGCACCCCCCGCTCCCGCCCGGCCCGTGGCCGCGGCCAGGGCTCCTCCGCCCAGGCGCCGTCGGGCAACCGTGGCGGTGGCGCTCAGGCAGCGTCGGGCAACCGTGGCGGTGGCGCCCGCTCCAAGGCTCCGGCCCGTCGCCGCGCCACTCCGCCGCAGGGCGAGTTCGCGCTGCCGGAGACGGTGACCCCGGCGCTGCCTTCCGTCGAGGCCTTCGCCGACCTCGACATGCCGGCCGCGCTGCTGAAGACCCTTGCCGCACAGGGCGTCATCGAGCCGTTCCCGATCCAGGGCGCGACCCTGCCGAACTCGCTGGCCGGCCGGGACATCCTCGGCCGTGGCCGCACCGGCTCCGGCAAGACCCTCGCCTTCGGCCTGGCCCTGCTCGCCCGCACCGCCGGGCGCCGCAGCGAGCCGCGTGCCCCGCTGGCCATGGTCCTCGTCCCGACCCGTGAGCTGGCCCAGCAGGTCACCGACGCGCTCACCCCGTACGCCACCGCCGTGAACCTGCGGCTCGCCACGGTCGTCGGCGGTATGTCGATCACCCGGCAGTCCGCCACGCTGCGGCGCGGCGCCGAAGTGCTCGTCGCCACGCCGGGCCGGCTCAAGGACCTCATCGAGCGCGGTGACTGCCGGCTGGACGAGGTCTCCATCACCGTCCTCGACGAGGCCGACCAGATGGCCGACATGGGCTTCATGCCGCAGGTCGTCGCCCTGCTCAAGCAGGTCGAGGCGGACGGGCAGCGGATGCTGTTCTCCGCGACCCTGGACAAGAACATCGACCGCCTCGTCAAGATGTTCCTCACCGACCCGGTCGTCCACTCCGTCGACCCGTCCGCCGGTGCGGTCACCACGATGGAGCACCACGTGCTCCACGTCCTGGACGAGACGGACAAGAAGGCCGTCGCCACGAAGATCGCCGCCCGTGAGGGCCGCGTGATCATGTTCGTCGACACCAAGCGCGCCGCCGACCGCTTCGCCAAGCGGCTTCTCGCCAGCGGTGTACGGGCTGCCGCGCTGCACGGCGGGCGCTCGCAGCCGCAGCGCAACCGGACGCTTGACCAGTTCAAGAACGGCCAGGTCACCGCGCTCGTCGCGACGAACGTGGCGGCCCGTGGCATCCACGTCGACGACCTCGACCTCGTCGTGAACGTGGACCCGCCGACCGACCACAAGGACTACCTCCACCGTGGCGGCCGCACGGCGCGCGCCGGTGAGTCCGGCAGCGTCGTCACGCTGGTGCTGCCCGAGGAGAAGCGGGAGATGACCCGGCTGATGCAGGACGCGGGCATCGCGCCGCGCACCACGCGGGTCACCTCCAGCGACGAGGAGCTGTCCCGCATCACGGGCGCGCGTGAGCCGTCGGGTGTCGCGATCGTGATCGAGGTCCCGCAGCCGACGCCGCCGAAGCAGCGGACGAGGTCGGGCGGTTCCGGCTCGGCCGGCTCCGGCGGCGGCACGGTGCGTTCCGGGAGCCGGGGTCGGGGGCGGCGGGGGTCCGGTGCGGGTGCCGGTGGCACGGCCGGCGGTGGCGCGGGCCGTGCCGGCGGTGCGGCGCGGTCCGGTGCGCCTGCGCGGGGGCGTCGGGCCGCGTAGAGGTGGCCTGTCCCAGCCGTTCGGCACTTCGAGTGCCGGGCGACGCATAGTGAGCCGTCCGGGCGATTGAGGACCGGGGTCCGGGGCAGAGTCCCGAAAGGGCCCCGGCCTCGGCCGCCGGTCTCCGTGGGTGTCCTCGATCGCCGGACGGGCTGGAAGTGTCGGGCCCGTCCTCAAGCGCCGGGCGGGCTTGAGTCGGCAGCCGGGCCGGAAGGCGCCACCGAGCCGGAACGCGCCGCCGAGTCGTTGCGCTCGCGCAACGGCAGCGATGCCAAGGCGTCATCCGCCTCCGCCATCACCCGCCCCACCAGCATCCCCACGCTCGGCAGGTCCTCGATCAGGGCCGCGACCTGGCCGGACGCCATGATGCCCACATCCACGCGGCCCTCCACCATCGCCGCCCTCAGCAGCATCGGCGTGTTCGCCGCCAGCAACACCTGGCCCCAGGTCAGCTCTTTGCCGTGCCGCAGCGCCAACCCGTCCCGCACCATCCCCGGCCAGCTGTGCCCGGAGATCCGCCGGAAGCGGGCGGCCTGCCGCACCGCCCGGGACAGCGCACGCATCCGTCCCGCTCCCTCCAGCTCCGCCACCATCTCCGTACGGAGCATCCGGTGCGGGAGCCCGTCCACGGCGGTCGTCAGCGTGATGTCCCGGACCGTGGCCGCCAGATACCGCGCCTTCACCGCATCCGGCACCGTCGAGTCCGAGGTCAGCAGGAACCTGGTCCCCATAGCCACGCCCGCCGCCCCGTACGCCAGCGCCGCCACCAGCCCGCGCCCGTCGTGGAAGCCGCCCGCCGCGATCACCGGGATGTCCACCGCGTCGACCACCTGCGGCAGCAGCACCGTCGTCGCCACGCTCCCGGTATGTCCGCCGCCCTCGCCGCCCTGCACGATCACCGCGTCCGCGCCCCACGCCGCCACCTTCTCCGCATGCCGCCGGGCCCCCGCCGACGGAATGACCACCACCCCGGCGTCCTTCAGCTCCGCGATGAGCTCCTTCGACGGGGCCAGCGCGAACGAAGCCACCCGGACACCCTCCTCCACGATGATCCGCACCCGCTCCCGCGCGTCTCCGGCGTCCGCGCGCAGGTTCACGCCGAACGGAGCGTCCGTCCGGGACCTCACCTCCCTTACGGCGGAACGCAGTTGGTCCGGCGTCATCGTCGCGGAAGCCAGGATGCCGAGCGCGCCCGCCCGCGCGGTCGCCGTGACCAGGCGAGGACCGGAGACCCATCCCATACCCGTCTGCACGATCGGGTGGCGGACACCGGTGAGGTCCGTGAGCGCTGTACGCATCAGGCCCGCACCTCGCGGTCACGGGTGCCCGCCGGGTCGATGACCTCGCGGATCAGGTGGAGTTCGGCGGGGGAGGGGTCGCGGGTGTACGGGACGTCGTCGGGCACGGTGAGGGTGAAGCCCGTCGCTTCGCGGACCTGGTCCACCGTGACGCCCGGGTGGACCGAGGCCAGCCGCATCGAGCGGTCCGGGGTCGCGAAGTCGAACACGCCGAGATCGCTGACGACTTGAGGGATGCGGTGGAAGCGCGTGGCCGAGTGTCCCGCTGCCTCGGCCCGGTCGTGTCCGACCCCGCAGACCATGTCGACCCGCTCGACGAAGACCCGGGTCGAGTGCCGGGGGATCCAGTAACTCACCGGGTTGTTGAGCGTGTTGACCGGCGCTCCGCGTACGCCCAGGAGCTGGCGGTCGGGCCGTTCCCAGGCGCCGATGCAGGAGATGTTCTGGTTGCCGAACCGGTCGATCTGGCTCGCGCCCATCATCACGTGCCGCCGCCCGCCGGTCACCAGAGTGAGGTGCTTGCGGTACGGGAGCCAGCCCTCCGTCTCGCCGTCCGCGTCCACGATCATCGCCTCGCCGTCGGTGAGCAGCAGTTCGGGCGCGAAGGTCAGCCGGGCCAGCCGCGCGCCGACGGACGGGACCGCGCCCATCGGGCTCGCCAGCACCTCGCCGTCGCCACGCCAGGCCTCCGCGCAGGCGATCACGCAGTACTCGGCGCGGGTGATGCCCTTGAAGGCGGATGGGGTCATTTCCGCTCCTCGTGCCAGGTGCGGACCGCCTGGTGGTAGCTCTTCTCGTCGCCGTCCGGAGGCAGGAAGCGTGCGCTGAACTCCGCCCAGGCCGCCGGGTCCGCCGCCGCGGCCGCGTACGCCTTCTGGAACGGCTCATCGCGCGGCTGGTCGGGAACGCAGGAGGTGAAGTGCGCGCCGCCCGGTGTCTCCACCACACCGGTGACGGAGTGCCGCTGGACGAGGAGGGTCTGCGGCGCCACGGATCCTTTCGTCAACTCCGCCGTCTCCAGCAGGCGTTCGCAGGAGACATACGCCTCGTCCGCCGCCTCGCAGAACAGGTCGTCGAAGTACGGGTCGGGGCCCAGGTATTGGCCGTTGCCCAGCCGGTCCGCCCGGTTCAGGTGGACCAGCGCCGCGTCCATCCGCAGGGCCGGCACCGCGACGAACTCCTCGCCGTCCTCGTACGGTGAAGTCACCGTCCGCAGCTCCGGGTTGACCCTCATCACATCGGAGCCGAGCCCCGCCCGCACCGGCAGGAACGGCAGCCGGTTGGCCGCCGCGTGCAGCCCCCACATGAACATCGCCTCGTCGATCTCCGTCAGCGCGAACGCACCGCGCTGCCGGGCCGCCCGGTAGTGCGGCTCCAGCGGGATGGAGTCGAGCGTCACGAACGCCGTGACCAGGCGGGCGATCCGGCCCTCGGCGGCGAGCAGCCCGACGTCCGGGCCGCCGTAGGAGATCACCGTCAGGTCGGTGACGGAGGACCGGAGCAACGCCCGTACCAGGGCCATCGGTTTGCGCCGCGAGCCCCAGCCGCCGATGCCGATCGTCATGCCACTGCGCAGCCGGCCGACGACCTCCTCCGGCGTCATGGTCTTGTCGCGCGCGGCGGACACCGTACTCATGGGCCGGTCTCCTTGCCGAAGGCGGAACGGACCCGGTCGGCGGTCCCGGCCAGGCTCGCCTCGAAGGTGAAGCCCTGTTCGTAGCGGTAGCTCCGGCGTACGTCGACGGGATCGATGCCGTTGAGCGCGACCTTGGCCAGCCGCAGCAAATGGCCGTCCTTACGCGCGATCTCCGCTGCCAACTCCAGTGCTGCGTCCAGCAGTTCATTCGGCGGCACGACCCGCCAGACCGAGCCGTGGGCCAGCAGTTCGGCCGCCGTCACCGTGCGCGCGGTGTAGTACAGCGTCCGCATCAGATGCTGCGGGACCAGCCGGGCCAGATGGGTCGCCGCGCCGAGCGCGCCCCGGTCCAGCTCCGGCAGGCCGAAGACGGCGTCCTCGCTCGCCACGATCGCGTCGGCGTTCCCGACGAGGCCGACACCGCCGCCGAGGCAGAACCCCTGTACGGCGGCGACGACCGGGACCTCGCACGCGTACACGGCCTCGAACGCCTCCGCGCAGCCCCGGTTGACGCCGATCAGGGAGCCGGCTCCCGGGTCGCGCTGCAACTCCTTGATGTCCACACCGGCGTTGAAGCCGCGTCCGGCGGCGGCCAGGACCACGCACCGCACCTCCGGGTCGCGGCCCGCCGCCCGGACGGCGTCGGCCAGGTCGTACCAGCCCTGCACGGGAAGCGCGTTGACGGGTGGACGGTCGACGGTGACGACGCACACGCCCTCGGTATCGGCCGGATATGCGGTGGAGACAGTCATCGGAGGATCAGCTACCTTTCCACCAAACATTTGTTAGGTAGACGGTAGCAGTCAGGCCTCCGGCCGCCAACCAGGCCCACACGAACGGGAGATGCGATGACCTCACCCACCACCGGGCGGCTCTGCGGGGGCCGGGTCGTCGCCGTCACCGGTGCCGGACGCGGCCTCGGCCGGGCCCACGCGCTCGCCTTCGCCGCCGAAGGCGCCCGGCTCGTCGTCAACGACCTCGGTGTCGGCCCCGGCGGCGACGGCACCTCCGCAGGACCCGCCCGCCGGGTCGTCGAGGAGATCGTGGCGGCGGGCGGCGAAGCGGTCGTCCACGACGGCGACATCGCCACCGCCGAAGGCGCCGCCTCCCTGGTCACCACCGCACTGGACACCTTCGGCCGTCTCGACACCCTGGTCAACAACGCGGGCTTCCTCCGCGACCGGATGCTCGTCAACCTGGAGGAGGACGACTGGGACGCGGTCATGCGCGTCCACCTCAAGGGCCACTTCCTGCCGCTGAAACACACCGCCGCCCACTGGCGCGCCGAGGCCAAGGCGGGCCGCCCGCCCGCAGCCCGGGTGATCAACACCAGCTCCGGCGCCGGACTCCTCGGCAGCGTCGGCCAGAGCAACTACGCGGCCGCCAAAGCCGGAATCGTCGCCCTGACCCTGGTCGCGGCCGCCGAACTCGGCCGGTACGGAGTCCACGTCAACGCCATCGCTCCGGCAGCCCGGACCCGGATGACCGAGCAGACCTTCGCCGCGACCATGGCGGCCCCGGGAGAAGGCCGGTTCGACGCGATGGCCCCCGAGAACGTCTCGCCTCTCGTCGTCTGGCTCGGCTCAGCGGCCAGCGACGGCGTGACCGGCCGCGTCTTCGAGGCCGAGGCGGGCCGCATCACCGTCATGGAGGGATGGCGCCCCGGCCCCACCGACGACCGAGGCGCCCGCAGGTCCCCGGCCGAGGCAGGAGAGGCGGTGCGCCGGCTGCTGGCGGACGCGGAGGTTCCGCAGCGGGTGTACGGGACGCCGTAGCGGTTCCGTACGAGGCACGGCAACAGGCCTTGCGGGAGAAACCCGCTTGCGCGGGCGTCCGCTTTCCCGGTATCCAGCACAGGACACCGAGGAGCGCACGATGACACGGCACGGCCCGCTGAACGAGTTCTGCTGGATGGACCTCAAGACCCGTGATCCCTCCGGCACCGCCGCCTTCTTCTCCTCGGTGCTGGGCTGGGAGTCCGCCGTGGATGAGACGGACTGGCGCCGGGCCGTGAAGTTCTCCGCGGGAGGCCATCGGATCGGCGGGATCAGCGACCTCGCGCAGCCTGTCTACCCGCCGGGGACGCCCGCCCATATCGCCTGTTACCTGGCGGTCGACGACGTGGACCACCGTACGGCCGTGGCGGCGGAGAACGGGGCGCGGATCGTCGTACCGCCGTTCGACGCGGAGGACCAGGGGCGGATCGCCACGCTGACCGACCCGGTGGGCGCGGTCTTCTCCCTCTGGCGGCCGTCCGGGTTCGCGGGGTGGCCGGTCGCGCCTCCGGACGGCGGCGGGGCCGTTCCGCATCACCTGGTCCTGGCGTGCGAAGACCCTGAGCGAGTGCGGCAGTTCTACACGGAGACGGTCGGGAGTCCGCTCGCCCGGGCCGTGTTCGTCGAAGCTTCCGCCGTCACCTCGCCGCAGTGGGAGCTGGTCGTCGCCGTCGATGATCCGGATGGTGCCGCAGGCCGGGCCCGTGATCTCGGCGGCGAACTCGTCACCATCTCCGAAGGGTTGGCGCGGTTGTCGAGCCCGGAAGGGCTGACCTTCCTCCTCAAGGTGCCGAAGCGCCCCTCCACTTTCCTGGAGACCGACCGGCTCGTGCTCCGCCCGTTCACCGACGCCGACGCACCGCACCTGCTCGCCCTCGACAACGACCCCGAGGTCATGCGGTACATCAACGGCGGCCGGCCCGCCACCGCCGACGCCATCCGGGACCGGACCCTGCCGAGGCTCCTCCACGACCACCCGTGCACCGGGACCCGCGGGTTCTGGGCCGCGGAGGAGAAGGCCACCGGCACCTTCCTCGGCTGGTTCGAACTCCGGCCCCTCGCCGACCACGACGCCACCGTCGTCGAACTCGGCTACCGGCTCAACCGGGCCGCCTGGGGCCGTGGTTACGCCACCGAGGGCGCGCGGGCCCTGGTGGACAAGGGTTTCGCCGACCTCGGCGCGGAGCGCGTCACCGCCAACACCATGGCCGTCAACGCCGGGTCCCGGCGGGTGATGGAGAAGACCGGCCTGACGTTCCTCCGCGCCTACACCGAGGACTGGCCGGACGCCATCGAAGGCTCGGAGCACGGCGAGGTGGAGTACGTCCTCACACGGGCGGAGTGGGAGGCGCGCCAGGCGTAGGTCTCCGGAGCTGGGAGTGCGCCCTCACCCGAGCCGAGTGGGAGGCGCGCCGGCCGGACCGGTAGCACCGCCGGCCGGACCGGCGGCACCGCCACGCATGACCTCCTCCAGCAGCACCGCGACCTCCGCATGCCCCGTGTGCCGGTCCACGCCCGCCGCCGGCTCCCCGTCCCGCAGCAGCTCCACGGCCACCGTCTCCTCGCCGTCGACCACCTCCCGCCGCACCACCGCGTCGAGCTCGGTCCCGTACGCCTCCTCCAGCTGTCCCAGCAGCTCCCGTTCCAGGTCCACCCCGGCCAGCCGCCGCGCCTCGGCCAGCGCCACCCCGACCACCGCTTCCTGGCCCCGCGCCCCGGCCCCGTACTCCAGCAGCGCCCGTACCGTCCGCACCGAACCCCGCTGCGCCGCCAGGACCAGCATCGGCTCGCCCTGCGGGCCCGGCAGCAACGGGTCCGCGCCCCCGGCGAGCAGCGCCTCCACCGTGGCGGCGTGGCCGAGACCCGCTGCCCAGCGCAGCGCCGTGAACCCGAACTCCTCCCGCAGATCCGGCCGCGCACCGGCGGCCAGCAGCGCCTCCACCACCTCGGTGTGCCCGCCGCACGCCGCTCCGCACAGCGGCAGGTCGCCCGTCTCGGGGCCGCTCGCCCGGTCGGGGTCGGCGCCCGCCGCGAGCAGCAGCCGTACCGTTCCGGGCAGGTCCTGGACCGCCGCCAGATAGAGCGCCGTCGTGCCTTCCTCGTCGCTCGCCTCGGCCCGCGCACCCGCGCGCAGCGCCCGTACGACGGCGTTCTCGTCCTCGTACAGCGCATCGAACAGGCTTGGTTCGTCCCTGATCGGCTCGTTCGTCATGCTTCGACCCTACGGTGGCCGAAATGATGCTCAGGTGTCGCACTCCAGTCGCGTACGACACAGCCCGCACCGCGCGACCACCCGGCCCCGTACCAGGAGCCGGATGCGCTGGTGGCAGGTGGGGCACGCGAAGGAGACCCGCAGGCCCTCGCCGCCGGACTCGAAGGCGTACGGAACACCCGGGTCCGCGCCCGTGCCGGGGTGGTCCTGGGCGTACCGGCGGTCCTTGGCGTACCGCCGCCGTCCCGCCCAGCCGGCCTCCGTCAGCGGAGGCCGGCGCAGATCGTGCAGCGCCTGCGCCCGGCCCTTGGTGTACGCCGTGTACGCCTGCGGGCTGGTGAACCACGGCGAAGGGTCCTCGTCGAAGGCCGACGCCCGCTTGGCCAGGACGTATCCGAACTCCTCCGGTGTCAGATAGCCCAGCTTCTGCCGGGAGGTGGCGTCCTCCCGGAAGGCGTCCAGCAGCAGCCAGCCCGCGCCGAGGTACGTGGTCACCGTGTCGGTCAGGATCTCGTTGGCGCGGGTGCCGGCGAACTCCAGGCCGAGCCGGTGCAGCAGGACATGGGTGATCTCGTGGGCGAGCGCCGCGCCGATGTCCCTGCGGTGGGTGCGGAAGCGGTCGTTCAGCTCGATGAAGTACTCGGGTCCCGCGGTCAGTTCCACGCTCGCCGCGTGCTCCATCGTGCGGAAGCCGACGATCATGCGGGCGTCGGGCAGATGGAGGTGCTGGACCAGGGCCCGGGCCACCCGCTGGGCGCCGAGGTGGAGGTCGTCCGCGTCGGAGAAGGCGGCGTCGGCCGGGACGAGGCTGGTGCCGTAGGAGTGGACGCCGTCGGGCGAGAGGCGCCGGTACAGCGCGGTGATCGCGGACCGGACCGTCTCCAGATGCGGAAAGCCGTGGACGACCGGTGTGCCCGGACTGCCGTTGCTCACGTCCGTACCCCCATCCGCTCCGGCCGAGAACCCCCGCCCTCGGCCGGTCTCCACTGTAGGCCGGGCCGTCCGAAGGGTGCGGAATGTGCGGTGAAGAAATTGGCCGAGAAGTGCTTCTTGTGGCAGCGGTGACCGCATCCCGATAATCGGATGGCATTGACGGGTTCATGACTAGTACGACTCTGTGTCCCGTCATGGTTCCCACCGCGACCCCCCACGAAAGAAGGCAGACCGTGAAGCAACTCCTGCGTGCGCTGAAGAGATGTTCCGTCGTCGTCGCCACCGTCGCGATCGCCGTCGTCGGCCTCCAGCCCGTCACCGCCTCGGCCGCCCCCAACCCCATCGTCGGCGGAACCCGCGCCGCCCAGGGCGAGTTCCCGTTCATGGTCCGGCTCTCCATGGGCTGCGGTGGCGCCCTCTACGCCAAGGACATCGTCCTCACCGCCGCCCACTGCGTGAACGGATCGGGCAACAACACCTCGATCACCGCCACCGCCGGTGTCGTCGACCTCCAGTCGTCGAGCGCCATCAAGGTCCGCTCCACCAAGGTCCTCCAGGCTCCCGGCTACAACGGCACCGGCAAGGACTGGGCGCTCATCAAGCTCGCCCAGCCCATCAACCTGCCCACCTTGAATATCGCCACCACCACCGCCTACAACCAGGGCACCTTCACCGTCGCCGGCTGGGGAGCCAACCGTGAGGGCGGCAGCCAGCAGCGCTACCTGCTCAAGGCCGACGTCCCGTTCGTCTCCGACACCGCTTGCCGCTCCGCCTACGGCAGCTCGTTCGTCGCCGGTGAGGAAATCTGCGCCGGCTACCTCAGCACCGGTGGCGTCGACACCTGCCAGGGCGACTCCGGCGGCCCGATGTTCCGCCGGGACAACGCCGGAGCCTGGGTCCAGGTCGGGATCACCAGCTACGGCCAGGGCTGTGCCCGACCCAACTACCCCGGCGTCTACACCGAGGTCTCGACCTTCGCCTCCGCCATCGCCTCCGCGGCCCGCACGCTCTGACGCCGCTGACCGGCACCCGCTTCCCCGTGGGTGATCACGGCTGAACCACTCCGGGGGCGCCCGAGCACCGTACGGGCGTCCCCGGTCCCAGCTCCACCCACGCCTCGCCCGCGCCCTCCAGCTCCAGCACCCACACCTCGTTGACGCCGTCCCGGAGCACCGGACCCGGCACGTACAGCGTCTCCTGCGGGCCCACCGACCGGTACCGGCCCAGGCAGAAACCGTTCACCCAGACGAACCCACGTGTCCAGCCCGGCAACCGCAGCCCCGCGTGATCGACGCCCTCCGCCGCCTCGACGGTGAACGTCCCCCGGAACAACCCGGTCCGCTCCACTCCCGCGTCCACCGGCGAAGGCACCGGCCCGAACGGCACCCGCGCCACCGCACCCGCCTCCTCGAACGCGTCCAGCCGCAGCCCCCGGGCCCGTACACCGTGCAGATACTGCCGCTCGTGCAGCACCCCGCCCGTGATCCCCTTCGGCTCACCCAGGCGCGGCCCGTAGTTGACCCGGCCCAGCGACTCCGCCCACAGCTCCACCTCCGCCGGACCCGCCACCGGCTCCGGCAGCGTCGGGCTCTCCTCGGTCAGCACGCCCGCCCGGACCCCGTCCACGGACACCACCGCCCGGTCCCGCAACCCCGCCACCGTCAACGGATACGGCATACGCGGCCCCGGCACCGCCACCCGGTAGCGCACCAGCCCCCGGCCCACGCCCAGCTCCTCGAACGTCGGCGCCACTCCCGACTCCGGCCCCTCCGGATCACCCAGCGCCTCCAGTACGTCACCGAGCCCGGCCCACCCGTCCAACTCCACCCGCACGGGACGCGCCAACCCCACCGGCTCCGGCGGCACCGCGGGCAACGGGCCCTCCGCGTATCCCTCCAGCACCTTCCGGAACAGGCGGAACTTCTCCGTGGCCCGCCCGTACTCGTCGACCGGCGCGTCATAGTCGTACGACGTCACCGTCGGCTGGAACTCCCCGTCCTGCACCGGCCCACCCCGGTTCGCCCCGGCCCACCCGGCGAAGTTCGTCCCGCCGTGCGCCATGTAGATGTTCACCGACGCCCCGCACTCCAGGATCTCCCGCAGCGCCTCGGCCGCCTGCGCCGGATCCCGTACGACCGGTTCCGCGCCCCAGTGGTCGAACCAGCCGCACCAGAACTCCATGCACATCAGCGGCCCGTCCGGCTGGTGACGGCGCAGCACCTCGAACGCCTCCCGCGCACCGGAGCCGAAGTTCGCCGTCGCCAGCAGCCCCGGCACGGAACCGCCGGTCAGCATGTGGTCCTCCGGGCCGTCCGACGTGAACAGCGGGACGCTCACCCCGCACTCCCGCAACAGCTCCGCCAGCCACTCCAGATACACCGCGTCGCTGCCGTAACTCCCGTACTCGTTCTCCGCCTGCACCAGGACCACCGGACCGCCCCGGCCGATCTCCCGCTCCACCACCTGCGGCAACAGCTCCCGGAACCACCGCTCCACCACCGCCCGGTACTCCACGTCCCGCGTCCGCACCCGCCGACCGAACCGGCCCGTCACCCAGACCGGCAGCCCGCCGTTCTCCCACTCGGCACAGATGTACGGACCCGGCCGCACGATCGCCCACAGCCCGGCCTCCCGCACCGCGTCCAGGAACCGCCCGAGCGCCCCCACATCCCGGTAGGACCCCTCCCGCTCCTCGTGCAGATTCCACGGCACGTACGTCTCCACGCAGTTCAGCCCCATCGCCGCCAGCATCGCCAGCCGGTGCTCCCACTGCCCTTCGTGCACCCGGAAGTAGTGCAGCGCACCCGACAGCAGCCGTACGGGCTTCCCGTCCAGCCGGAAGTGGTCGGTCCCCACGGTGAAGTCGGACATCGTGTACGTACGCTCCTGTGGTCGGCGCACCCGGCGGCCCGGGCGTGCAATGGTCCGACCACTGTGACCTCTGGCGTTACGACGGTCCATGGACAAAGATCGCTGCTGATTGGACGCAAGAGACGTGCGGATCCTGGGAGGAGAAGGCCGCGATGTACCACACCTGGATGCGCTTCTTCACTCCCAGCCCGCTCCACCACCGCCTCGGCCTCGTCTGCCTCGGCGTCGGCCTCCAGCACGGCGCGCTGCCCACCGTCGGCCCCCGGACCCTGGACCACCACGTCGCCGTGATCGTCAACTCCGGCACCGGCTGGTTCAGCGGCCCCGACGGCCGCCGCACGCCCGTCACCGGCCCCACCCTCATCTGGCTCACGCCCGGCACCCCGCACCACTACGGCGCCGATCCGGGCACCGGCTGGGACGAGAGCTTCGTCGACTTCACCGGCCCCGCCACCACCACCTACACCGAGCTCGGCTGCATCGAGCCCGACCGCCCCCTCGTCCCGCTCTCCGACACCGCCGCCCCGCGCGCCGCCGTCGGCCGCATCGTGCGCGCCGCCCGCCGCGGCAACCCCTTGCTGGAGGTCGAGACCGCGGCCGCCGTCCACGAGCTCCTCGTCTCGCTGCGCCGCGCCCGCGCCGACCTCGGTCCCGACGGCGACCCGGTCCTCCAGGCCCTCGCCCGCGACGCCTACCAGCCGCTCACGGTCGCCGAGCACGCCGCCAAACACGGCATGACCCCGGCCGAGCTCCGTACCGCCGTCCGCCGCGGCGCCGGATGCAGCCCCAAGGACTACCTGCTCACCATCCGCCTCGGCCGGGCCAAGGAACTCCTCGCCGCAACCGACCTCCCGGTCGCCGCCGTCGCCCGCCGCGTCGGCTACGACGACCCCGCCTACTTCTCCCGCCTCTTCGCCCGCCGCGTCGGCACCGCCCCCGTCCGCTTCCGCGAACAGCAGGGCCGCACCGTGCCCGGCGGCTGGAGCGACCAGGTGCCCGACCCGGACCACCCGCCGATGATCGGACCGTGAGGAGGGCGTCTAAGCTCGCTGACCATGAGTACGAGCGAGAACGACGCGCCCGCGTCCCAGCTGACCGACCCGTCCGTCCAGGCGGAGCTGAGCCGGCTGCGCGAGTCCATCGACAACATCGACGCCGCCGTCGTCCACATGCTCGCCGAGCGCTTCAAGGCCACCCAGCAGGTCGGCCGCCTCAAGGCCGACCACCAGCTGCCGCCCGCCGACCCGGCCCGCGAGACCCGCCAGATCACCCGGCTGCGGCAGCTGGCACAGAGCGCCAACCTGGACCCGGCCTTCGCCGAGAAGCTGCTCACCTTCATCATCGCCGAGGTCATCCGCCACCACGAGCGCATCGCGGAGGAGACGGGCAACGGGGCCGCTACGGCCGGCGGGGCCTGACGGGCGGGCCGCCGAGCCTCCTGTACGCCGCCGCCGCGAGCCCCGCGCCCAGTCTTCCGCGCACCACCGCCATCAGCCCCGCCCCGGCCACCGCCCCCAGCACCGGCCCGGCCACGTACACCCACAGCAGTCCGGCCTCTCCGGACAGCAGCGCCGGGCCGAACTGCCGGACCGGGTTGGCCGATCCGCCGGTCAGCGGACCGAGTACCGCGATGACGAGCGCGGTGACCAGACCGACGGCGTACGGGAGGAGTCTGCGGCCCACCGGATGCGCCAGGAGCCCCGCGAGCAGCAGCGTCGACCCGGCCGGCACCCCGGCCTCCGCCACCAGCACGGTCACCTCACTCCAACCGGGACCGGGCCGCACCACCGCGTGAGCGACCGGCGGCCGGGCGACCACGGACCCCCACACCAGCCCCGCCAGCCACGTCCCCGCCACCGAGCCGCCCACCTGCGCGACGACGTACGGCGCCACCTCCCGTCCCGGGAACGCCCCGAGCCGCCACAGCGCGACGGTGACGGCCGGATTCAGATGCCCGCCCGACCACCGTCCCGGCGCGGAGAGCATGAGGACGGTCAGCAGCGCACCGACCCCGGTCCCGAGCAGCACGAACGCCGTCCCGCCGCCTCCGTACCCGTCCGGCGCGAAGAGCCACCGCACACCGCTCACCACGGCCAGGAGCAGCAGCGCGGTCAGCCCGAACTCGCAGCCGGCACGGCGCATCAGGCCGGCGGAGGAGGAAGGGACCAGGTCAGGAACGCGGGCGGCGGCAGCGCGCGCAGGCGTGAGCGTCATGAGGATGTCCTCGGTACTCGGTGTGCCGCGCCGAGGAGATGGTAAGGCAACAGCCCCCAGGGGGTATACGCCCCCTCCCGTACACCGGCCCACCTCAGCCCTTCCTGGGGCAGGCACCCCTTCCCGTACGCCCAGGGAGAACCCCCCTGCCCGCGCCCGATCCGGTACGGCAGCATGGGCCCATGTCCGTACTGACGCGCGACGAAGCGCAGACCCGAGCCCAGATCATCGACGTGGAGCGGTACACGATCGCCCTCGACCTCACCACCGGCGAGGAGACCTTCGACTCACGGGCCGCCATCCGGTTCACCGCCCGCGCGGCCGGAGACACCTTCGTCGAGGTCAAGCCCGCCACCCTGCGCTCGATCAGCCTCGACGGACAGCCCCTGGACCCCGCCCTCCTCGACGGCAACCGCTACCCGCTCACCGGCCTCGCCGCCGGCCCGCACGAACTGCACGTCGACGCCGCGATGAGCTACTCGCGCACCGGCGAGGGCATGCACCGATTCACCGACCCGGCCGACGGCGAGACGTACGTCTACACCCAGCTGTTCATGGAGGACGTTCAGCGCGTCTTCGCCGCCTTCGACCAGCCCGACCTGAAGTCCGTCTTCGCCATCACGGTCACCGCCCCCGAAGGCTGGACCGTCCTCGGCAACGGCGTCGCCGACCGCGCCGAGGACGGGCGCTGGACCATCGCGCCCACGCCGCTCATCTCCACCTACCTCGTCGCCGTCGCCGCCGGCCCCTGGCACTCGGTCACCACCCGGCACGCCGGACTGCCCTTCGGCCTCCACTGCCGCCGCTCCCTCGCGCCCCACCTGGACGCCGACGCGGACGAGATCCTCGGGATCACCCGCGCCTGCTTCGACCGCTACCACGAGAAGTTCGACGAGCCCTACCCGTTCGACTCCTACGACCAGGCCTTCGTCCCCGAGTTCAACGCGGGCGCCATGGAGAACCCCGGCCTCGTCACCTTCCGCGACGAGTTCATCTACCGCTCGGCCGTCACCGACACCGAACGCCAGACCCGCGCCATGGTCGTCTCCCACGAGATGGCCCACATGTGGTTCGGCGACCTCGTCACGCTCAGCTGGTGGGACGACATCTGGCTCAACGAGTCCTTCGCCGAGTACATGGGCTACCAGACCCTCACCGAGGCCATCCTTCCCCAAGCTCTCAACTCCGTTCGAGCAGGGGAGGCCCCATTCCCCGACACCTGGGTGGAGTTCGGCGTCGCTCGCAAGGGCTGGGGCTACGACGCCGACCAGCGCCCCTCCACCCACCCGGTCGCACCCGACCCCGAAGCCGTCCCCGACACCGCCTCCGCCCTCCTCAACTTCGACGGCATCAGCTACGCCAAGGGCGCCTCCGCACTCCGCCAACTCGTCGCCTGGCTCGGCGAGAAGGACTTCCTGGCCGGCATCAACACCCACTTCGCCCGGCACAAGTTCGCCAACGCGACCCTCGCCGACTTCATCGACAACCTCGCCTCCGCCACCGACCGCGACGTCCACGCCTGGGCCGAGCAGTGGCTGCGCACCACCGGCGTCGACACCCTCACCGCCGACGTCCACGAACCCACCGGACCCACCGAGGCCGGCCAGTCCTGGGCGCTCACCGTCGAGCGCGACGGCAGCCGGCCCCACCGCATCACCGTCGCCACCTTCGACCACGCCCTCAACACCCAGGCCGGCCCCGGCCACCTCGCCCCGCGCGACCGCTTCGAACTCGACGTACCCGGCGACTCCGCCCCCACCGTCCGCACCGGCCGCCGTCCCGCCCTCGTCGTCCTCAACGACGGTGACTTCACCTACGCCAAGATCCGCCTCGACCCCGCCTCCTGGGACACCGCCCTCGGCCACCTCTCCGCGATCCCCGACGCCCTGACCCGGGCCGTCATCTGGAACGCCGCCCGCGACATGGTCCGCGACGGCGAGCTCGACCCCGCGCGCTACCTCACCGCCGCCCGCACCCACCTCCCGTACGAGAGCGACCTCGCCCTCGTCCAAGGCGTCCTGGCCTTCGCGGGCGGCCAGATCGCCGACCGTTACGTCACCCCGGAAGCCTGCCCGGCCGCCCTCGCCACGCTCACCGACCTCTGCCGCGACCTGATCCGCCGCACGGAGGACGGCTCGCACCCGGGCCTGCGCCTCACCGCCGTACGCCACTTCATCGACGCCGCCACCCAGCCCGACACCCTCCAGGCCTGGCTCACCGAAGGCACCGTCCACGGCGGACCCGAACTCGACCCCGAGCTGCGCTGGCGCATCCTCACCCGCCTCGCCGTCCTCGGCGCCACCGACGAGCGGGCCATCGACGCCGAACTCGCCGCCGACCCCAGCGCAACCGGCCGCGAAGGAGCCGCCCGCTGCCGGGCCGCGCTGCCCACGCCCGAGGCCAAGGCGGCGGCCTGGCAGGCCATGTTCGGCGACGACACCCTGTCCAACTACCTGTTCACCGCCGCCGCCCAGGGCTTCTGGCAGCCCGGCCAGGACGAGCTCCTCACCGCGTACGTCGACCGCTTCTACCCCGACGCCACCGCACTCGCCGCCCGCCGGGGCCCGGCCATCGCGGAGGCCGCCGGACGGTACGCCTTCCCCGCCTACGCCATCGACCCCGACAGCCTCGCCACCGGAACCCGCGCCCTCAAGGACCCGGCCCTCATCCCGGCGCTGCGCCGCAAGCTGGTCGACCAGCTCGACGACCTGCGCCGGGCCCTGGCCGTACGAGCGACGGAGCACTGACCCGGCAGACACGGGTGAGGACCGGCGGGCGCGACGACCACCGTCAGCTGCCCGCCGGCCCCTCACCCGGTCCCGGATCGGCCGCCCCCGGATCGACCGCCCGCAGATCCGCCAGCAGTTCTGCCTGACCCGTCAGCACCTCGGTGAGAATCGTCCGCGCCACCCGCAGCAGCTCCGCCACCTCCGGCGCCGCCAACGTGTAGTGCGCGGCGGAACCCTCCCGCCGCGCCACCACCAGACCGGCCCGGCGCAACACCGCCAACTGCTGGGAGAGATAAGCCGCTTCGACGCCCACCTCGCTCAGCATCTCCGAGACCGCGTGCTCACGCTCACTGAGCAGTTCGAGCACCCGGATCCTGACCGGATGACCCAACGTCTTGAAGAACTCAGCCTTCAGCCGGTACAGCGGCGTACTCACCGACGGGGCCCCGTTCCGTGCACCGGGAACCCGTCGTGGCACGGCGCACCAGATCTCTTCTCCATGGGTTCATCCTCCCGTCTCCCCGCCGCCGCGGTGAACCGGCCGGTGGTTCACGGAGCGCGGAGTGTGCCCGGCCGCCGGAGCGGAAGCGTGACCCAGATGCTCTTCCCGCCCTCGTCCGCGTCCCCTCGCACCACCGCGCTGCCGCCCAGCTCCAGCGTCAGCTCCACCACCGTGGCCAGACCCCGCCCGGCACCGGCCACCGCCGAGGTGTAGAGCGCGGGACGGTAGGGATGACGGTCGTGCACCCCGAACGCGAACGCGTCCGGCCCGCCCGCGAAGACCACCGTCACACTCGGGGAGAGCACCGCCGCGTGCCGCACGCTGTTGGCCACCAGCTCGCTCAGGATCAGCAACGCCGGTCCCGCACACGGCTCCTGCGGGCCCACGCCCCACTCCGCCAGCACCTGCTCCGTCGTCTCCCGCGCGACCCGCACCGCCGAACCCATCGCGGGCAGCGTCAGGACATGGCGGTACGGCAACGAGTCATGAGGCCTGATCACCGGGAAGCCTCCTCGCCATCGGGTCCACAGCATGGAGGGAATTGCAGAATTCGGCAATTAGTTGATCGCCTAACTCCTCCTTCTAGCGCTCCCTCCACGCTCCCCGCCCCGCCGGAAGCACTCTGCCGAAGCACTCCGCCCAAGCGCTGCGCCGCAACCGCCTCACAGGAACCGCCCCGCCGGCACCACCCGTACGCCCGTACACCCGTCTAGAAACCGCACATCTATACCACCCGAACCCCCGGCAAAGGGCCCACACCGGCCGCCAGTACCCCTTTCGAGTTCAGATCGTTGACCTCTTCGGCCGCCCCGCCCGAAACCCGGGACAAGCTGGCATGTCCACCCCCGCCCTCCCGAAGGACCACCCCACCCATGCCCACCCCACCCCTCGCCGGAGGCACCGCAGGGCCCGCCGCACTGCGCCCCCTCATCGACACCGTGCTCACGGCACTCCACGACGGCGCGGCCCTCCGGGACGGCCCCCTCCCCGCCGGCGGACCCGACACCGTCACCCCGCGCACCCGCACCGCCACCCACCCCCTCATCCCCGACCACGGCACCGGCGCCCACCACGCCCTCCGCGCCCTCGTCACCGCCCTCACCGAAGGCGCCGCCGACCCCGCCCACCCGCACTGCGCCGCCCACCTCCACACCCCGCCGCTCGCGCTCGCCGCAGCCGCCGACCTCGCCGCCAGCGCCCTCAACCCCTCCATGGACTCCTGGGACCAGGCCCCCGCCGCCTCCGCCCTCGAAGCCGACCTCACCACCGCACTCGCCGCCGAGATCTACCCTCACGCCCCGTCACCCGACGTCGTCATCACCACCGGCGGCACCGAGGCCAACCAACTCGCACTCCTCCTCGCCCGCGAACGCCACGGCCCCGTCCAGACCGTCTGCGCCACCAACACCCACCACAGCGTCGCCCGCGCCGCCTGGCTCCTCGGCCTCCCCGAACCCGTCACCGTCCCCGCCCCCGACGGCACGATGAACCCCGCCGCTCTCGACGACACCCTCGCCCGCCTCCACCGCCCGCTCCTCGTCGTCGCCACCGCCGGAACCACCGACACCGGCGCCATCGACCCGCTCGACACCATCGCCGACCTCTGCACCACCCACGGCGCCGAACTCCACATCGACGCCGCCTACGGCGGACCCCTCCTCTTCAGCCCCACCCACCGCACCCTCCTCCACGGCCTCCACCGCGCCCACAGCGTCACCCTCGACCTGCACAAACTCGGCTGGCAACCCGCCTCCGCCGGCCTCTTCGCCGTCCCCGAACGCCACCACCTCACCCCCCTCCACCACCACGCCCCCTACCTCAACGCCGACGACGACACCGAAGCCGGCCTCCCCGACCTCCTCGGCCGCTCCCTGCGCACCACCCGCCGCCCCGACGCCCTCAAGATCGCCGTCACCCTCCAGGCCCTCGGCCGCACCGGACTCGCCGACCTCATCGACCGCACCCTCGCCACCGCCCACCACCTCGCCGACCTCATCACCCGCACTCCCGCGCTCGACCTCTACCAACGCCCCACCATCTCCACCGTCCTCTTCCGCCCCACCGGCGCCGACGACCACACCGTCGCCACCCTCCGCCGCACCCTCCTCAACCGCGGCCACGCCGTCCTCGGCCGCGCCCACGCCGCAGGCCGCCTCTGGCTCAAGGCCACCCTCCTCAACCCCCACACCACCCCCGAAGACCTCCAGGCACTCATCGACCTCGTCACCACCACCACCGACCTGGCGGTCACCACCACCCCCCGCACAGAAGGCGACACCTCGCGATGACCGACCGGCCCGCCCCCGCCCCCGACCGGCCGCACGACCTCGTCGGCATCGGCATCGGCCCCTTCAACCTCTCCCTCGCCGCCCTCGCCCACAACATCCCCGCCACCCCCGACGACCCCCGGCCCCTCGCCGCGACCTTCTACGAACAACGCCCCGCCTTCCACTGGCACCCCGGCCTCCTCCTCGACGGCGCCAGCCTCCAAGTCCCCTTCCTCGCCGACCTCGTCACCCTCGCCGACCCCTCCAGCCCCTGGAGCTTCCTCAACTACCTCCGCACCCGCGACCGCCTCTTCCCCTTCTACTTCGCCGAGCGCTTCCACATCCAACGAGCCGAGTACGACGCCTACTGCCGCTGGGTCAGCGAACAACTCCCCGGACTCCACTTCGGCCACCAGGTCGACGCCGTCCGCTGGAACACCGAACGCGCCCTCTTCGAAGTTGACTTCACCCAACTCGACCCCGACGGCGAAGCCGAAGCCCTCGGCCGCGCCTACGCCCGCCACATCGCCCTCGGCATCGGCACCGAACCCTTCGTCCCCGAACCCCTCCGGCCCCTCGCCGAAGCCGAATCCGTCCCCGTACTCCACTCGGCCGACTACCTCCGCCACCGCGAACAGCTCCTCGCCGCCAACCACATCACCGTCATCGGCTCCGGCCAGTCCGGCGCCGAAGTCTTCCTCGACCTCCTGCGCGCCCGACCCGAAGGCTCCGAGAACATCCACTGGCTCGCCCGCACCCAGGCCTTCGCCCCCATGGAATATTCCAAGCTCGGCCTGGAGCACTTCACGCCCGACTACAGCCGCTACTTCCACGCGCTCCCAGAAACCGCCCGCGACGAACTCGTCCCCCGCCAATGGCAGCTCCACAAAGGCATCGACGCCGACACCATCGCCGCCATCCACGACGAGCTCTACCGCCGCACCCTCCACGGCGGCTGGCCCGACGCCACCCTCACCCCCGGCGTCCACGTCCGCACCGCCGGACGCCTCGCCAACACCCGCGTCGAACTCCACCTCGAACACACCCAGCAGGGCACCCGCTCCCGTCTCACCACCGACGCCGTCATCCTCGCCACCGGCTACCGCGAACGCCCCCTCGACGCCCTCCTCGGCGGCCTCGACCCCTACCTCCGCCGCGACGCCTCGCACCGCCCCCGCATCGACGACCAGTACCGCCTGATCCTCGACCGCGCGGTCACCGGACACGTCTACGTACAGAACGCCGAACGCCACACCCACGGCGTAGGCGCACCCGACCTCGGCCTCGCCGCCTGGCGCAGCGCCACCATCCTCAACAACCTCACCGGCACCATCCCCTACCCCCTCCCCGAACGCACCGCCTTCACCACCTTCGGCCTCGCCCCCAACCACCCCCGCGTACCCGCCCAGGCTCCCGCCCTCATCCCGCTCAGCCAGTCCGTCTAGCCGGCGCACGGCGGACGGCGGACACAGAACGGCCCGGGACTCCACCACACGGAGACCCGGGCCGAACGAACAGCACACCGCTCAGAGTTACGGGAACACCGGCGTCCCCTCACGCGTCAGCCGCCACCCCACCGAAGCGAACGCCGCCGGATCCACCGACCCCTTCGCCTGCACCCACGCGATGATCGTGTTCCGGATCTCATCCGAATTCGCCCACACCTGCTTGGCACCCGGCACATGCGGGAAATTGCCTCCACCGCTCGCCCGGTAGTTGTTCACCGCGAACACGAACCGCGCCGCCGGATCGACGGGCTTCCCCTCGAAGGACAGTCCGACGATCCGCGAACCCACCGGCTGCGCGATATCGATGTCGTACGTCACACCCGACACCGCGTCATAGTTGTAATCCGGAATCCCGTCCGCATTCGTCAGCTTCGCCGTATCCACCGGACCACCCGCCGCAGTTCGCACGTAATACCGCGCCGAATACTCCAGATACTCCTTCAACTGCACGCCCGTGAGCAGCCGCGCCTCCAACGTGTTCTCGAACGGATACAGCCCCGCCGCATCCCGGATCGTCACCTCGCCCGCCGGAATCCCCGCCGTACGCGAGAAGCACGACGCCTGCGACAGCACCGGCAGCTCCGCATACTCCCCACCCGCCAGCGCCGCCGCCACCGTCTCCGTCTGCACCTGGTTGATCAGATCGATGATCGGCTCGTCCCTCCACGGCGCGTCCGCCGTCGACATCGCCACCACCGACGTACCGATCACCTGATTGACGTACGCCACCACCTTCCGGTGCTCGCTCCGCAACAGCGACACCACCTTCCGGTCCTCCGCCACCGCATTCGAGTTCAGCACCTGCGAACCGGCCTTCTCGACCGTCCAGCGCCCCTTCTCCCACACCAGATCGAAATCGAACAACGTCAGCCGCTGCCCCCACTTCGCCGGCTCCGAGAGCACCACACGCTTCCCGGTCTCCTTGTTCACCACGAAATGCTCGGCGATCTCCACATGCGCGTGACCCACCAGAATCGCGTCGATCCCCGGCACCTGCTCAGCCACCAGACCCGCCGCATTCTCGACGTACGGCAACTGATCCCCGTACGACGACGTCCCCGACGAACCCGAATGCGCCGACACGATCACCACATCAGCACCCATCGACCGCAGCCTCGGCACCCACTTCGCCGCCTGCTCCTCCAACCCCGGGAACACCATCTTCCCGCCCACATTCACCTTGTCCCAGATCGCGATCCCCGGATTCGTCAACCCGAGAACCGCCACCCGAACATCACGCCCGAACGGCGTCCGCAACCGCTTGATCACATACGGCGCGAACGCCGGCCGCAACGTCTTCGCATCCAGCGCATTCGCCCCCAGCAGCGGAAAATCACACTGCTCCTCAAACTTCCGCAGCACCGGAATCCCGTAATTGAACTCATGATTCCCCAGCGCCGCCGCGTCATAACCGATCGCGTTCATCGCCTTCGCCATCGGATGCACCGGACCACGCCGCGCGGTGATCGGATCGACCTTCGCGTAGTAATACGACAACTGCGTGCCCTGGATCGTGTCACCCGCGTCGATCAGCAACGTGTTCCGGCGCCCCTTCTCCCTGCGCACCTGATCCACCAGCGTCGAGATCTTCGCCAGACCGATGTCGTTGCGGGCCGCGTCGTCGTACTCCTTGTCGGTGAAGTAGTCCCAGTTGAAGACGTTCCCGTGCAGATCCGTCGTCCCCATCACCGTGAACGAGTACCGCCGGCCCGGCCGCCCACGACTGTGACCGTGCTCCCGGCCCCGCGCCCGAGCCTCACCACCCGCCACCACCACACCGGCGGCACCCGCACCGACAGCGGCCGAACGGCCCAGAAACGTCCTACGGTCCCACCGGTCCAACGCCATGCTTCTCACTCCTCGTTCAGTAGGGCAACGCGCGTAGATTCTGACCCGCCCGCGTTACACGCAACACCCCCGGCAGATGAGGATCCGATGGCCACCCCACACACGTCCTCCACAACCACCCCCGCCCGCCATGCCACAGTGAACGCATGACCGAAACCCCCACACCCACGCCCGCACCCACCCACCACGCCTACGGCACCCCCGACACCCCCCACGTCACCGTCCGAGGCGAAGCACACCTCGAAGTCGACCCCGAACTCGCCCACATCACCATCACCCTCACCGCCCGAGGCACCGACCGCCGCACCACTCTCGACGACCTCACCCGCCGCAACACCACCACCCTCGACCTCATCAAGAGCTACGGCGACACCATCGAAAAGCTCGAGACCGGCACCCTCACCATCAATCCCGAACTCACCCGCCACGGCCGCGCCGAACGCATCCGCGCCTACCACGGCCACATCCAACTCACCGCCACCGTCAACGACTTCACCACCCTCGGCGAACTCATCACCCGCCTCGCCGACCACGACCTCACCCGCATCGACGGCCCTTGGTGGTCCCTGCACCCCACCTCACCCCACCACGCCACCGCCCGCCGCCAAGCCGTCCGCGAAGCCCTCCAACGCGCCCGCGAATACGCCGAAGCCCTCGACACCCGCCTCGGCGCCCTTCTCGAACTCAGCGACACCGGCACCCACCACAGCCCCCTCGGCCGCGCCGCCTTCGCCGAGTCCATGCCCTACGCCGCAGCGGCGGGCGGAGCCGAAGCCACCGACGCCGCCCCGATCAACCTCGAACCCGTACGCCAGAACATCGACGCCCAGGTCGAAGCGTCCTTCACCCTCATCCCGCCGGCCCTCGGATAACGCTCATCGGAGCGGACCGCTGCACAATTCAACACTTGTCAATAACCCTTCACCCAAAGGTTGTTGAGGTGTCATGCCGAGCCAAATACCTACCCGTAGGTAAGGTTTAGGCTCGAACCATGCGCCGAGCGAAAATCGTTTGTACCCTGGGACCCGCAACCGACACATACGACCAGATCAAGGCCTTGGTCGAAGCGGGAATGGACATCGCCCGCTTCAACCTCAGCCACGGCTCCTACGCCGAACACGAGCAGCGATACCACCACGTCCGCAAAGCCGCCGAAGAGACCGGCCGCAGCGTCGGCATCCTCGCCGACCTTCAAGGCCCGAAGATCCGCCTCGGACGCTTCCGCGAAGGCCCCGTACTCCTTGAACGCGGCGACACCTTCACCATCACCGTCGAACCCCTCGAGAACGAAGGCGACGGCGACATCTGCGGCACCACCTACGACGGCCTCGCCGCCGACGTCACCACCGGCGAACGCATCCTCGTCGACGACGGCCGCGTCACCCTCGAAGTCACGGACGTCGACGGCCCCCGCGTCCACACCACCGTCATCGAAGGCGGCATGGTCTCCGACAACAAGGGCCTCAACCTCCCCGGCGTCGCCGTCTCCGTCCCCGCCCTCTCCGAGAAGGACATCGACGACCTCCGCTGGGCCCTGCGCACCGGCGCCGACCTCATCGCCCTCTCCTTCGTCCGCACCGGACGCGACATCGACGACGTCCACCGCATCATGGACGAAGAAGGCCGCCGCCTTCCCGTCATCGCCAAGGTCGAAAAACCCCAGGCCGTCGAGAACATCGACGACATCGTCGCCGCCTTCGACGGCATCATGGTCGCCCGCGGCGACCTCGGCGTCGAAATGCCCCTGGAACAGGTCCCGATCGTCCAGAAGCGCGCCATCAAGCTCGCCAAGCGCAACGCCAAACCGGTCATCGTCGCCACCCAGATGCTCGACTCGATGATCGACAACTCCCGCCCCACCCGTGCCGAAGCCTCCGACGTCGCCAACGCGATCATCGACGGCACCGACGCCGTGATGCTCTCCGGCGAGACCAGCGTCGGCAAGTACCCCATCGAGACCGTCCGCACCATGTCCCGCATCGTCGAAGCCGCCGAGGAAGACATCCTCGCCAAGGGCCTCCCGCCCCTCACCGACCGCAACAAGCCCCGCACCCAGGGCGGCGCGGTGGCGCGTGCGGCCGCCGAGATGGGTGACTTCCTCGGCGCCAAGTTCCTCGTCGCCTTCACCCAGAGCGGCGACACCGTCAAGCGCCTCTCCCGCTACCGCTCACCCATCCCGCTCCTCGCCTTCACCCCCGACGAAGCGACCCGCGCCCAGCTCAACCTCACCTGGGGCGTCGAGACCTTCCTCGGCCCGCACGTCGACTCCACGGACGCGATGGTCGCCCAGGTCGACGAGGAACTCCTGCGCATCGGCCGCTGCGCGAAGGGCGACATCGTGGTGATCACGGCCGGCTCCCCGCCCGGCGTGGCAGGCTCCACCAACCTGGTCCGCGTCCACCACGTGGGCGAGGACGACAGCCCGAAGTAGGACGGCTCAGTATGTCGGCCCGACGTGCGCATCCATGAGGGCGACGGATGCCCGTCGGGCTACGGAGATGTTGTAGGGCTTGCCCGCACGTGTGCAGTGCGTCCAGACGATGCCGAGCGCGTCGAGGGTGGTCGTGTAGAGCCCGCGGATGTCGTCGGAGACGTTGGTGAAGTAGTACCGCGGATACTCGTAGCGCTTCTGTTCGCCTTTGACGATCCGGGTCGTCCAGTTCATGTTCCGGCATCCGTCGGAGTGGATGAGGCCCCGGACGAAGCGCCAGGGATGCCCGTCGACGATCTCCTGTTGCCACGGTTCGAGAACGATGGGGCGTTCGTGCTTCTTGCCCGGCCCGTGCTGAGGAAAGGCGCAGATCCAGTACTTGCTGTACGACTTCACTTCAGCGCAGTTGTTCCGCTGCCGCCGACCGGTGCGCGGCATGGGCATGACCTTGCGCATGGGCGCTTCGGCCTCATCGACCACGCCCGGCCAGATGGCGTCGCAGAAGACCGACAGATGGTGCTCTGCTTGGCTTCGACGTGATGTGGCCGTCACCGAGGTACAGCCCCAGTAGGTAGGCGTACGCGGGGCGGTCGAGTTCTCGGCCCGTGCACACGGGGCAGTCGGTGGTCTGTTCTTACTGCACTCCGCGCCGCTTGCGGTCCTTGTCGGCCGACGCGGAAATGTCAGTGCTTCCGACAGCGAAAGTTCCAGCGGTCCGTGCGTTCGTCGTCCGGCTCGGCGTGCACCTGGTCCTGCTCGTCAACGTCGTGTTTGGTGTCCCCGCCGTACGGCCCGAAGGGCCAGACCTCCCCGGCGGTGCGGGCGCCCAGGACGAGGGAGGCCCCCTTCAAGCGGTACGGGGCGGCGATCACCGACCGCTCCCTTCGAGCTGGGCGGGGACGCGAGAGGTCCGCAGTTCCTTGAGGTCGGGGATGTGGTTGTAGAGGGTGCCCACCGAGACGCCGAGCAGGGCCGCGATCGTCTCGATGCTGTTCTCCGGGTTGGGCAGCATGCCGCGGGCGGCGCGCAGCAGGTTGTCGTTGACGACGGTGGGTCGGCCGCCGACGCGACCGCGGGCCCGGGCTGCGGCCAGGCCCTCGTTGGTGCCCTGCACGATCAACTCCCGGATGAACTCCGCGAGGGCGGCGAAGACGTGGAAGATCAGGCGGCCACCCGGGGTGGTGGTGTCGAGCCGCTCGTGCAGGGATGTGAAGCCGATCTGCCGCTTGTGGAGTTCGCCGACCATGTTCACCAGGTCCTGGAGGCTGCGGCCGTACCGGTCCAGGGAGGGGACGACGAGGGTGTCCCCTTTCTGGAGGAAGGCGTGGCACGCCTTCAGTTCGGGGCGCAGGTCGTTCTTGCCGGACTTCTTCTCCGGGAAGATGCGCCGGCACCCCGCGAGGGTGAGGGCGTCGATCTGCCGGTCGAGGTTCTGCCCGCCGGTGGAGACCCGGGCGTAGCCGATGCGGATCTCGGTGGGGTGGAGGGGGAAGGTGCCCAGGGGGTCGTCGTCCCCTGAGCTGAGGGCGCTGGTGAGGCTGTCCACGTGTTGATCGTGCCCTCTCTTGATGCTGCGGCGGACGCCTTTGCCCGGCGGTCACCGCAGGGAGTTAGGCGTCGGCCGTGTCTGGGCTGGGGGTGTGCGCGACGAGGGCGTGGGCTGCTGTGGGGTGGGCGGGTAGCAGGGTGCTCAGGCCGGTGAGGTCCAGCAGCCGCTCAAGGCGGTCGGGGACGGCGGCGAGGACCAGGGTGCCGTCGGTGGTCTTGGCGCAGCGGTAGATGCCGATCAGGGCGCTGAAGCCCGTGGAGTCGCAGAAGGTGACGGCTGAGAGGTCCAGGATCAGGTGCCGGTGGCCCTGTTCGATCAGGGCCAGTGCCTGGGCGCGCAAGCGGGGGGCGGTGGCTATGTCGAGTTCCCCGGCGACGTGGACCAGGGCCAGGTCGCCGTCGGTGTGCTGTGCGGTGAGGCTGAAGTCGGTCACGGTCGGCTCTCCGGCGTCTCGCCGGCGGGGGCGATGGTGTGGGCGGTGGCGGTCGCGGTGAGGCCGTCCGCGGCGCGTGCGAGGGGGACGGACAGGGCCAGCAGGGCGACGTCGTCGCCGGCCCCCTGGGGTGTGGCGTCGATGAGGTCGACGGTGTCCCCTATGACCTCCGCCGCGCTGATGGGCCCGGTACGTGCGGAGAGGAAGCGGGTCAGGCCCTCTTCTCCGATCATTCCTCCGCCCAGGATGCGGGCCTCGGTCAGGCCGTCGGTGTAGAGGAGCAGTCCTTCGCCCGGTGCGAGGTGGAGTGTGTGGGAGGCGAAGCGCGCCTCGGCGAGGGCGCCGATGAGCATGCCGCCCTGCGGGCGCACCGATTCCACCGTCCCCTGTCCGCGCAGGTGGTAGGCCGGGGGGTGTCCGCCGGTGGCCACCGTGACGGTGAACCCGTCCTTCTCGTGGGGTTCCAGGGTGCCGAAGACGGCGGTGCAGAACCGGGTCCCGACAGCGGGGTCGAGGAGCAGCGCCGTGTTCAGCGCGGTGAGTACTTTGTCGGGGTCGGGGTCGATCAGGGCGGCGGCGCGCAGGGTGTAGCGGGTCAGGGAGGTGACGGAAGCGGCTTCGGGGCCCTTGCCGCACACGTCGCCGAGGAAGAACGCCCACCTCGTGTCGTCGAGGGGGAAGACGTCGTAGAAGTCGCCGCCCACATCCTGCGGGGAGGCGGTGGCGTAGTGGCAGGCCAGTTCCAGCCCCGGGATCACCGGGAGTGCCGGCGGCAGCAGGGTGCGCTGGAGGGTGGAGGCGAACGCCTGGATGGCGGCCATGTCGCGCTCCGCGCGCTCGCGGGCCTCCTCCTGCTCGATGCGCCGCTCCTGCTCGGCGCGCAGGGCGTTCAAGGCCGCCAGGCGCATCTCCAGCTCGTCGAGCACGATCGCGGCCAGGTCGGCGAGGGTGGCGGTGTCGTCCTTGGTGATCAGGCGAGGCTTGACGTCGAGGATGTTGACGGTGCCCAGTCGGTGCCCGTCACGGGTGGTGATCGGCGCGGCGGCGTAGAACCGGACGCCCATCGGCCCGGTGACCAGCCCGTTGTTGGCGGCGACGGGGTCGGTGAGAGTGTCGGGGATCACCAGGGTCTCGTCGGCGAGGATCGCCGAGCCGCACAGGCCCGGCTCCCGGCCGATCTCGCTGACGCCTTCCAAGCCGTGGGCTGCCTTGAACCAGATCCGGTCCTCGTCCACGATCGTCACGCTCGCCACCGGCACCTTGAACAGCCGGGCGGCCATCGCCGCGACGCGGTCGAACGCGCCGTCGGGCGGGGTGTCGAGGATGTTGTAGCGGCGCACGGCGTTCATCCGGGCCGCTTCTTCCACCGCACCGAGCGTCTGGCGCCCCGGCTCGTTCGCCGGGCTGGTCGCGTGTCGCGCTTGCGGCATGTTTGCCTTCCTTGACGCGCCGGCCTCGGTGGCCGACGACTGTCGCAGCCTAGACCGGCCTCCCGTCGTCAAGAAACCAACGTTTTCTGAGGAATGGCCGACGATCACCAGAAGAGGGTCCAGAGCCTTCGACAACTCCCTCACAACCCTGGCCGTCAGAAAGTTCGCACCACCCTTTGGTGAGGGAATCCGGACCTCTCCGGCCGTATCGGGATCATGTCGGAGCCGTACGTGCCACCTGTTCAGCGAAGGCTTATCCGAACGTGTGGATGCGGGCGCATGTTCGGGGACGGCGGCGCCGACACCATTGACACTGCGGTTCATGGGGAGGGTGACGGAGGAGAAGCGTCGGGCGGCCGTCGAACGGCTGTCCCGGCTGCGGGACGACGAGGCGCTGACCGCCGCGCACGTCCGTACGGTCGCGGACGCGCTGGAGGTCTCGGAGCGGACGGTGTGGCGGTGGCTCGCGCCGCCGAGGCCCGCCGAGCCGGCCGCGTGCCCCCGCTACAAGCTGACCGACACCGACCGCGCGGCGTTCGCGTTCTACCGAGGCAACGTCGCCGCACTGGCCCGTGCCCGGCACGCGGTCACCGCCGGAGACGGCACCACGGCCGGGGCACCGGTGCCCGACTTCCTCGCCGAAGGGTGGGCGCGGGCGAAGACCGTCACCGAGCGGACGCTGCAACGCGCGTTCATCGCCGACATGACCGCCGCGGACCGGACGGCGTGGAAGACCGGCGAGGCCGTGCGCCGTGCGGCCGCGGTCTACCTGCGCCGCCCGGACGCGCCGCGCGGGCGGACCTGGGAGATGGACCACAAGCAGCTACCCCTCATGGTCCTGCCGCCCAAGGGCAAGGCGCTCGCACCGTGGCTGACCACCGTGGTCGACGACGGCACCCGGGCCCTACTCGGCTGGGCCATCGCCGTCACCCCGACCTCCGGCACCGTCCTGACCGCGATGCGCATGGCGCTCACCCACGAGCCGGACCTCTCGCCGTTCGGCGCGGTGCCCGAGCGCGTACGGATCGACCGCGGCCTGGAGTTCGCCGCCGGGGCGGTGAAGGAGGTCCTCGGCGGCCTGGCCGTGGTCATGCACCGCCTGCCCGCGTTCACCCCACACCGCAAGGGCAAGGTGGAGCGGCTGAACCTCACGATCGAGCAGACGCTGATCTCCCAGCTCGCAGGCTTCACCGGCGGCCCGCGCGACGCCGGCGGGAAGTTGTACGGGCCGGTGAAGGACTCCGTCGCCGCCCAGCGCGCCGCCGAAACGGCCGCAGAAGGCACCGGCCCGCTGCGCATCCAGCGGTTCGTCGCCCGGTTCGCCGCATGGGCCCGCTGGTACAACACCGAGCGCCCGCACCGCTCCCCGGCTTGGCGCACCCCGCTGACGGCCTGGAACGAGGACACCGCGCCGCTGCGGCGGATCGGCGCCGACCAGCTGCGCCACCTCATGCTCGCCGGGGTGGAGCGGACCGTGCAGAAGGACGGCATCAACTTCGGTGGCCTGGCCTACGTCGCTCCCGAACTGCACGGGCGCGGCCGACAGCGGGTCCAGATCCGGTACATGCCGCACGACGACCGCAGCATCGAGGTCTACGACCTGCCGACCTTCGAGGACGCCGCCGTCTACCTCCGTGCCGACTGGGCCCACCAGCTCGACCGCCTCGACGACGACGACGAATGCCCCAGCTACGGCCACACCACCGGCAAGACCCTCCTCCCGCCGTACGCGGCCGACATCATCGCCGCCCACCTCGCCCACCGCCGAGCGGACGGCGCCGGCACCCTCCGCCGCTTCTTCGCCGACCCGAAGGACCCCGAGCTCGACACCTCCGACCGCGCCCTGACCGAGATGGTCCTGCGTACCTGCCGCAGCATCGGCTTCGACCCGGTCTGGCTCCACCGCGGGCACTGCGAATTCGCGAAGCTCGGCTCTGGACCAGCCCCCATGACCGACTGGATGGCCGCCCGCCGACTCGACGGGAAGATCCTCAGCGACCGGGGTGCCGCCCTGTGACCGGCCCGTACAAGCCCCCGCGCTACAAGCCCCGCGGCTGGGGCGAGGAACTGCGCCGCACAACGCGGGCATGTCTGCGTGGGAGCTTGCCGACCTCCTCGGCGTCCACGAAGCCGACATCAGCCTGGATCACCTTCCCAACCAGCCGCTGCACGTCGTCCTCGAACTCGCCCGGCGCCTCGACCTCCACCCCGGCGACCACCCCGTACGCCGCCGACGTTTACGACCGCCCCCGCTACCTTGACGCCCAGCAGTCGCCCGAGCCCGCCCCCGCCCCCGGCACCGACACGGACGCCGTCGCTCTCCTCAACGCTCTCGCCCACGCCGCCCGCCCGCTCACCGCCGACTTCCTCGCCGAGTCCCTCGGCTGGAACCTCGACCGCGTGAGCGACGCCATCGAGCGCGCCTGGGCGTACCCCCACCTCTCCGGGCCGCATGCCCTGCGGCGCACCGCCCCCGCGCACTTCACCCTCAGCCCGCGCCTGGACGTCCTCACCGACCGGCAGATGAACTGGGTCCACCCCGCCAACCACACCGAGCCGTGGCGCGACCCGCGAGACCCCTACCACCGACCGCTTCAACGCGACGTGCTCAGTGATCAGGACGCGGCCGTGCTGTTCCAGGCGTCCTATGAGGGCTCCGTCTCCACCGACTCCGAGGAGCCGACCGCAGCCACCGTCGCGGGTCTGCTCGACACCGGGCTCCTGGTCCGCGCCGACGACGGCACCGCCGTACTGGCCGACGACGTCCGGTACAGCCTCCGCCTCACCGACACCAACGACCCCAGCACCTACTGACACACCTCATGTCGGAACCACTGACATCAGCTGTCGGAATCCACTGCCATCCTGATGTCGCCCGACAGTCCTCGTGCAGCCACCAGCCGACGGTTCCGCGTGGGACGTTCAGGTGCTCCGCGACTGCTCGATTGGCGGTCCCGCCCCGCAGGAGGTCAAGTGCTTCGTCACGTATCGAGGGGTTGTGCATGCTCCATGCAGCGCAGTTTCCTGCGACCTTCGAAGGCGCGTGCCTGGATCGAAGGTGCGTCCACCGGCAAGGGTGAAGATCGCCAAATTATTGCTCGACCTTGGAATCCAAGGAGAAGTGCCCCGAGTCGGATTCGAACCGACGCTGTATGGGTTTTGAATCCATCGCCTCTGCCGCTGGGCTACCGGGGCCCCTTCGAAACGAAGGATATCGAGGACCCTCCGTGCCTCAAACATACCGTAACTAGGTAGGCTCTTGGGAGCTGCACCCCTGTCCTTCCCAAGGAGCCCCGTGACCACCCCCGAGTCGCCCCAGCCCGTAGACGCCGTCGACGACGACAAGTCGCACGTCCCGCCGCTGACGACCCGCGTCGTCATCGCCGAGGACGAGGCCCTCATCCGCCTCGACCTCAAGGAGATGCTGGAGGAGGAGGGCTACTCCGTCGTCGGTGAGGCGGGCGACGGGCAGCAGGCCGTCGAGCTGGCCCGGGAGCATAAGCCGGACCTGGTGATCCTCGATGTGAAGATGCCGGTCCTGGACGGGATCTCCGCCGCCGAGAAGATCGCCGAGGAGTCCATCGCGCCCGTCCTCATGCTCACCGCCTTCTCGCAGCGCGACCTGGTCGAGCGGGCCCGGGACGCCGGGGCGATGGCGTACCTCGTGAAGCCGTTCAGCAAGAGCGACGTCGTGCCGGCCATCGAGATGGCCGTCTCCCGGTTCGCGGAGCTGAAGGCGCTGGAGAGCGAGATCGCGGATCTGTCGCAGCGGCTGGAGACGCGGAAGCTGGTGGACCGGGCGAAGAGCATTCTCCAGACCGATTACGGGCTCTCCGAGCCGGCCGCGTTCCGGTGGATCCAGAAGACGTCGATGGACCGCCGGATGTCGATGCAGCAGCTGGCGGAGGCGCTGATCGAGGACGCCGAGGAGAAGAAGAAGGCGGCCGAGTAACCCCGTACGTGCGCGATCGTACAAAGAAGAAGAGGCCCGCACCCGGATCAAGAACCGGGTGCGGGCCTCTCCGC
Source organism: Streptomyces sp. NPDC006174 (assembly GCF_040614075.1). NCBI lineage: Bacteria > Bacillati > Actinomycetota > Actinomycetes > Kitasatosporales > Streptomycetaceae > Streptomyces > Streptomyces sp. NPDC006174. The sequence goes on along the minus strand of NZ_JBEXTJ010000006.1, from coordinate 204,094 downwards.
GTACGGGGCGAGGACCTCAGTCCTCGCCCAGGTACGCCTTGCGGACCGAGTCGTCGTGCAGCAGGTCCTGGCCGGTGCCGGAGAGGACGATGTTGCCGACCTCCATCACGTGCGCGTGGTTGGCGAGCGAGAGCGCCGCCTGGGCGTTCTGCTCGACGAGCAGGATGGTGGTGCCCTGCGCGCGCAGTTCGGTGATGGTCGCCATGATCTTCTGCATCATGATCGGGGAGAGGCCCATGGAGGGCTCGTCGAGCATGAGCAGCTTGGGCTGGGACATCAGGGCGCGGCCCATGGCGAGCATCTGCTGCTCACCGCCGGAGAGGGTTCCGGAGGCCTGCTTCCGGCGTTCCCCGAGGATGGGGAAGAGGTCGTAGGCGCGCTGGATGTCCTTGTTGATCCCGTCGTTGTCCTTGCGGAGGAACGCGCCGAGGCGCAGGTTGTCCTCGATGGACATGCGGGGGAAGATGTGGCGGCCTTCGGGGGAGTGGGCGAGTCCGAGCGAGACGACCTGGTGGGCCGGGATCTTGCGGAGGGACTTGCCGTTGAACTTGATGTGGCCGGTGAGCGGCTTGATCAGTCCGGAGAGGGTGCGCAGCGTCGTGGTCTTGCCGGCGCCGTTGGTGCCGATGAGGGTGACGACTTCGCCTTCTTCGACCTTGAACGAGATTCCTTTGACGGCCTCGATCTTGCCGTAGGCGACGCGCAGGTCCTCGACTTCGAGTAGTGCGGTCATCGGTCGTTCTCCTTGCTGGTGCTCTCGCCGGGGGTGGTGGGAGCGTCTTCGGTCGTGGCCTTGGCCGTGGTGGCCTCCGGGGTCTCCGTCGCTGCGGCGGCTTCGGCGGCTTCGACTTCGGCGACTTCGGCTGCGCCGGGGTCGCCTTCGAAGGGTTCGCCGAGGTAGGCGGCGACGACGCGTTCGTCGCCCTGGACCTCGGCGGCGGTGCCTTCGACGAGCTTCTCGCCCTGGACGAGGCAGGCGACGCGGTCGCAGAGGTTGAAGATGAAGCGCATGTCGTGCTCGATGACGAGGACGGCGATGCCCTTGTCGCGGATGGCGAAGATGAGTTCTTCGGCCGCGCGGGTCTCCTGCGGGTTCATGCCGGCGGTGGGCTCGTCGAGCAGGAGGAGGCCGGGCTCGCTGGCGAGCGCGCGGGCGATCTCCAGCTTGCGCTGTTCGCCGTAGGGGAGGTTGCGGGAGAGGTGTTCGGCCTTGTGGTCGAGGCCGACGAACTCCAGCAGTTCCATGGCGCGGGCCTTGGACTCGGCCTCGGCGCGGTGGAAGCCGGGGCCGCGGAGGAGGGCGGACCAGAGGCCTTCCTTGGTGCGGGTGTGGCGTCCGACGAGGACGTTCTCCAGGACGGTCATGTTGGAGAAGAGCCGGATGTTCTGGAAGGTGCGGGCGATGCCGGTCGCCGTGATCTTGAAGGATTTGGCGGGGAGGACGTTGCCCTTGTAGCGGACTTCGCCTTCGGTGGGGATGTAGAGGCCGGTGAGGCAGTTGAAGAAGGTGGTCTTGCCTGCGCCGTTGGGGCCGATGAGGCCGACGATCTCGCCGGAGTTGACGGTGAGGTCGACGGAGCGGACGGCGGTGAGGCCGCCGAATCGCATGGTGACGCCGCGGGCGTCGAGGACGGTTTCGCCGGGGGTGCTCACGGCTGTGGCCTCGGCGGTGGTGGTGTCGGTGGTCATCGTCAGGCCCCTGCCTTGGTGAGAGTGGCGGGCGCTTCGTCCTTCTCGTGGAATTCGAGCTGTCGGCGGCGGTTGGCGATGAGGCCCTCGGGGCGGAAGCGCATCAGCAGGACCAGCGCGAGCCCGAAGGCGAAGAGCTGGTAGTCGCTCATGAACTGGAGCTTGGCGGGGATGAGGAAGAGCAGTGCGCCGCCGACGAGCGGGCCGCTGATCGTTCCCATGCCGCCGAGGACGACCGCCGCGAGGAGGAAGGCCGAGTTGGGCGGGACGGCGTGGGCGAACTGGTACTGCTCGGGTGTCACGGTGTACGTGACGTGTGCCTGTACGGCTCCGGCGAGGCCGGCGAGGGTGGCGCCGAGGGCGAAGGCGATGAGCTTGGTGCGGAAGCCGTTGATGCCCATGGCTTCTGCGGCGGTCTCGTCCTCGCGGATGGCGACCCAGGCGCGGCCGATGCGGGATTCGGCGCTGCGGCGGAAGACGACGACCACGATGAGCGTGACGAGCAGCATCAGGAAGAAGTAGTTCGCGAAGCGTCCGATGGTGAAGCCGGCGATGGTGTGGGCGGCGCCGAAGTCGAAGCCGAAGATGGAGAGGTTCGGGATCGAGGAGATGCCGTTGGAGCCGTTGGTGACGTCGGGTCCGGAGGTGCCGTCGAGGTTGAGGACGGCGATGCGGAAGATCTCCCCGAAGCCGAGGGTCACGATGGCGAGGTAGTCGCCGCGCAGTCGCAGGGTGGGGGCGCCGATGAGGACGCCGAAGACCATGGAGGCGGTGGCACCGACCAGGATGGCCTGCCAGAACGGCAGTTGGATGCCGAGCGGGGAGGTGGGTGAGCCGGAGACCAGGGCGGCGGCGTAGGCGCCGACGCCGAGGAAGGCGACGTATCCGAGGTCGAGGAGGCCGGCGAGGCCGACGACGATGTTGAGGCCGAGGGCGACGGTGGCGAAGATGAGGATGTTGACGCCGATGGTCGCGTACTGGTCGTCGGACTGGGTGAACGGGAAGGCCGCGGCGGCGACGAAGGCGCCGACGAGGGTCACGTTGCGGTGGCGTGCGGTGAGGGTGGAGACGCGCTGGATGAGGCCGGCTTTCTGGATCGCCGCGAAGCCGAAGCCGGCGGTGATGAGGAAGCCGATGAACAGCTCGTCGTACTCGGTGGTGATGCCGTAGGTGAAGACGACCAGGCCGAGGGCGAGGACGGCCGCGACGATGAGGATCTCGAGGTAGGCGGGGAGGGTCTTCGCGGGCTGGGCGCTGGTGGTGTTGAAGGCGCTCTTGTAGGTGGTCCCGCGGTTGCTCAGGTTGTGCTTGAACTGGTCGTAGCCGCTGTCCTCGGGGTCGGCGGGGGTGTTCTCGGGCCGCTCGAAGGGGAGGGAGCGGGCGCCGATCCAGCCGATGAGGGTGGCGACGAGGGCGACGTAGGCGCCGGGTTCGAGGTTGACGACGCCGCCGAGCTGGACGCTGATGGCGATGATCGAGAACCAGGCGGTGGCGAGGGCCGCGTAGGAGGCGAGCCGGATCGCGGGGTCGGCGCCCTGGGGGGTCAGCCAGGTGAGGCCCTTGACCCCGTAGGAGGAGAGGCCGAAGAGGGCGAGGAGGGCGCCGCTGACGAGGACGAGCCACTGGAGGCCGCCGGGGTAGCCGTAGACGGTGAGGTCTCCGGGGAAGGCGGAGGTCCAGGTCCAGGCGAGGAAGGCGGAGACGACGGTGAGTGCTCCGCCGGCGGTGGCGGTGGCCCGGGCGATGTGCGGCGGGAGGGTGAGGGGGCCGCGGGTGGTGGGGGCGGTCGGTGCGGGTGCGGTGACCGTGCTGGTGGTCTGTGTGGTGGTCATGGTGGTCACGCCCTGTCCGCGACGCGCTCGCCCATGATGCCCTGGGGCCGGAAGAGGAGCACGAGGATGAGGAGTACGAAGGCCCAGGCGTTGGCCCAGGACTGGCCGCCGAGCTGTTCGAGGCCGGGGATCTCGGCGACGTAGGCGGCGGCCATGGTCTCGGCGACGCCGAGGGTGAGGCCGCCGATCATGGCGCCGTAGATGTTGCCGATGCCGCCGAGGACGGCTGCGGTGAAGGCCTTGAGGCCGAGCAGGAAGCCCATGCGGAACTGGACTTCGCCGTACTTGAGGCCGTAGGCGACGGCTCCGATGGCGGCGAAGGTGGCGCCGAGGGCGAACGCGACCACGATGATGCGGTCGGTGTTGATGCCCATGAGCTTGGCGGTGTCGGGGTCCTGCGCGGTGGCCTGCATGCCGCGGCCGGTGCGGGTCTTGATGACGAAGTAGCCGAGGACGGCCATGGAGATGGGGGCGGCGATGAGGAGGAAGACGTCACCGGTCTGGATGGTGACGGGGCCGAGCTCGAAGGGGCCGCCGGGGATCTCGGGGAAGGTGCGGGCGGACTTGGCGCCCGGGTACCAGGCCCATACGGCTTGCTGGAGGGCGAGCGAGAGGCCGATGGCGGTGATGAGGGGTGCGAGGCGTGGTCCGCCGCGTAGCGGTCGGTAGGCGAATCGTTCCGCTCCGACGGCGATGGTGGTGGCGACGACGATCGCGCCGATGAGCATGAGGGGGAGTGCGAGCAGCACGCTGGTGCCGCTGGGGAGTATGAGCCAGACCGTGAGGGCCCCGAAGCCGCCGGTCATGAAGATCTCGCCGTGGGCGAAGTTGATGAGCTGGACAATGCCATAGACCATCGTGTAGCCGATGGCGACGAGCCCGTACATCGATCCGAGTAGCAGGCCGTTGACCAGCTGTTGCGGCAGTTCGTTCACCGCGGGTCCTCCGTGTCTTTCGCCGGGTATAGAGCAGCGCGGGGCGCCTGGTGTGCGGCGCCCCGCGCTGCCGGTGGTGGGTCAGGCTGGTGGTGTCAGCTGGTGAGCTCGCCGGACTTGACCGCGGCCCAGGCGCCGTTCTTGTACGCGTAGACGGTGAGCTGCTTGTTGGTGGTGTCACCGAACTCGTCGAAGGAGACCTTGCCGGTCACGCCGTCGAAGTCGACCTTGCCGACGGCCTCGGCGACCTTGGCGCGGGCGTCGCTCGGGAGCTTGCCGTCGTTGGCCTCGGCGACGGCCTTGACTGCCTCGATGATCGACCAGGCGGCGTCGTAGGAGTAACCGCCGTACGCCTCGAAGGGCTCCTTGTAGCCGGCCTTCTCGTAGTTCGCCACGAACTCCTTGGCGGACGGCAGGGTGTCGATCGGCGCACCGACGGAGGTGGCGAGGTCGCCCACGCCTTCGGCGCCGGAGAGCTTGATGTACTCGGCGCTGTAGATGCCGTCGCCGCCGACGAGCGGGATCTTGGCGCCGGCCTTCTTGATCTGCTTGCTGAGCGGGCCGGCCGCGGGGTATTCGCCGCCGTAGTAGACGACGTCGGCGCCGGAGCTCTTGACCTTGGTGGCGACCGAGGAGAAGTCCTTGGTCTCGGGGTCGATGTGCTCGGTGCCGGCGATGGTGCCGCCGAGCTTCTCGAATTCGGCCTTGAAGGTGCCGGCGAGGCCGGCGCCGTAGGTCTTCTTGTCGTCGATGACGAAGACCTTCTTCTTCTTGGCGTCGTTGAAGAGGTACTGCGCCGCGAAGGGACCCTGGACGGCGTCGGTGGTCGCGGTGCGGAAGTAGGAGGCGAACGGGCGGGCCTTGGTGCCGCCGTTCCAGTCCTGGCCCTGGGTGAGGGAGGGCGAGGTGTTGGCGGGGGAGACCTGGACGAGCTTGGCGTCGGCGAGGACCTTCTGCATGGACTCGCCGACGGACGAGTTCAGGGGGCCGACGACGCCGAGGACGTCCTTGTTGGCGACCAGCTTGCTGGCGTTCTGCTGTCCGGAGGACGGCTGGGCCTGGTCGTCGAGGGCTTCGACCTTGAAGGTGACGCCTTCGACGAACTTCTTGGCGTTGGCCTGCTTGACGGCGAGGTCGGCGGAGTTCTTGATGCCGAGGCCGAGGGCGGAGAGGTCACCGGTCAGCGGGGCGTCGATGCCGATGACCACGGTCTGGGTGCCACCGTCGCCGCCGCTGCTGTTGTTGCTGTCGTCGCGCGAACCGCAGGCGGTGAGGGTGAGTGCTCCGGTGGTGAGCACGGCAGTGAGTATGAGCAAAGAACGGTGTCGCACGAAAAGTCCTTTCCCTGGCGCGGCCTCCTCTGCTTGAGGTGCCGTGTCGGTCGCCGGGCCGTGCTGGGGTGGTGCGAGGGGCTGTGCGGCAGACGTGCCCGGCGGCGCGGTGACTGGCGGTGACTCTAAGCGCAGCTGGGGGCGTCCGGGACGGGTCGGCGACGGATGTGACGCTCTTGTTATGCCGTTGAGCAAGGCTTGAGGTTCCTGGGTGTGGATGTGTGGCTTTGGCACGGAGTGCGGAATGACCACATGCTGAGAACGCGCAGCTCTGCTAAGGGGCTTGGGGTGATCTTGGTGCTGACGCGGGGCGGGGGCGGCATCGGGCGTGCCGGAGTGCCCCGGGGCCCCGGGCCGGGGTGGGCGACTGGTTTTCACATTTCGCACTTGTTACGCAGTGTTACAACGGCGAAGGTGCGTTCGAGTTCACTGAGGCCAATGTGGCTGCTGAGTGGCTCATGGAACGTCGTTCGCCGTCAAGGGTGTTGACCGAGGGTGGTGATCAACGCCGTTGGGATTGGTGGGGATATGGCGCTGCCCGGCCGGAATGCGGGGGCGATTCCGGCCGGGCAGTGGGGTTCTTGCGGCGGTGGTACGGGGTGACGCGGCGTGCTTCTGAGGAGCTGGGTCAGCCGGCGTCGGTGTGGGGGGCGTCGCGGAGGAGGCAGGTGAGGCGGGCGGTGCAGACCCGCTTGTCCTGTTCGTCGGTGATGACGATCTCGTACGTGGCGGTCGAGCGCCCCCGGTGTACGGGGGTGGCGACGCCGGTGACGAGGCCGCTGCGCGCGCCGCGGTGGTGGGTGCAGTTGAGGTCGACGCCGACGGCGATCTTGTTCGCGCCGCCGTGGAGCATGGAACCGATGGAGCCGAGGGTCTCGGCGAGGACGGCGGAGGCGCCGCCGTGCAGGAGGCCGTAGGGCTGGGTGTTGCCTTCGACGGGCATGGTGCCGACGACGCGGTCGGCGGCGGCCTCGACGATGGTCACGCCCATGCGCTCGCCGAGGTGGCCGGCGGAGAAGAGGGCGGGCAGGTCGATGCCGAGTGCCGCGTACTCGTCGATGACTTCCTTGGGGAAGAGGGGTGCGGTGTGCTCGCCCATGGGTCCGGCTCCGATCGTCTGCGCTGGTTCATTGCTGTGTGCACTGTTCTTACCAGACGGCTGAGCGAACGCTTAGGGAGTGGCGGTTTTCAGTCGGTGGCCTCGGTGCTCTCGAAGCGGATGACGACGGACTTGCTGGCCGGGGTGTTGCTGGTGTCGGCGGTGGAGTCCAGCGGGACCAGGACGTTGGTCTCCGGGTAGTAGGCGGCGGCGCAGCCTCGGGCGGTGGGGTAGTGGACGACGCGGAAGCCTTTCGCGCGGCGCTCGACGCCGTCCTTCCACTCGCTGACGAGGTCGGTGTAGGAGCCGTCGGTGAGGCCGAGCGCGGCGGCGTCGTCGGGGTTGACCATGACGATGCGGCGGCCGCCTCTGATGCCGCGGTAGCGGTCGTTCAGGCCGTAGATGGTGGTGTTGTACTGGTCGTGCGAGCGCAGGGTCTGCAACAGGAGCCTGCCTTCGGGGAGTTCGGGGAACTCGACGGGCGCGGCGGTGAAGTTGGCGCGGCCGGTGGCGGTGGGGAAGCGGCGTTCGTCCCGGGGGGCGTGAGGGAGGGTGAAGCCGCCGGGATGGGCGATGCGGGTGTTGAAGTCCTCGAAGCCGGCGACGACGCGTGAGATGCGGTCGCGGATGGTGGCGTAGTCGCGCTCGAACTCCTCCCACGGCGTACGGGAGTTGGCGCCGAGGGCCGCGCGGGCGAGGCGGGCCACGATGGCGGGCTCGGAGAGGAGGTGGGGGCTCGCGGGCGTGAGGTTGCCTCGGGAGGCGTGGACCATGCCCATGGAGTCCTCGACGGTGACGAACTGCTTGCCGCCCGCCTGGACGTCCTTGTCGGTGCGGCCGAGCGTCGGCAGGATCAGCGCGCGGGTGCCGGTGACGGCGTGTGAGCGGTTGAGCTTGGTCGACACGTGGACGGTCAGGCGCGCGCGGCGCATCGCGGCCTCGGTGACGGCGGTGTCGGGTGTGGCCGCGACGAAGTTGCCGCCCATCGCGAAGAAGACCTTCGCCTCGCCGTCGCGCAGAGCCTGGATGGCGCGCACCACGTCGTAGCCGTGGTGGCGCGGCGAGGTGATGCCGAACTCCTGGTCCAGGGCGTCGAGGAAGGCCGGTGCGGGCCGTTCGAAGATGCCCATGGTGCGGTCGCCCTGGACGTTGGAGTGGCCGCGCACCGGGCAGACGCCGGCGCCGGGGCGGCCGATGTTGCCGCGCAGGAGGAGGAAGTTGACGACTTCGCGGATGGTGGGCACGGAGTGCTTGTGCTGGGTGAGGCCCATGGCCCAGCAGACGATGGTGCGCTCCGAGGTGAGGACCATGGCGAGGGCCTGCTCGATCTCGGCGCGGGTGAGGCCGGTGGCCCTCAGGGTCTCGTCCCAGTCGGCGGCTTCGGCGGCTTCGGCGAACTCCTCGTAACCGTGGGTGTGTTCGGTGACGAACGCGGTGTCGACGGCGCCTTCGGCGGCGAGGATCAGCTTGTTGAGGAGGCGGAAGAGGGCCTGGTCGCCGCCGATGCGGATCTGCAGGAAGAGGTCGTTGAGCGGCGTGCCCTTGAGCATGCCGTGCGGCGTCTGCGGGTTCTTGAACCGCTCCATACCGGCCTCGGGCAGCGGGTTCACCGAGATGATCTTCGCGCCCGCGCGCTTGGCCTTCTCCAGGGCCGAAAGCATCCGGGGATGGTTGGTGCCGGGGTTCTGTCCGGCGACGATGATCAGGTCGGCCTGGTGGATGTCCTCCAGGGAGACGCTGCCCTTGCCGATGCCGATGGTCTCGTTGAGCGCCGAGCCGGAGGACTCGTGGCACATGTTGGAGCAGTCGGGGAGGTTGTTGGTGCCGAACTCGCGGGCGAAGAGCTGGAGGAGGAAGGCGGCCTCGTTGCTCGTCCGTCCGGAGGTGTAGAAGAGGGCCTCGTCGGGTGAGCCGAGTGCGGTCAGCTCCTCGGCGATGATCGCGAAGGCGCGCTCCCAGGTGATCGCCTCGTACCGGTCGGCGCCTTCGGGCAGGTACACCGGCTCGGTGATCCGGCCCTGCTGGCCGAGCCAGTAACCGCTGCGTTCGGCGAGGTCGGCGACCGGGTGCGCGGCGAAGAAGCCGGGCGTGACGCGGCGCAGCGTGGCTTCCTCGGCGACGGCCTTCGCGCCGTTCTCGCAGAATTCGGCGGTGTGCCGTTTGTCGCCTTCGGGCCAGGCGCAGCCGGGACAGTCGAAGCCGTCCTTCTGGTTGACCTTGAGGAGGGTCTGCGCGGTGCGGCGCACGCCCATCTGCTGCCTCGCGATGCGCAGGGAGTGGGCGACGGCGGGCAGTCCGGCGGCGGCGTGCGGTGCCGGTTCGACCTGCGGGGCGTCCTGGACCGGGTCACCGGTCGGCGGCTTGCTGGCCATGATGCTGCTCCCCTTCGAGCGCTTCTTCGGCGGTCGTGTGTCCTCTCCATCGATCCTGTCACGGTCGGGCAAGGCCGTGCCGGTCCGGATTGTCAGTGGGCCGTGGCAGGATCGGGGGCGTGGCTGAGACGGCATCGAAGAAGACGGCAGACAACCGACCGCGCCTGCTCCTCATGGACGGGCACTCCCTGGCGTACCGGGCGTTCTTCGCCCTGCCCGCGGAGAATTTCACGACGGCGGTGGGGCAGCCGACGAACGCCGTGTACGGCTTCATGTCGATGCTGGCGAACACCCTGCGTGACGAGGCTCCTACGCACTTCGCGGTCGCGTTCGACGTGTCCCGCAAGACCTGGCGGGCCCAGGAGTTCCCGGAGTACAAGGCGAACCGCTCCAAGACCCCCGACGAGTTCAAGGGCCAGGTCGAGCTGATCGGCGAGCTGCTGGACGCGATGCACGCGGACCGGTTCGCGGTGGACGGCTTCGAGGCGGACGACGTCATCGCGACGCTGGCGACCCAGGCCGAGGCGGCCGGGTTCGAGGTGCTGATCGTCACCGGCGACCGGGACTCCTTCCAGCTGATCACGGAGAACGTGACCGTGCTGTACCCGACCAAGGGCGTCTCCGAGCTGACCCGGTTCACTCCGGAGAAGGTTTTCGAGAAGTACGGACTCACTCCGCGGCAGTATCCGGACTTCGCCGCCCTGCGCGGCGACCCGTCGGACAACCTTCCGAGCATCCCCAAGGTCGGTGAGAAGACGGCCGCGAAGTGGATCAACCAGTTCGGCACGTTCGACGAGCTGATCGCGCGGGCCGACGAGGTCAAGGGCGTGGCCGGGCAGAACCTCCGGGACCACCTGGACGCGGTGAAGATGAACCGGGTCCTGACCGAGATGGTCCGGGACGTGGAGCTGCCGAAGTCCCCGGCCGAGCTGGAGCGCGCTCCGTACGACCGCTCGGCGGTCACCGGCATCCTGGACATACTGGAGATCCGCAACCCGAGCCTGCGCGAGCGCCTCCTCGCCGTCGACCCGGGCGCCGCGGAGGCCGAGCCGCCCGCGCCCGCCGCCGGGATCGAGCTGGACGGGGCCGTCCTCGGCTCCGGTGAGGTCGGCCCGTGGCTGGAGGCGCACGGCGCGCAGCCGCTCGGCGTGATGACGGTCGACACCTGGTCGCTCGGTGCCGGTACGGTCACCGAGGTCGCGCTCGCCGCCGCCGACGGGGCCGCCGCCTGGCTGGACCCGGCGCAGCTGGAGGAGGCCGACGAGCGGGCGTTCGCCGCCTGGGTCGCCGACCCGCAGCGGACGAAGGTCCTGCACAACGCGAAGAACGTGATGCGGGTCTTCCCGGAGATGGGCTGGCAGCTCGAAGGCGTCACCATGGACACCGCGCTCGCCGCGTATCTGGTGAAGCCGGGCCGCCGCTCCTTCGCGCTGGACGCGCTGGCCGTGGAGTATCTGGGCCGCGAGCTGGCCCCGGCCGCCGCCTCCGACGGGCAGCTGGCCTTCGGCGCGGACGACCGGGCCGAGGCGGACGCGCTGATGGCGCAGGCCCGTGCCGTGCTGGACCTCGGCGAGGCGTTCACGACCCGGCTGAAGGAGGTCAACGCCACCGAGCTGCTCCATGACATGGAGCTGCCGACCTCGATCCTCCTGGCCCGCCTGGAGCGCCACGGCATCGCGGCGGACCGGGCCCATCTGGAGTCCATGGAGCAGCAGTTCGCCGGGACCGTGCAGCAGGCGGTGAAGGAGGCGCACGCGGCGGTGGGCCGCGAGTTCAACCTCGGTTCGCCCAAGCAGCTCCAGGAGATCCTCTTCGGCGAGCTGGGCCTGCCGAAGACGAAGAAGACCAAGACCGGATACACCACGGACGCGGACGCGCTGGCCTGGCTGGCCGCGCAGACCGAGCACGAGCTGCCGGTCCTCATGCTGCGCCACCGCGAGCAGGCCAAGCTCCGGGTCACGGTCGAGGGCCTGATCAAGACGATCGCCGCCGACGGCCGCATCCACACCACGTTCAACCAGACGGTCGCGGCGACCGGCCGCCTCTCCTCCACCGACCCCAACCTGCAGAACATCCCGGTCCGCACCGACGAGGGCCGCGCCATCCGCCGCGGCTTCGTCGTCGGCGAGGGCTTCGAGACGCTCATGACGGCGGACTACAGCCAGATCGAGCTCCGGGTCATGGCGCACCTCTCCGAGGACGCCGGTCTCATCGAGGCGTTCACCTCCGGCGAGGACCTCCACACCACGGTCGCCTCGCAGGTCTTCGGCGTGGAGAAGGACGCCGTCGACCCGGAGATGCGCCGCAAGATCAAGGCCATGTCGTACGGACTGGCCTACGGCCTCTCCGCGTTCGGCCTCTCCCAGCAGCTGAACATCGACCCGGCCGAGGCGCGGGTGCTGATGGACACCTACTTCGAGCGGTTCGGCGGCGTACGGGACTATCTCCACCGGGTCGTCGAGGAGGCGCGGGCCACCGGCTACACGGAGACGATCCTCGGCCGCCGCCGCTACCTCCCCGACCTCAACAGCGACAACCGCCAGCGCCGCGAGGCCGCCGAGCGGATGGCGCTCAACGCCCCGATCCAGGGCACGGCGGCGGACATCGTGAAGGTGGCGATGCTCCGGGTGGACAAGGCGCTGCGGGAGGCGGAGCTGACCTCGCGGATGCTGCTCCAGGTCCACGACGAAATCGTGCTGGAGATCGCCAAGGGCGAGCGGAAGCAGGTGGAGGAGATCCTGCGCCGCGAGATGGCGGGCGCGGTCGAGCTGCGCGCCCCGCTGGACGTCTCGGTCGGCGTCGGCAAGGACTGGGAGTCGGCGGCACACTGACCGACGAAGAAGGGCCCGGAACCGGGACGCGGTTCCGGGCCCTTCGGCGTCCCGCTACGCCCGGTCGGCGGCGGACTCCTCCGTACGGGATCCGTCCGCCAGGGACGGTACGGTTACGGCTTCCAGGCTCTCCGCCGGCCGTCGGCGCCCGCGCAGCAGCCGCATCCACACCCCGTACAGCAGCAGTCCGCACGCCAGCCCCGCGCCGGCACCGAAGCAGGCGGTCGGGATGATGTCGAGCGGGTTCTCGATGCGCCCGAAGTGGGCGTAGAAGCGCACGCACCGGTGGACGATCCCGGCCACCATGCAGCCGGCGAGCAGCCCGAGCGCACCCCACCGCTCGCCACGGCCGAGCTCCGGCAGCGCCTCCGGCACCGGTGTCGCGACCGTGCGCCGCAGCGCGGTGAGCACGAACCAGCCGAGCACCACCAGCGCCAGGGCCGAACTGCCGTACTGCGCGAACTGGTAGAGCGGGAAGCCGCCGACGCTCCGGTTCAGGAACGGCAGCAACTCCGTGCCCCACCGGCTGTGATGCGTGAACGCGTCCCACACCACATGCGTGGCCGCGCCCAGTGCGGCCGACCGCACGAACCACATCCAGGCGGCGGGCCGAAACGTCCGCCGGTTCCACCGCTGTCCGCGTACCAGAGTGTGCACGCGGCCTCGTACGCGTACCGGAAGCAGCGCCACCATCGGCTCGCGCAGCGCCGCCCAGACCGCCACCAGCACGGCGGCGATCAGCACGTTCACCGTGACGACGCCGAGAAAGGTGTGTGTGAAGTCGCCGAACCTCATGGCCCCGGGGATCACGGTGTCCGCGAAGTAGGTGATATCGGGCGCGAACGAACCGGCGATCAACGCCGAGGGGTACAGCCGCCCGCGGGCGGTCCCGTTCCGGCGGATTACCGGGAGCACGGCGGCGGCATGGCTGAGGGTGAACGGCATGGCGGCAAGTATGCGGGAGCGTCGGAACCGCCTGCCGGGGCAGCCTCCGTTGCCCTCCCGGACACCGTGTGTGGCGGAACGTGAAAAAACCGTAAGAAGCGGTCAGGGTGCGGTGCTCGGGCGCCACATGGTGCCGTAGGGTCGCTTGAGTCTGGCGCTGGGGAGCGCGATCAGCCTTCGAGGGGGAGGGACCGGAACGTATGGCAGCGCACATTCGCCGACGGCTGCGCAAGGGGGCCACGACGACCGCGGTGGCGGCGGCCGCCGTGGCGGCGCTCGCGGCGTCCCAGGCGCCCGCGGCCCCGCTGGCCGACGGGTCCATGGGCGGCGACCAGCAGACCGCCGGCGGTGAGTCGGGCGGCCCGGAGGACGGCGCCGCCACCGGCAACTCGCCGTACTACACCGACCTTCCCCCTCTCGTCACACCCAATCGGCCCGGTTCGTCCAGTAATCTCCCGGCCGCCACCGGTAGCGCGGAGGCAGGCATTCCGGCCTCGATTCTGGCCGCGTACCAGCAGGCCGAGCGGACCGTCACGACCACCGACCCGGCCTGCCGGCTGCCCTGGCAGCTCCTCGCCGCGATCGGCAAGGTCGAGTCAGGCCAGGCCCGCGGCGGCCAGGTCGACGCGAACGGCACCACCCCGACCCCGATCCTCGGCCCGGCCCTCAACGGCCAGGGCTTCGCGCTCATCAAGGACACCGACGGCGGTGCGTACGACGGCGACGCCGTCCACGACCGCGCGGTCGGCCCGATGCAGTTCATCCCGTCCACCTGGGCCACCTGGGGCCAGGACGCGAACGGTGACGGACGCAAGGACCCCAACAACATCTACGACGCGGCGCTCGCCGCCGGCCGCTACCTCTGCGCGGGCGGCCGGAACCTCGCCGTCGCCGCCGACCTCGACCGGGCGGTGCTGAGCTACAACCAGTCGACGGAGTACCTGCGTACGGTCCGGTCCTGGTTCGCGTACTACCAGCGCGGCACGCACGAGGTACCCGACGGCAGCGGCGTCCTCCCCACCGCGCCCAGCACCCCGACGCCGAGCCCGAGCCCCGTTCCCGTCGGGACGACGAGCCCGACGCCCTCCCCGTCCCCGTCCACGCCCGGTGGTACGAACCCGAGCCCGGGCCCCACGAAGCCCGGCGGCGGCTCCACCAGCCCGACGCCGACGCCGCCCACCACGCCGCCGAAGCCGACACCGCCGCCGAGCCCGTCCCCGTCCCCGTCCCCGGCCGAGACCTTCGGCTCCCTGGAGAACGCGGGCACCGGACCCCTCCGCGCCACCGCCGGCTCCACGTTCGAGCAGCGGCTCTCCGTCCGCGCCCGCAACGCCCTCGGCGCGACGATGGCCAAGGTGCCCGTCACCTTCACCGTCACCGGGACCACCGGCACGCTCTTCGACGGCGGCAGGAAGACGGTCACGGTCGTCACCAAGGCCGACGGCACCGCCACCGCACCCGCGCTCAAGGCGGGCGAGAAGACCGGCGAGTTCACCGTCACCGCCACGGCCGGCACCACCCGGCCGCGTGCCCTGACATACGCGGCGAGCGTCACCGCCCGCCAGGCCGACACGATCGTCCGGGTCGGTGAGGAGGCGCTCGTCGCCGCGCCCGGCCAGAAGTTCGCCGACGCCGTCACCGTCAAGGCCACGCACAAGGGCGCCGCCGCGGCCGGAGTGGCCGTCACCGCCAGCATGGTCAAGGACAGCCTCGGGCTCATCGACAACGACAAGGGCCCGTACTTCAAGGACGCGGCCGGAAAGCCGCTGCGGACCCTGGAGCTCACCACGGACGCCGACGGCCTGCTCCAGCTCCCGGAGATCTTCGCCGACGAGAACCCGGGCACGTACAAGCTGCGGCTCACCACCGAAGGCGGCGGCTCGGTCGTCATCGAGCTGACCGTCCAGGCCCCGGAGGAGACGGCGCCGGAGGAGACCGAAACCCCCGCAGCCTGACCCAGGCCGCTCCCACAGATCTCACCGCTCCCACCGACAGCCCCCGCGCCCACCCGGCGCGGGGGCTGTCCGCGCTGTTCTCATCTCACGCCCCGGTTGCTACGGTGCCTCATCCCTGACGAACCATCAGATCGCCGACGTACCGTTCCGGGAGGTCGAGCATGCGTGCCCTCGTCGCCGCCGCCATCGGGCTGGCCGCAGCCTTCGCGCTCGTGTTCACCCTCTCCGCCGTCGGCTCGCCGCCCGGTGAGACCTCGCCGAAACCCCTGCTCACCACGGTCCCGGGCCCCAAGAGGTAGTACCGCAGAGGGAGAGGTCACCACCACCATGCGCCGCCGAGCCGGTCTCGTACTCCTGGCCTTCGCCGTCTTCTTCACCGCCCTGTCACCGCTGCTGCGCTGGTACGCCTTTCCTCGCCTGGCCAAGGTGCCGCCGAACCAGTACCAGGAGGTCGTGCTGGAGGCGAAGCCCGCGACCCTTCTCGACTACACGACGCTCAAGGCGAAGGAGGTCGAGAAGGTCACCGTCGTCCAGACGCTCAGAGGCAACGTGGAGGAGTCCGAGAAGATCGAGCGCAGCGCCGGACGGGACGTCGTCGTCTGGGACGCGCTCTCCTACATCGAGGGCCCCGACGGCGAAATGGTCTCCGAGATACCCGAGCGCTACATCTTCGACGCCCACACCCAGGCCCCGGTCAACGCCACCGGTGAGATGGTCGACGGCGACCCGGTCCGCCGCACCGGCATCGAGTTCAAGTGGCCCTTCCTCACCGAGAAGCGGGACTACGAGTACTTCGACGCGCAGTCCCGTACCACCGCGCCCATCCACTACCAGGGCACCCGCACCTTCCGTGGCCTGGAGGTCTACCACTTCGAGCAGACCATCCCGTGGACCAAGGTCCCGATGCCGAAGAAGATGCCCATCGAAGGCGTCACCGCCGAGCAGATCGCACAGACCGGCATCACCCGCTGGTACACCACCAAGCGCATGTTCTGGGTCGAGCCGGTCACCGGAGCGCCGGTCAACGGCGAGGAGATCCACGAGGAGGAGCTGCGGAACGCGAAGAAGATGGGCATGTCCGAGGACACCGTCACCGCGTTCTCCGGCCATGTGAAGATGCGCGAGGACTACATCGTGGACACCGTCGAGCTGGTGAAGTCCCAGCGCGTCCTGGTCCTCCTCCTCACCTCGTATCTGCCGTGGGGCTTCCTCGGCCTCGGCATCGGGCTGCTCGCGCTCGCGCTGTGGCTGGAGGCGCGGTCAAGGCGGCCGGAGGGTGCTACGACCGCTTGAGGCGTGCGGAGGTGTACCGCGTCGCCTGTACGGTCGCGGGGTCCTCCGGCCACGGATGCTTCGGGTAGCGGCCGCGCAGCTCCGCCCGTACCGCCTTGTAGCCGTCCCGCCAGAACGACGCCAGGTCGGCGGTGACGGCGGCGGGACGGCCTGCGGGGGAGAGGAGGTGGACCAGGACCGGCACGCCGGCCACCCGTGGCGTCTCGGCCAGCCCGAACAACTCCTGGAGCTTGACCGCGAGTACGGGCTGCTCGCCGCCGTACTCGACGCGGATACGGGAGCCGCTCGGCACCCCGATCCGCTCCGGCGCCAGCTCGTCCAGGCGCACCGCCTCGCCCGTCGCCCACGGCAGCAGCCGGCGCAGCGCCTGGCCCGCGTCGATCCGTCCCAGGTCAAAGCGGCGCCGGGCCCGCGACAGCTCCGGCTCCAGCCAGGCACCCGGCTCCGCCAGCAGCGCCTCGTCCGACACGTCCGGCCACGGCGCGCCCACCACCCGGTGCAGGAACGCCAGCCGCAGCCGCAGCTGCTCACTGTCCCGGCTCCACCGCAGCAACCCGAGCCCTTCCCGCCGCAGCCCCTCCACCAGGGCCCCGCGCACCAGCTCCGGATCCGGCTGCTTCAACGGCCGCACCGCCAGCTCCACCGCTCCGACCCGGTCCACCGACCGGGCCACCACCTCACCGTCGACCCAGCGCACCTCCTCGCCGCGCACCCGCAGATGCCCGGCGGCCAGCAGCGCGGTCTCCTGGTCGACCACCGCCGCCAGCCGCACCCGGGCCGAGGCCGCATGAGAGGGCCGGTCCGCGACGGCGACGGCCAGCCAGGCCGCGCTGCGCAGCCGTGAGGTCTCCCGCAGCTCCGCGCCCGTACCCGACACCATGAGGAAGGCCCCGTCGCCTCGCGCCCGCGCCACCCGCTCCGGAAAGGCCAGCGCGGCGACGAGCCCGACGACGGCGTCATCGGAGCGCTGTTCATCGGTGCCGGAGCCGCTCACCTGGGCCGACAGCCGCCGCACCTCCTGCTTCCACCGCGCCGCGTACCCGTCCTGGCCCCGGCGGGCCGTCCGCAGCGCCGCCGCCAGATCGTCCCCGTACTCCCTCGGCGGCTCCTCGCTCAGCAGCGCCACCACCTCCGCGGCCCGCCGCGCACCGGCCTCCGAGGCGCCGTCCAGCAACGCCCGCGCCAGCCGGGGATGCAGCCCGAGGCGGGACATCCGTACACCGCGCTCGGTGACCCGGCCCGTCGCATCGACCGCGCCGATCGCCTCCAGCACCTCGCGGGCGGCGGCCATGGCTCCGGCGGGCGGCGGGTCCAGCAGCGCGAGCGAGGAGGCGTCCGGGTCGCCCCAGCACGCCACCTGGAGCGCGAACGCCGCGAGGTCGGCCACCTTGATCTCCGGCGCCGGGAAGCGCGCGAGCCGCCCGTCCTCGGCCTGCTCCCAGCACCGGTACACCGCACCGGCCGCCTCCCGCCCGGCCCGGCCCGCACGCTGCCGGCCGGCCGCCTGCGAGGCCCGTACGGTGGTCAGCGCGCTCAGGCCCCGGGCATGGTCGGTACGCGGCTCCCGGGCCAGGCCCGAGTCGACGACGACCCGCACACCCGGCACCGTCAGCGACGACTCCGCCACCGAGGTCGCCAGCACCACCCGCCGTACGCCGGACGATCCGGCCAGCACCGCGTCCTGCACGGCGGCCGGCGCGCGCCCGTGCACCTGGAGCACCTCGGCACCGACCCCGGCGAGCTGCCTGGCCACCCGCGCGATCTCTCCGACACCGGGCAGGAAGCAGAGCACGTCCCCGTCCCGCTCCGCGAGGGCCCGCCGTACGGTCGCGGCCACATGCGTCAACAGCGCCGGTTCCACGTGCATCCCGTGCGGAGGCTTCACCGGCCGCGCGGTCGGCGCCCAGACCACCTCCACCGGATACGAGACCCCCTCGGCCTCGACGACCGGCGCATCGCCCAGCAGCCGGGCCCACCCTTCCGCGTCCGTCGTCGCGGAAGCCGCCACCAGCCGCAGATCGGGCCGGATCGCCTCCCGTACGTCCAAGAGGAAGGCGGCCACCGTGTCGGCGTCCAGATGGCGCTCATGGCACTCGTCGATGATCACCACGTCGACCCCGGCCAGCTCCTGGTCCCGCTGGAGCCGCTGGAGCAGCACCCCGGTGGTCACCACCTCCACCACCGTCTGCGGGCCCACCACGCGCTCGCCGCGCACCGTGAAGCCGATCCGTCCGCCCGGCCGCTCGCCCAGCAGCCACGCCATCCGCCGCGCCGCCGCCCGCGCGGCGATCCGGCGCGGCTCGGCAACCACGACCCGGCGCACCGGTCCTGCCCCGGTCAGCCCGGCCAGGACCAGCGGCACGAGGGTCGTCTTGCCGGTGCCGGGCGGGGCGCAGAGGACGGCGACGCCTCGCGCGTCGAGCGCGCGCTCCAGGGCGGGGACGGCGGTGCGGACGGGGAGGCGGTCCAGGGCTTCGGTGCGGATCACGGTCCCAGTGTCGTACGCGATAGTCCCTGGGGGAGACGTCAGTCCCGCCCGCACACGAAGAACCTCAGTCCCGCTCGCACACGAAGATCGCCGTCCCCGGGATCAGGTTGCCGCGCAGCGGGGACCAGCCGCCCCACTCCTGGTCGTTCCACTCGGGCCATTCCGGTTCGACGAGGTCGAGCAGCCGGAACCCGCCCGCCACCACGTCCCGTACCCGGTCGCCGAGTGTGCGGTGGTGTTCCACATAGACGGCGTCGCCCTGCTCGTCCTGCTCGACATAGGGGACACGGTCGAAGTAGGAGGCCGCGACGGAGAGGCCCTCGGGCCCCGGCTCGTCCGGGAACGCCCAGCGGATCGGGTGCGTCACGGAGAAGATCCAGCGCCCGCCGGGCCGCAGCACCCGGTGCACCTCGCGGAAGACCTGTACCGGGTCGGCGACGAAGGGCACCGCCCCGTACGCGGAACAGGCCAGGCCGAAGGAGGCGTCCCGGAACGGCAGCCGGCCCGCGTCCGCCTCGACGAGCGGGATGTCCTCGCCGATGCGCAGCGCGTGCTGGAGCTGGCGGTGGGAGAGGTCGAGCGCCACCGGGCGGGCGCCCTGCGCGGCCAGCCAGCGCGAGCACTGTGCGGCTCCGGCACCGATCTCCAGGACGTCGAGCCCTTTGAGGGAGGCGACGGGCCCCAGCAGGCCGGCCTCCGCCTCGTCGAGCCCTTCCGGGCCCCAGACGAAGCGGTCGTCACCGAGGAAGCCGCCGTGATCCATCTGGTACTCGTCGGCGTTCCGGTCCCACCAGCCGCGGCTGGCCCGGCTGCTCTCGGCCTCGTCCGCCGTCCGGCGGGTCGCTTCGGGTTCTGCGGGTCCCTCTGTGGAGGTCCCGTGGATCTCTTGGCTCATCGTGCCCGTCGTTGTAGTTTGCCTTCACTCGCCGCACGCGGTACGGACCGGAGGTGGTACCGGGTCGGACACGTGTGCGCGACGCCTTGCCGCACTGCCGTATTGTGTACGGGTCGATCGGCCCGAACGCGCCTCGGAGAACAGGAGTTGCTCCGGTACAGGGCCGACATGGAGCCGTGGTGTCCCTCGGTCCGCGCCTGCGCGCATTGACCCTGTCCGGCTGCCCCCGTATGCTACAAGTTGCGCTGCGAGCCTGCGCGCCTCAGACCTAGCAGGCCGCGCTCGCGTCTGTTGCATGTCCCCTCGGTTGTCGAGGCGCCTCTCCGGAAACGGATTGCGCGCCTTCCAGGCTGTCCGGCTTCTGCAGAGGCGATACGGGCTTTCGGCGTAGCAGTACCTACGACTCTCTGTCCGTACCGGAGCCCTTTCCCACATGACGAGCAGCACCGAGACCACCGCCACCACTCCGCAGGTTGCGGTCAACGACATCGGCGACGCGGACGCGTTCCTCGCGGCGATCGACGAGACGATCAAGTACTTCAACGACGGCGACATCGTTGACGGTGTCATCGTCAAGGTTGACCGGGACGAGGTTCTCCTCGACATCGGTTACAAGACCGAAGGTGTCATCCCGAGCCGCGAGCTCTCGATCAAGCACGACGTCGACCCGAACGAGGTCGTCAAGGTCGGCGACGAGATCGAGGCCCTGGTTCTCCAGAAGGAGGACAAGGAAGGCCGCCTGATCCTCTCGAAGAAGCGCGCTCAGTACGAGCGTGCCTGGGGCACCATCGAGAAGATCAAGGAAGAGGACGGCATCGTCACCGGTACCGTCATCGAGGTCGTCAAGGGTGGTCTCATCCTCGACATCGGCCTCCGCGGCTTCCTCCCGGCGTCGCTCGTCGAGATGCGTCGTGTCCGCGACCTCCAGCCCTACGTGGGCAAGGAGCTCGAGGCGAAGATCATCGAGCTGGACAAGAACCGCAACAACGTGGTCCTGTCCCGCCGTGCCTGGCTCGAGCAGACCCAGTCCGAGGTGCGCCAGACGTTCCTCACGACCCTCCAGAAGGGTCAGGTCCGCTCCGGCGTCGTCTCCTCGATCGTCAACTTCGGTGCCTTCGTGGACCTGGGTGGCGTCGACGGTCTCGTGCACGTCTCCGAGCTCTCCTGGAAGCACATCGACCACCCCTCCGAGGTTGTCGAGGTCGGCCAGGAAGTCACCGTCGAGGTTCTCGACGTCGACATGGACCGCGAGCGCGTCTCCCTGTCGCTCAAGGCGACGCAGGAAGACCCGTGGCAGCAGTTCGCCCGGACGCACCAGATCGGTCAGGTCGTCCCGGGTAAGGTCACGAAGCTCGTTCCGTTCGGTGCGTTCGTCCGTGTCGACGAGGGCATCGAGGGCCTGGTCCACATCTCCGAGCTGGCCGAGCGCCACGTGGAGATCCCGGAGCAGGTCGTCCAGGTCAACGACGAGATCTTCGTCAAGGTCATCGACATCGACCTCGAGCGCCGTCGCATCAGCCTCTCGCTGAAGCAGGCCAACGAGTCCTTCGGTGGCGACCCGGCCTCGGTCGAGTTCGACCCGACCCTGTACGGCATGGCCGCGTCCTACGACGACCAGGGCAACTACATCTACCCCGAGGGCTTCGACCCCGAGACCAACGACTGGCTCGAGGGCTTCGAGGCACAGCGCGAGGTCTGGGAGACGCAGTACGCCGAGGCGCAGCAGCGCTTCGAGCAGCACCAGGCCCAGGTCATCAAGTCCCGCGAGGCCGACGAGGCCGCCGCTGCCGAGGGTGCTGCCGCCCCGGCCGGCGCCGCTCCGGCCGCCTCGGGTGGCTCCGGTGGCGGTTCGTACTCCTCGGAGTCGGCGGACAACTCCGGCGCCCTGGCGTCGGACGAGGCCCTCGCCGCCCTGCGCGAGAAGCTGGCGGGCGGCCAGAGCTGACGCTCCGGATCCCGACGGCTCATCGGCTGCGGTAAAGCTGTAGAGCGGTAAGTGAGGCCCGTTCCCTTAGGGGGACGGGCCTCACTCGCGTATGCGGAGGCCGGTCAGGGCGTGACGGTGATGTTGGTGAGGCCCTTGCCGCCGGTGACGGTGTTGCTCGCGTGGACCGCGGTACGGCAGGTGGCGCTGTTGTTGGTGACGTTGATGGCGAGTTGCCGGTCGCCGGTGGCGCCGGACAGGTTCGCGGTGTTGTTCCGGAAGACGGTGCCGCAGCCCCAGCCGCTCTGCTGGGTGTGGGTCTCGTAGCCGTTGTTGGTCGTACGCATACCCCGGTTGCCTTCCACCAGGACGTTGTTGCCCTTCACGTCGACCCAGGAGTCGTCGTAGTTGGCGCCGGTGAGCCCGCTGCCGTCGAAGGTGTTGCCGATGATCCGGGCGCCGGTGGTGCCTTCCTTGATGTCGACGTTCTCGCCGCCGACGCCGGGCCCGATGGTGTTGTTGAGGATCTGCGCGTTGTCGCTGCGGTCGGAGAGGTCGTTCGCCGTGCCGACGTAGACGCCCTCGCCCATGCCGCGGCCGTTCTTCCCGGTGTCGTAGATGCGGGAGTTCTTCAGTACGCCGTCGCGGCTGGACTTGCGGAAGTGGACGCCCTCCATGTCGAGGTCGTGGACGGTCACCGAGTCGATGACGACGCCGTTCGCCGCGTCGGCCATGATCCCTTTCTGACCGCCCTTGATCGTGACCCCGTGGACCGTCCAGTACGAGGCGCCGTTCAGGTGCAGTCCGTTGCCGCCGCCCGCCGTCAGGACGGCCCTGCTGGAGCCGGTGAGGATGATCCGGGCGCCGGAGGTGCCGGGCCGGGTGGCCTTGAAGTTCCCGGTGTACGTGCCGTCGGCGAGCCGGATCGTGTCGCCGGGAGAGACGGTGGTGAGCGCCGACTTCAGCTGGGCCGCGGTGGACACGTCGATGACGGCCGCGTGCGCGGGCCCGGCGCCGGTCAGGACCAGGCCGCCGGTGGCGAGGACGGCGGTGAGCAGGGCGGTGAGGGGAGCGCGGGGGCGCATGGGGGGAGGCCTTCCCGTCGGAGGGGTTCAGGGCGTCCTCGTACATTCCTGCACATTCCTGTACGTGAATGAGGAACGCGTCTCTGAACGTGTCGCCCAGTGACGGTAGGGACGGCGGTCGGACCCGTCAAGGTCTGGACCAATAACTTCCCGACCCGGACCGGCAACTGACGCGCCGTGAAGCTCCGTTGCCGGAAAGTGCGGTCGCGGGGAATGCTCATGCGGCCGGCCGCGTTCTTCCCAAGGAACACGAGGAGGAGCGGTAACCGTGCCTGATCCGCAGAGTTTGTACGAATGGGAGCCGAAGGGCCTGGCCGTCGTCGACATGGCGCTGGCCCAGGAGTCGGCCGGCCTGGTCATGCTCTACCACTTCGACGGATACATCGACGCGGGCGAGACCGGCGAGCAGATCGTCGAGGGCCTGCTCGAAACGCTGCCCCACCAGGTCGTGGCCCGCTTCGACCACGACCGGCTCGTCGACTACCGCGCACGCCGGCCCCTGCTGACCTTCCGGCGCGACCGCTGGACCTCCTTCGAGGCCCCGACCCTGGAGGTCCGGGTCGTCCAGGACGCCACCGGAGCGCCTTTCCTGCTGCTGTCGGGCCCGGAGCCGGACGTGGAGTGGGAGAGGTTCGCCGCCGCCGTCGAGCAGATCGTCGAGCGCCTCGGCGTCCGCCTCACGGTCAACTTCCACGGCATCCCCATGGGCGTTCCGCACACCCGGCCCGTCGGCATCACGCCGCACGGCAACCGCACCGACCTGATGCCGGGCCACCGCAGCCCCTTCGACGAGGCGCAGGTCCCGGGTTCGGCGGAGTCCCTCGTGGAGTACCGGCTGATGGAGTCCGGCCACGACGTCCTCGGGGTCGCCACGCACGTCCCGCACTACGTGGCCCGCTCCGCCTACCCGGACGCGGCCCTGACCGCGCTGGAGGCCATCACCGCCGCGACCGGCCTGGTCCTGCCCGCCCTCGCGCACTCCCTGCGCACCGAGGCGCACCGCACGCAGACCGAGATCGACCGGCAGATCGGCCAAGGCGACGAGGAGCTGGTCTCGCTCGTCGAAGGCCTCGAGCACCAGTACGACGCGGTCGCCGGCTCCGAGACGCGCGGCAACCTGGTCGCCGAACCGGTCGACCTGCCGTCCGCCGACGAGATCGGCCGCGAGTTCGAGCGCTTCCTCGCGGAGCGGGAGGGCGACGGCTGAGCTGCCGGGGCCGCCGAGGGGGAGGGTGGCGGTCGGGCGCTGCGGCCGGGCCCGTAGGCTGCGGGCCATGCTGAAAGTGGGCCTGACCGGCGGGATCGGCGCCGGCAAGAGCGAAGTGTCGCGGCGACTCGTCGAGTACGGTGCCGTCCTGATCGACTCCGACCGGATCTCGCGCGAGGTCGTCGAGCCCGGAACCCCCGGGCTCGCGGCCGTGGTCGAGGAGTTCGGGCCGGACATCCTGGCGGCCGACGGCACGCTGGACCGCCCGGCGCTCGGCCGAATCGTCTTCGCCGACCCGGACCGCCGCGCCGCGCTCAACGCGATCGTCCACCCTCTGGTCGGCGCCCGCGCCGCCGAGCTGGAGCGCGATGCGGGTGCGGACGCCGTCGTCATCCACGACGTACCGCTGCTGGCGGAGAACGGTCTCGCACCTTTCTACGACCTGGTCGTCGTCGTGGACGCCTCGCCCGAGACCCAGCTCGACCGGCTGGTGAACGTACGCGGAATGACCGAGTCCGACGCCCGCGCCCGGATGGCCGCCCAGGCGACCCGTGAGGAACGTCTCGCCGTCGCCGATCTGACCGTGGACAACGACGGGCCGATAGAGGCGCTGGAGCCGCAGGTCCGCGGAGTGTGGGAAGAGCTGCTCCGCAGGGCCGCCGCCACGCGCTGATCGCCGTACCGGAATACGCGCTCCCGGGTGGACGTTGGAAACCCGGGAGCGACAGGAAGGATGCGACCGTGCCTGAGAGCAACCCGGAAACCCATGTCATCGACTTCCGCGCGGCCGAGCAACTGCTCGACGCCCGGGATCCCCGGGGCGCGGTCAAACTGCTCGACTCGGTGATCGCCGCGCACCCGGAGAACACCGCCGCCAGGCTCCTCCGGGCCCGCGCCTTCTTCGCCGCCGCGCAACTGCGCCCCGCCGAGCTGGAGTTCGAGCTGGTGCTGGAGCGTGAGCCGGACAACGCGTTCGCCCACTTCGCACTGGCCCGCACCTTCGAGCGGGCGGGCCGCCCGGAGGCGGCGACGCGGCACTTCCGGCTCGCGGCGGCGCTGGACCCGAAGCCGGAGTATCTGAAGGCGGCCAGGTTCGACGCGGAGTGAGCACCGGAGGCTCTTCGGGGCGTCACGGCGTCCGGATCCGCGCGCCGGAGCCCTCCGGGCCGTCACGGAGGTTTCGTACGGTCTCCAGGGGTCGGTCTGCGCCACCGAGGACGCCCGCCGCGGTCGGGTTCGTACGGCGGCACGTCCCGACCCGGCTGGAAGTGCGCTCCCTGGCGCATGCGGTACGTGACCACGCCGAGGTCCAGGAGCGTGAGGGCCAGGAGCACCGCGCAGGCCACCGCCCAGCCCGGCCGCCCGACCAGCGAGAACGCCACCAGCCCGAAGAGCGCCCAGAACGTCCCCCAGAGACTCAGCCAGAGCCGCATCCGCAGCGGACTGCGGGCGGTCGCGGGCTCACTGCCGGTACGCATGGCGATCACCTCACCCTCCAGCATGGACCCGTGAGGCGCGTAGCGGGAACCGATGGACCGAGGCCGGCCGTTGGTCCTTCATGGGTGAATCACCGGTACGCGAGGGATATACGGGGACGGGGCCGGGAGCCATCACGCCGGACGGGTGCGCCGTCGAGCTCTACCGGCGCCTGGCCGTCGGCGATGAGCCGGAGGTGATCGCGTCGGTGGCTCCCGCCGGCGCGAGCCTGCTCGAACTGGGCTGTGGAGCGGGCCGGGTGACGCATCCGCTCGTCGAGCGCGGTTTCGCCGTGACGGCGGTGGACGAGTCGGCGGAGATGCTGGAGCAGATCGCCGGCGCGCGTACGGTGCGCAGCGCCATCGAGACGCTGGACCTCGGCGCCGAGCGGTTCGATGTGGTGCTGCTCGGTTCGTTCCTGGTCCACGCGGGCGAGCACCGGGTGCGGGACGGCATGCTGCGCGTCTGCCGCCGGCACGTGAAGGACGGCGGGATCGTCCTCATCCAGCGCGAGGGCGTCGCCCACCGCTCCGAGCTGCCGTGGGAGCGGGTCGACGCGTCCGGCTGCGTCATCCGGATCGTCTCGGCGCTGCCGGTGGGGGACGGGGTGCGGTCGGTGCGCGCGGAGTACGACTTCGGTGACGCCCGGTGGACGCAGACGTTCCTGTCGCGGGAGCTGTCCGACGATCAGCTCGCCGGACACCTGGCGGCGGCGGGACTCACGGTGGACCGCACTCTCACCGCCGACGGCACCTGGCTGCTGGCCCGGCCCGTGCCGTGACGGCCGGGCACCGGCCACGGTCCCTGCCTCAGTGCACGAAGGTGTAGCTGCGCCACGGCGGGCCGCTCTCGGGCGCCACATCGCTGAACCGGGTGGCCACATAGGCCGTGCCCTGACCGGAGCAGTCGCGGGTCGGGTAGAGGACGATGTCGACCAGCGTGCCGTTCTCGATCTCGCGGGCTCCGGCCGGCGAGAGCCGGTGGCAGCCGCGCACGGAGGGGCTGTTCACCTGCACCACCGCCTCGCGGTCGGTGTGGTAGGTCACCGGGCCGACGGCGGTGCGGCCGAGACCGGAGCAGCCCGAGACGGTGAGGGCGAGGAGCGAGGCGGCGGCGACGGCGCCGAGACGGCGTCGGCGGGGATCGGGCGCGGTCACGGACATGGGCGGGTCCTCGTCTGCTCGTCCGGTGCTCGTCCGGCTCGTTCGGTACGTCTCCGGCTCTCATCGGTACGCCGGGAGACGTGCTGGCGCTGGCCACCCTGCCCGCTTCCCACCGCCACGGCATCCGGTGCGCGGCCGACCGGGCGAGGGACGGACCATGCGGAGGCCCCGCCACCCGTCACCGGGCGTAACCGGCGCCGGACCGGTCCTGAGCGCGCCGGATACCGCTCTGAGCTGCGGTGACGCAACCGGAGGAAGGGTTGTCAGACCTCCCGCCTAGACTCGCAGAGTCAGCATGACCGTGCTGGTCGGTTCGGTGGATCTGGTGGGAGGAGGTGGCCGGAATGGCAGCAGCAACAACTCGGGACGCACACGACCCGCGCGGTGGCGAGCCGCGCACCGCGGACGTCGGCCGCCTGCTGCGCTGTGCGGCGGTCTTCCTGCCGGGCCCGGTCCCGCGCGAGGGCCGGATCGCCTTCTGGGACCCGCACGCGGACGGGCGTGGTGGGTCCTCCTTCGCCTACGCGGACGGGTCCCCCGCCGACGCCGTGCCGTACAGCCCGCACCAGCTCACCGTGGTCCGGCGGGACGGGGCCGCACCTGGTGTCCGGAGCGCCGAGGTGCCCGCCGCGCTGCTCTCCGTGGACGACGCGCTCCCCGTGCTCGTCCGCGCCCGCCACCAGGCGTCCGCCCATCCCGCCACCCGCTGCTGGGGCGCGGCCGCGCTGCACGCACTCCACCTGGTCGCGCGCGGCAGGCTCCTGCCCGGTCTCACGGCGGACGGCGACGACGCCTGGCGTGCGGGCCCACGGGACGCGGAGGACGTCGCGCACCTGCGGGCCACCGCCGCGGCGATGCCGTACGAGGGATACGCGACGCCGCTCCCGGAGCAGGACCCGCTCCGGCTGCCCGACCCGGAGGCGCTGATCGGCTCCTTCCTGGACGCGGTCGCCGACACGCTCCCGCGCACCCCGGCCGCCGCCTTCGCGATGGGCGCGGCCTTCGCCGCCCGGGAGCCGCAGCACCTGCCCCATGCCGCCGCCTGGGCCGTCGAGGTGGCCTCCGGGCTGGACGCCGGGGTGCGGGTCTCGCTCAGGCTCGACCTCTCCGCCTACGAGCTGTTCGACACCGCCGACACCTACGCGGTCACGGCCTCCCGGGAGGACAGTGATCAGGGCGCCCCGGAGCACCCGGACGACCCGGCGCTCTGCCATGCCGCCGCGGCCGTCGTCCAGGTGCACAGCCTCGCCGACCCGACGTACGTGGTCGACGCGGCCGCCCTCTGGAACGGGCTCGCAGGCGAGCCGTTCGGGCCGCGAGCCCGGGTCGACGCGGTGCTGGCGCTGCGCCGGGCCGCCCGGGTCTGGGGACCGCTGCAGCGGCTGCTGGACCAGCACGTGCCCGATGTACTGGCGATCACCGAGGACGAGCTGTACGAGCTGCTGAGTGACGCGGGAGCCCGGCTGGCGGCCGCCGGGGTCCACGTCCACTGGCCCCGCGAGCTGGCCCGATCGCTCACCGCGGCCGCCGTCGTGCGGCCCGCGCCCGGATCGGCCACCGACGGCACCTCGTTCTTCGACGCCGAGCAGCTCTTCGCCTTCAACTGGCAGCTCTCGCTGGGCGACGAGCGGCTCACCGAGGCCGAGATGGACACCCTCGCCGAAGCGCACCGCCCGGTGGTGCGGCTGCGCGACCAGTGGGTGGTCGTCGATCCGCACCTCGTCCGCAAGGCGCGCAAGCGGGAGCTCGGGCTGCTGGACCCGGTGGACGCGCTGGCCGTCGCCCTCACCGGCAGCGCCGAGGTGGACGGGGAGCAGGTCGCGGCCGTCCCGGTCGGAGCGCTCGCCGCACTCCGTACGCGGATCCTCGCCGACGACACGGTGATCGCACCGCCGCCCGGCCTCGACGCCACGCTGCGCGACTACCAACTGCGCGGCCTGGCCTGGCTGGACCGGATGACCTCGCTCGGCCTGGGCGGCTGCCTCGCCGACGACATGGGCCTCGGCAAGACGATCACCCTCATCGCGCTCCACCTCCACCGCGCCCAGCAGGCGCCCACGCTGGTCATCTGCCCGGCCTCCCTCCTCGGCAACTGGCACCGGGAGATCAACCGCTTCGCGCCCGGCGTGCCGGTCCGGCGCTTCCACGGCACCGACCGTACCCTCGGCGAGCAGGACGGCGGCTTCGTCCTCACCACGTACGGCACCATGCGCTCCAGCGCGACCCAGCTCGCCGCGCACACCTGGGGCCTGGTCGTCGCCGACGAGGCGCAGCACGTCAAGAACCCGCACTCCTCCACCGCCAAGGCCCTGCGCACCATCCCGGCCCCGGCCAGGGTCGCCCTGACCGGCACCCCGGTGGAGAACAACCTCTCCGAGCTGTGGGCCCTGCTCGACTGGACGACCCCCGGACTGCTCGGCCCGCTCAAGGCGTTCCGGGCCCGGCACGCCCGGATCGTGGAGAACACCGGCACCGCCGCGGGCCTCGGCAACGAGGAGGCGGTCGAGCGGCTCTCCCGGCTGGTCCGTCCCTTCCTCCTCCGCCGCAAGAAGTCCGACCCCGGCATCGCTCCCGAGCTGCCGCCCAAGACGGAGACCGACCACCCCGTCTCCCTCACCCGCGAGCAGGCCACGCTCTACGAGGCGGCGGTGCGCGAGACGATGGCGCAGATCGAGGCGGCCGAAGGCATCGCCAGGCGCGGCCTGGTCATGAAGCTGCTGGCCTCGCTCAAGCAGGTCTGCAACCACCCGGCGCAGTATCTGAAGGAGGAGCCCACCCGGCTCACCGGCCGCTCCGGCAAGCTCGCCCTGCTGGACGAGCTGCTCGACACGATCCTCTCCGAGGACAGCTCGGTCCTGATCTTCACGCAGTACGTGACGATGGCCAAGCTCCTCTCCGCGCACCTCGCCTCCCGCGCGATCCCTTCCCAACTCCTGCACGGCGGTACACCGGTGGCCGAGCGGGAGCGGATGGTGGACCGCTTCCAGTCCGGTGAGGTCCCCGTCTTCCTGCTCTCCCTCAAGGCCGCCGGCACCGGGCTCAACCTGACCCGCGCCGCGCATGTCATCCACTACGACCGCTGGTGGAACCCGGCCGTGGAGGAGCAGGCCACCGACCGCGCGTACCGCATCGGCCAGACCCAGCCCGTGCAGGTCCACCGCCTCATCGCGGAGGGCACGGTGGAGGACCGGATCGCCGAGCTGCTGGAGTCCAAGCGCGCCCTCGCCGACGCGGTCCTCGGCGCCGGTGAGACCGCCCTCACCGAGCTGAGCGACCGCGACCTGGCCGACCTCGTCTCACTGCGGAGGCCCGCATGAGCCCGCGCCCGACCACCGGCCCGGCCGCCCGGCGATCGGCCCCTCGTGCCCGTCCCGGCCCCGACGATCTGCGGCGTACCTTCGAAGCCGTGCCCGCCCGCACCTCTCAGGAAGGCGAGCCGTTCGCCGACAGCTGGTGGGGCCGTGCCTGGGTGGCGGCGCTGGAGTCGCTGTCGATGGACGAGGCCCGGCTCGCCCGCGGCCGTACGTACGCCGACGAAGGCAAGGTCGCCGCGATCACCGTCACTCCCGGACGCGTCGTCGCCTATGTGCACGGCAGCCGTGCCCGTCCCTACCGCGCCGAGCTGCGTCTGCGCCCCTTCACCGACACCGGCTGGGACACCCTGCTCGACGCGGTCGCCGTCCATCCGGGCCACCTCTCCGCGCTGCTGGCCAAGGAGATGCCGCACTCCCTGGCCGACACCGCGCGGGAGGCCGACGTCCGGCTGCTGCCCGGCGGCAACGACCTGGACCCGAGCTGTACGTGTCCCGACCACGGCCGGCCCTGCAAGCATGTCGCCGCGCTCTGCTACCAGACCGCGCGGCTGCTCGACAGCGACCCGTTCGTCCTGCTGCTGATGCGGGGCCGTGGCGAGCGCGAGCTGCTGGACGAGCTGGGCCGCCGCAACGCCGTCCACACCGCCCGCGAGCGCCCCGCCGCCCCTGCTGTCCCCTCGGTCCCGGCGGCGGACGCCCTCGCGGACCGCTACCTGCCGCCGCTCCCGGCGCCCCTTCCCGTACCGCCGTATCCGGGCCAGCCGCCGTCCTACCCGGACCTGCCGGGCGCACGCGACCCGCTGGGCCTGGACCACCTCGCCACCGACGCCGCCGCCCGCGCCCACGCGCTCCTGACGACGGGCCGCGATCCGCTGGCCGGGCTCACCGCCTGGCAGGACGCCGTCCGGATCGCCGCCTCACGCCCGACCGCCGGGCTCACCGCCACCACCCGCGCGCTCTACCGGGAGCTGGCCCACGCCACCGGCCGCAACACCACCGACCTGGCCCGCGCGGTGGCCGCCTGGCGGCAGGGCGGGGCCGAGGGGCTCGCGGTCCTTGAGGAGCCCTGGGACCCGCCGGCCGGCCCGTTCGACCGGGCCAGGCCGCTGCTGGCCGCCGCCGAGTTCCCGCGCTTCACGCCCTGGCGCAACCACCTCACCCACCCGGCCGGCACGCTCCAGCTCCGCTTCGGTCACGACGCCCGCTGGTACGGCTACGAGTCCGACCCCGGCGCCGAGGACTGGTGGCCCCGCGCCACCCCGGACCCCGACCCGGTCGCCGCCCTCGAAGGACTGATGGCCGGCGACACGCTCACCACGGCTCCGGACGACGTCGACCCGTCGTACGTCAGATGACACCTGCGTACGGCAAAACCTTTGGCCACAGCCCAGTTGGCGCTGTTACCGTCCTCGACGTGGCGAAACTCAATCAGATCATCGCAGTGGAGAAGGGCGTCAAGTCCAAGGCGCACCAGGACCTGACGGCGGCCCACCACGGTCTGCAGAAAGCCGGACTGCTGGCCGGGATCTCCCGGACCTACCAGCCCAAGGACGAGGAGGGCGAGCAGCTTCCGCCCGAGTCGACGCTGGTCCAGGTCAAGGCCGAGGATGTGCTCCGGGACACCGCGAGCACGCTCACCCGGCTCTTCGACGTGACCGCCACGAAGGACTGGGCGAACTGCTCCGCCAGGGCCGACGTGAAGGTCGACGGCCGGGTGCTGGTGGCCGAGGTTCCGGTCTCGTACCTGCTCTTCCTGGAGAAGCAGCTCACCGACCTCAACACCTTCATCCGTAAGCTGCCGGTGCTGGACGCCGCCGAGGCCTGGGGGCAGGACCCGTCCACCGACTCCTGGAAGACCGAGCCGGTCCGGACACTCCGGACGAAGAAGGTGCCCCGCAACCATGTGAAGGCGGAGGCCACCGAGAAGCACCCGGCGCAGGTCGAGGTGTACTACGAGGACATCCCGATCGGTTACTGGACGACCGTCAAGTTCTCCGGCGCACTGCCCGTGCGGCGCGTCAACGAGCTGCTGGACCGGGTCGAGAAGCTCCAGCAGGCCGTGAAGTTCGCCCGCGAGGAGGCCAACGGCGTCGAGGTCACCGACCAGCGGGTGGGTGATGCGGTATTCGGTTACCTCTTCGGGTGACCGGCCTCGGTCATCTCTTCAGGTGACCGACCATGGATTCCCCGGTAACCGATCAAGGCCGCCGGGGTGCGCGAGGAGCGCAAGCTGAAACTGAAGCTTGTCGTGAAGGCGCGGTTCCAGTGGAGGTTCGACTCCTCCCTCCGGCACGGGCCGGAGTAGCCCAAGCAGGCAGAGGCAGACCGCCGTCAATCTCAGACTCTTGCTCCAGACTCAGCATTCGCCGCCGATCGCCGGATCGAACGGGCCCGGGCCCGCGCGCGTCGAGATGCCGGTTCAAGTCCGGCCCGCAGAGCTTTCGATCTGCGGTGGTCCAAAGGCAGGACGCGACGACATCATGACTGACCCGGACCCTTAAACGTGCCGGCGTGCGAGATGGGCGGCACACTCAGGGCCCGGAGGCCGGCTACGCCTCCGGGCCCGCTCCCGTTTCCGGGGGCAGGCCCTTGGAACCCTGCGGCCCACTCACTGGCGGTATCCGTTCAGGAAGCGGCCGATGCGGCTGATCGCCGCGTCGAGGTCGTCGGCGTACGGGAGGGTCAGGATGCGGAAATGGTCCGGGCGCGGCCAGCTGAAGCCCGTGCCCTGCACCACCTGGATCTTCTCCCGCAGCAGCAGGTCGAGGACGAACTTCTCGTCGTCGACGATGGGGTGCACCTTCGGGTCGATGCGCGGGAACGCGTACAGCGCGCCCTTCGGCTTCACGCACGAGACGCCGGGGATCTCGTTCAGCCGCTCCCAGGCCCGGTCGCGCTGCTCGTGCAGCCTGCCGCCCGGCGCGACCAGCTCCCGGATCGACTGCCGGCCGCCGAGCGCGGCCTGAATGGCGTACTGCGCGGGCGCGTTGGGACACAGGCGCATGGAGGCCAGCATGGTGAGGCCCTCCAGATAGTTGCGGGCGTGCTGCTGCGGACCGGAGACCACCATCCAGCCGGAGCGGAACCCGGCCACCCGGTACGTCTTCGAGAGCCCGCTGAAGGTGAGGCAGACCAGGTCCGGTGCGAGGACGGCCGCGCTGTGGTGCTCGGCGCCGTCGTACAGGATCTGGTCGTAGATCTCGTCGGCGAAGACCATCAGGTTGTGCCGGCGGGCCAGATCCAGGATGCCTTCCAGGATCTCGCGCGGATACACCGCGCCGGTCGGGTTGTTCGGATTGATGATCACGACGGCCTTGGTCCGGTCGGTGATCTTCGACGCCATGTCGGCGAGGTCCGGGTTCCAGTCGGACTCCTCGTCGCAGATGTAGTGCACGGCCCTGCCGCCCGCGAGCGTGGTCACCGCCGTCCAGAGCGGGAAGTCGGGCGCCGGGATCAGCACCTCGTCGCCGTCCTCCAGCAGCGCCTGCACGGCCATCGAGATCAGCTCGGAGACCCCGTTGCCGAGGAAGATGTCGTCCACGCCGACCTCGGTCAGCCCCATGGCCTGGTAGCGCTGCGCCACCGCGCGCCGCGCGGAGAGGATGCCGCGCGAATCGGTGTAGCCATGAGCCTGCGGCAGCATCCGGATCATGTCCTGGACGATCTCCTCCGGCGCCTCGAAGCCGAAGAGCGCCGGATTGCCCGTGTTGAGCCGGAGCACGCTGTGGCCCGCCTCCTCCAAGGCGTTGGCGTGCTCGATGACCGGGCCCCGGATCTCGTAACAGACCTCGTTGAGCTTGCTGGACTGCCGGAACTCCATGCGGTGCCTCCCCGAGCCGAACTGCGATACTTGGTTTTACCAAGTGAGAGCTTGGAAAGTCCAACAACGTGTCTAGACTGCGTCGCATGCCACGTCAGCAGCCCGCCGCCCCACGCCCCGTCAGACGCCGGAGCTACGACCAGTTCTGCGCCACAGCCCGCGCCCTCGACTCCGTCGGCGACCGGTGGACGCTGCTGATCGTCCGCGAACTGCTCGCCGGACCTCGCCGCTACACCGACCTCCACGCCGACCTGCCCGGCGTCTCCACCGACGTCCTGGCCTCCCGCCTCAAGGACATGGAGCAGAGCGGCCTCGCCGTACGCCGCAAACTCCCGCCGCCCGCCGCCGCCTCGGTCTACGAGCTGACCGAACGCGGCCACGGCCTGCTCCCGGTCCTCGCCGCCCTGGCCGAGTGGGGAGCGCCCGCACTCACCGAACGCCGTCCCACCGACGCCGTGCGCGCCCACTGGTTCGCTCTGCCGCTGCTGCGCGCGCTGCCGGGGCTCACTCAGGAAGGCGTCCTCGAAGTGCGGCTGGACGAGGGCGAGTTCCATGTCCGCACGGGAGTGGGCGCGGCGGTGGAGTCGGAAGGCGAGCCGTACGGGTTCGGCCCGGCGGTGCGGCCCGATGCCCGCATCACGCTGGACGCCGAGCTGTGCCTGGCGCTGGGACGCGGCGAGGTCACGCTCGCGGAGGCGGTCAAGGACGGGCGGATCGAGGTGGCGGGGGAGGGGGCGCTCGCCGCCGAACTGCGCGGCGGGTGACGCGGGGCCGCGTCGGCCGGGATGGATCATGGAGGCGTGCGACCACCGAGGCCGCGTCTTCCGGCAGGGATGATGGAGGCGTGCGACTCGAAGCGATCACCTGGGAACGGCTGGCCGGCGAGCTGGCCCGGCACGCCGACGGCCTCGCCGCCGCCGACGGAGCGCCCTGGCTCACCCTCGGCATCGACGGCGCCCCGGCCGCCCGCACCAGTGACCTGGCGGAACGCCTCGCCGATGAGCTGAGGCTGCGCGGCCGGTCGGTGCTCGTGGTCTCCACCGAGGGCTTCCTGCGGCCGGCGAGCCTGCGGTTCGAGTACGGGAAGGAGGACCCGGACGCGTACGCGGACAGCTGGTTCGACACGGGCGCGCTCTGGCGCGAGGTGTTCGGGCCGCTGGAGGCGGGCGGTACCGGGCGGGTGCTGCCCGATCTGTGGGACCCGGTGACGGACCGGGCCACGCGCACGCCGTACCACCGGCTGCCGGAGGGCGGCGTGGTGATCGTGCACGGGCCGCTGCTGCTCGGCCACTGGTTCCCGTTCGCGCTGAGCGTCCATGTGCGGCTCTCGCCGGGCGCGTTGCGACGGCGTACGCCGGAGGAGGAGCGGTGGACGCTGCCGGCTTTCGCGCGGTACGAGGAGGAGGCGGCGCCCGCCGACGCGGCGGACGTGACCGTGCGCGCGGACGACCCGCACCATCCGGCGTGGTCGGGGCTGGACGGCCTCTAGGGCTCGTTCTGCCCAGGTGGGCGGCCGCCCACCGTGGTCACCGCCTCGGCCCCGGCCCGGCAGCCCTCCGCCGCCGCGGCCTCGTCGTCCGCACCGGCCAGCAGAGCCGCGAGGAACCCGCCGGTGAACGCGTCACCCGCCCCCGTCGAGTCGACCGGCTCCCGGACCGCCGGTGCCCGGACCCGGCCCGTCACCACGCCTCCGGCGGCCACCAACGCACCCCGCTCGCCCAAGGTGACGGCGACCCGTGGAAACGTACGGCTCAACTCGGCCGCCGCTTCCTCCGGTTCGGGCAGTCCGGTCAGCAGCCTGGCCTCGTCCGCGTTCGGCAGCAGCAGCTCGGCCCCGTCGGCGAGCTCCAGGAACCGCTTCGGCCCCAGCTCCGCGAGGAACCCCGCCGACGCCGGATCCACACTTACCGGAACGCCTCGTTTCACAGCCGTACGCAGAGCGAGCAGCGCCGTGACACGGCTCGCCGCGGCGAACAGGAGATAGCCGGAGAGGTGCAGCCGTCCCACGCCGTCCAGCATCGACGGTGCGAAGTCCTCGGTGGCCAGGCGCAGTACGGCCCCGCTGTCGGTGAGGAACGTCCGCTCGGCGGCGGCGTCCACCAGCGCGATGACGGTCGCGGTCGCCACCTCGTCGTCCACCGCCAGCAGCGCCCGCACCCCGGCCCGCTCCAGCGCCTCCCGGTGCCAGGCGGCGGACTCCACGCCGGCCCGCGCCACCAGCGCCACGTCCCGGCACCCCGAACGCACCGCCCAGCACGCCACGTTGGCGCCCGCACCGCCCGGCACGCTCAGAATGTGGGCGGCGGTGTCCGTGCCGTGGACGAGCGGAGAGCCGTGCCGTGCCACGACGTCGGTGACCACCTCGCCGACCACGAGGAGCCCGCGCCCGGTCGCCGGGCCCGCGTCGGTCACCGTACGGCCGCCGCTGCGGCGATCCGTGCCGCGAGCCGCACGTTCCCGCGCACCGCCGCCAGATTCGCCTCCAGCGACGCTCCCTCGGTCCGCCGCATCAACTGGTCCAGCAGGAACGGCGTCACGCCCTGCCCGGAGATCCCACGCTCCCGGCACGCGTCGAGCGCCTCGGCGAGCACCCGGTCGTGCAGCGCCGGATCCAACTGGTCCTCCTCCGGTACGGGATTGGCGACGATCAGCGCGGCTTCCGGGCCGCCCAGCGCCTCCTTGGCCCGGACCACCTCCACCACCTCCTCCGGGCTGTGCACGGTCCAGTCGACCGGTTGGCCGGAGCTGCTCAGGTAGAAGCCGGGGAAGTGGCCGGTGCCGTATCCGAGGATGCCGACGCCCAGGGTCTCCAGCCGCTGGAGCGTCGCCGGGACGTCGAGGATCGACTTCACGCCCGCGCAGACCACCGTGATCCCGGTGCGGGCGAGCAGCCGCAGGTCGGCGGACTCGTCCTGGCTGTCGGCCCATTCCCGGTGGACGCCGCCGAATCCGCCGGTGGCGAAGAAGCGCAGGCCAGCCCGCGCCGCGAGGAACGCCGTCGCGGAGACCGTGGTCGCTCCGCTCGCTCCGAGCGCGAGGGCGGGCGCGAGATCGCGGTGGCCCAGCTTCCGGACCTCCGGGTCGGCGGCCACCCGCTCCAACTGGTCCTTCTCCAGACCCACATGGGCCTCACCGTCCAGAACGGCGATGGTCGCCGGGACGGCGCCGGCGGACCGGACGATCCCTTCCAGTTCGACGGCCACCTTGAGGTTGCGCGGACGCGGCAGTCCGTGCGCGATGATCGTCGACTCCAGGGCCACCACGGGCAGTCCGCCGGCCAGGGCCGCGCGTACCTCGGCGGAGAGGACCGGCTCGTAGGAGGTGTCGCTGTTCTGTGGCATGTCCCCATCCCTGTCGCGGGCGGGAGGGCCGCAAACCACGGGAGGACGGGTTCCGGCCGGTCCTGGTGACGGGTCGGCCGGAAGTGGTCGCTAAGGTGACCGGCCATGACGACAAACGACCAGGCCCCCGCCTCCTTCGCCGTACACATCCCGGACGCCGAGCTCGAACCGGAGCCGCTGGATCCGGCCCAGATCGTCTCGGGCGAGCCCGAGGTGACGGGCAAGGTGCTGTGGGAGTCCGCCGACGGCACGCAGGTGCGCGGGATCTGGCAGATCACGCCGGGCGTGGTCACCGACACCGAGGCGAACGAACTGTTCGTGGTCGTCAGCGGACGGGCGACCGTGGCGGTGGAAGGCGGCGCGACGCTGGAGATCGGTCCGGGGGACGCCTGTGTCCTGCGGGAAGGTGACCGGACGACGTGGACGGTCCACGAGACGCTGCGCAAGGCGTACCACATCAGCCTCTGAGGCTCGGTGGTTCAGCCTCCGGCGATGGAAGGCCTCATGCTCCGCCGCAGCGCCAGCGCGGCCACCGGCAGCAGCAGCGCGGCACCGACGGCGTTCAGTGGGCCGTACCCCCACTGGGCGACGATCACTCCGGCCGTCGCTCCGCCGATCCCGGCCGCCGCGTTCATGGACAGGTCCGACAGGCCCTGCACCGCCGCCCTGGCGTCCTGCGGCACGGAGTCGGTGAGCAGCGCCGAACCGGCGATCATGCCCGCCGACCAGCCGAGGCCGAGCACGAACAGGCCCAGAGCGGTCTGGCCGTGCCGTGGCCCGGCGGTGCCGGCGAGCAGCGCGGCGCAGCTCAGCAGACCGACCGCGAGGCCGATCACCGATAGCCGGCCGAACCGGTCGGCCAGCCATCCCATCACCGGTGAGAACGCGTACATGCCCGCGATGTGCCCGCTGATGACCAGCCCGATCAGCTGGAGACCGGCGCCGTGTCCGCCCAGGTGGACGGGGGTCATGACCATGATCGACACCATGGCGGTGTGCGACACGGTGACGGTGCCCAGCGCGAGCTTGGCCATCGGCGACTCACGGACAGCCGCGACCCCGGCGCGCAGGGACCGCTTCCGCGCTCCTTGCGGGCTCTGCGGAGCCAGGGCGCGGGCCGTGAGGAGCGGGTCAGGCCGCAGCAGTACGGCCACGATCACGCCGGCGAGCAGGAAGGCGACGGCGGACCAGAGGTAGGGGCCCGCGGTCTCGGGCACCGGCGTCTCGCGGAACACCCGGCCCGCCGGCGCCGCGATGTTGGGGCCCACCACCGAGCCGATCGTGGTGGCCCAGACGACGGTGGAGATCGCCCGGCCCCGCCGCTCCGGCCCTACCAGGTCGGCCGCCGCGAACCGGGCCTGGAGGTTGGCGGAGGACCCGGCGCCGAACGCGGCCATCCCGAGGAGCAGCAACGGGAAGCTGCGCACCACCGTGCCGAGGACCACCAGAGCACCGCCGAGCGCACCGATCAGATAGGCGAGCACCAGACCGGGGCGCCGGCCACGCGAGGTCATCAGGGCGGGCAGCGGCAGCGACAGCAGCGCCGTACCGGCGACGGACGCGGTCGGGGCCAGCCCGGAGAGCGCCTCGGAGCCGGTCACCTCGGTGGCCAGCATCGGAGCCAGCGCGATGCCGATGGCCACACCGAGGCCGCCGAGTATCTGGCTGACGACGAGCACGGCCGAGGTCCGGCGCTGGAGCGCGGGCAGCGTGGCGGCGGTGATCGGAGGCGCGGAGCGGAGGAGTGATGGTGTCACCGGCGCAGTGTGCCATTGGATGAACGGCGTGTTGCACCCGTCCGAGTGAACCGGCCGCCGATGCGTTCGGGAAGCGCCCGGGAATCGCGCCTGCGCCACGTCACGGCCGTAGCGAGAGGCTCCTGAAAAGGCTCCGGGACAGCCTCTGCCTGAGACAGCCTCCGCCGGAACAGCCTCTGCCGAAGCAGCAGGCCTTAGAACAGCGGCTGCGGCAGCACTCCCTCCAGCGCCAGCAGCTGCCGCTTCGTCTCCAGCCCGCCTCCGAACCCGCCGAGGCCGCCGTCGCTCTCCACCACCCGGTGGCACGGCACCACCACCGGCAGCGGGTTCGACCCCATCGCGGCCCCCACGGCCTGCGCGCCTTCCGGCCGGCCGACCCGCGCGGCCAGCTCCCCGTACCCGACGACCGTCCCGTACGGCACTCCGGACTCCAGCTCGCGGAGCACCTCGCGGTGGAAACCGGCCGTCAGCGACCAGTCCAGCTCCAGGCCGAAGTCCTGCCGCTCACCCGCGAAGTAGGCCGCGAGCCTGCGTATCGGCTCGGCGAGCCGCTCCGAGCCGGGCGCCTCCACCGGCTCCGCGCCGAGCCGGGCCCGCAACTGGGCGAGGGCCGCGTCCCGCACGTCGGGACGCGCGTGGAAGGCCACGCTCACCAGACCGGCGGAGGTCGCGGCGAGCAGCATCGGTCCGATCGCGCTCTCCACGACGGACCACTCGACGGCCGGCTCCCCACCGGGCCCGTAGCTGTTCATGCCGTCCACGGTACGACCGGCCCCTGACAACGCCGGG
The DNA here is from genome assembly GCF_040614075.1 of Streptomyces sp. NPDC006174. NCBI lineage: Bacteria > Bacillati > Actinomycetota > Actinomycetes > Kitasatosporales > Streptomycetaceae > Streptomyces > Streptomyces sp. NPDC006174. The sequence continues at coordinate 164,553 of NZ_JBEXTJ010000006.1, read as the reverse complement.
CCCGTCGGCGGAGACCGACCGGCCCGGCGCCTGCCTCCGCCGCGTCAGCGCGTCGCGTCACGCACCACGTCGGGATAGTTGGTGATGATGCCGTCCACGCCGTAGGCGTGGACCTTGGCCGCGTTCGCCGCGTCGTTGACCGTCCAGGTGCTGACCCGCAGCCGCTTGCCGTGCGGGCCCTTGAGCCGCTGCACGGCCGCCACGTAGTCGGCGTCGATCGTCGCGTACGAGGGATTGATCTGGTCGGTGAACGCCGCGTACCCGGGGAGGTCGGCCACCGGCGGGGTGCCCAGGAAGCCGGTGGTGATGTCGGGGCGCAGGGCGTGCACCTCCTTGACGCTGTCGGCGCCGAAGCTCTGTATGACCAGCCGGTCCCGTACGTGCGAGCGGTCCAGCCATCCCGCCTGGCCCAGCACACGCAGGATGTCCCGCTCGATGCCCGGGTAGGTGGCCGGGCTCTTGATCTCCAGGAGCAGCTTCTGCCGGTTGCGCTCCAGCCGGTTCACGAACTGGCTGAGCGTCGGCACCCGGGTGCCGGTGAACTGGGACCCGAACCAGCTGCCCGCGTCGAGCTTCGCGATCTCCGCGGCGGTGAAGTCCTTGACCGCCCACGGAGCGCGGCCGGGGAAGACCTCCTCGACGTTCGTCGTGCGCTTCAGGTCGGTGTCGTGCAGCACGACGAGCACACCGTCCTTGGTGCGGTGGACGTCATTCTCCACCCACTCGACGGAGAGCGCCTTCGCGGCGTCCGCGGCGGCGAGCGTGTTCTCCGGCGCGTAGCCCGAAGCGCCCCGATGGGCCACGACGACCGGGCTCGTCCGCGGGTCGGAGGTCAGGGCGGCCGTCTCCTGCGGATGGGCGGCGGGCAGCAGCAGCGCGCCGGCGCCGAGCACGGCCGCGGCGGTGGAGGCGGTTGCGGTGCGTACGGACACGTGGACTCCTCGTATCGGAGTGTGCGGACACGGCGAGACTGTCAGCGGCCCGCCAACGCCGTGCGGGGCGGCGATGGCCGCGGAGTGAACGGATTCGCGGAATCCGCGCGACCTGAGTGACCAGGAGGAGCCACCGCAGTGGCCAGGAGCCACCTGAGTGGCCCGGGGAACACACCGGACGGCCGGGAGCACGGTCCCGGGCCGATAAAATGTGTTCCCTACATATGCCTGTCGGGCCCTGGGGGACACCCATCGAACCCGGGCTTTCTCGAAGGGCGTGCCGGAGTGCAGGGAACGGTTGACGGATTCACCCATGGCCCGGTGATCCCGGTCCTGGCTTTCCTCGTGGCCTGCCTGGGAGCCGCTCTGGGGCTCCGCTTCACCGTCAGATCTCCCCGCACGGCACGCTCCTTCAAGGCCGGCCGGCTGGCGCTCGGTGCGCTGTCCATCGGCTCCGGGATCTGGACCATGCACTACGTGGCGATGACGGGCTTCACCGTCGTGGAGGCACCGCTCTCCCACGACAAGCCCTACATCCTCGCCGGCCTGGCCGTGGCGGTCGTGATGGCCGGCGTCGGCCTCTTCATTGTCGGGTACCGGGGCGCGACCCGCATGGCGCTGATCACCGGCGGCACCCTCACCGGCCTCGGCATCGCCTCCACGCACTACCTGGGCATGGCGGGCATCCGCTTCCGGGGACACTTCACGTACGAGACACCTCTGGTCGTCCTCTCGGTCCTGATCGCCGCGACCGCCGCCACCGCCGCGCTCCGCGCCGCCCTCTCCACCCGCGCGCTCCTCTCCGGCCTGGGCGCGGGCGCCATGATGGCCGTCGCGGTGACCGGGATGCACTACACCGGGATGGCCTCGCTCGGCGTGTACCTGCACCCGACAGCGCCCGGCCTCACCTCCGACCACCTCACACCGGACTGAGCGCTTCCGCCGCTGCCGCGCGAGCGTGCGGGACGGGGCCCGTTGCGCCGATCCGAGGCCGTTGTCAGTGGGTGGCCGTACGGTGGTTGCATGCGGCCCGTTTCCAAGATCGAACGTTCGGTGGCGCCTTTCGAGGTCGTCAGTCCCTACCAGCCCAGCGGCGACCAGCCGGCGGCCATCGCCGAGCTGGACCGGCGTATCCGCGCAGGTGAGAAGGATGTCGTCCTGCTCGGCGCGACCGGCACCGGCAAGTCGGCGACCACCGCCTGGATGATCGAGAAGCTGCAGCGCCCCACCCTGGTGATGGCGCCGAACAAGACGCTCGCCGCCCAGCTGGCCAATGAGTTCCGCGAGCTCCTGCCGAACAACGCGGTGGAGTATTTCGTCTCGTACTACGACTACTACCAGCCCGAGGCGTACGTCCCGCAGTCGGACACCTACATCGAGAAGGACTCCTCGATCAACGAGGAGGTCGAGCGGCTGCGCCACTCGGCGACCAACTCGCTGCTCACCCGGCGCGACGTCGTCGTGGTCGCCTCCGTCTCCTGCATTTACGGCCTCGGCACGCCGCAGGAGTACGTGGACCGCATGGTCCAGCTCAAGGTCGGCGAGGAGACCGACCGCGACCAGCTGCTGCGCCGGTTCGTGGAGATGCAGTACACGCGCAACGACCTCGCCTTCACCCGCGGCACCTTCCGGGTGCGCGGCGACACCATCGAGATCTTCCCGGTCTACGAGGAGCTCGCCGTCCGCATCGAGATGTTCGGCGACGAGATCGAGGCCCTCTCCACGCTGCACCCGCTGACCGGCGAGGTCATCAGCGAGGACCAGTCGCTCTACGTCTTCCCCGCCAGCCACTACGTGGCCGGACCCGAGCGGCTGGAGCGGGCCGTCCGGGGCATCGAGGAGGAGCTGGAGCAGCGCCTGGCCGAGCTGGAGAAGCAGGGCAAGATGCTGGAGGCCCAGCGGCTGCGGATGCGCACCACGTACGACATCGAGATGCTCCACCAGATCGGCAGCTGCTCCGGCATCGAGAACTACTCGATGCACTTCGACGAGCGGGCCCCCGGCACCGCGCCCAACACCCTCCTCGACTACTTCCCCGAGGACTTCCTGCTCGTTCTCGACGAGTCGCACGTCACCGTGCCGCAGATCGGCGCGATGTACGAGGGCGACGCCTCCCGCAAGCGGACGCTCGTCGACCACGGCTTCCGGCTGCCGTCCGCCATGGACAACCGCCCGCTGAAGTGGGAGGAGTTCCTCAAGCGGATCGACCAGACGGTCTACCTCTCCGCCACCCCGGGCAAGTACGAGCTCTCGCGCGGCGACGGCTTCGTCGAGCAGATCATCCGCCCCACCGGCTTGGTCGACCCCCAGATCGTCGTCAAGCCGACCGAGGGCCAGATCGACGACCTGGTGCACGAGATCCGCAAGCGCACCGAGCGCGACGAGCGGGTCCTGGTCACCACCCTCACCAAGAAGATGTCGGAGGACCTCACCGACTACTTCCTGGAGCTCGGCATCCAGGTCAGGTATCTCCACAGCGACGTCGACACCCTGCGCCGCATCGAGCTGCTGCGCGAGCTGCGCTCCGGTGAGTACGACGTCCTGGTCGGCATCAACCTCCTCCGCGAGGGCCTCGACCTTCCCGAGGTCTCCCTCGTGGCCATCCTCGACGCCGACAAGCAGGGCTTCCTGCGCTCGGGCACCTCGCTCATCCAGACCATCGGCCGCGCCGCCCGAAACGTCTCCGGCCAGGTCCATATGTACGCGGACAAGGTCACCCCGGCGATGGCGCAGGCCATCGACGAGACGAACCGCCGCCGCGAGAAGCAGATCGCGTACAACACCGAGCGCGGTCTCGACCCGCAGCCGCTGCGCAAGAAGATCAACGACATCGTGGCCACCATCGCCCGCGAGGAGATCGACACCGAGCAGCTCCTCGGCACCGGCTACCGGCAGGGCAAGGAGGCCAAGACGCCGGTGCCGACGCTCGGCGCCAAGGCGGCCAAGGGCGGCGCCAAGACCAAGGGCGCCTCGCCCGGTGCGGTGGTCAGCGACCGTCCCGCGGCCGAACTGGCCGGGATCATCGAGGAGATGACCGACCGGATGCGGGCCGCCGCCGCCGACCTGCAGTTCGAGGTCGCCGCCCGGCTGCGTGACGAGGTGGGCGAGTTGAAGAAGGAGCTGCGCCAGATGAAGGAGGCGGGCCTCGCCTGAGGCCCGGCCCGCCGGACGGCCCACCGGCGCGCGGCGACCGCCGTCCGCCGGTGGCTCGCCCGGTGTGTTGCAAGACCGACACAAAAACGGACCGAAGCTGCTGCCGCGCCGGGGGGAATGCGTAGGGTGCGGGGAAACCGCACACGGACGGTTGCGGGGCAATGCCGAGAGGGGACAGCGCGTGACGGTCAACATGACCAAGGGTCAGGCCATCAGCCTGCAGAAGAGCGACGGGGGGACCCTGACGGCGGTACGGATGGGGCTCGGCTGGCAGGCGGCTCCGCGCCGCGGTCTGTTCGGCTCGCGCACCCGCGAGATCGACCTGGACGCCTCGGCGGTGCTCTTCGCCGACAAGCAGCCGGTCGATGTCGTGTTCTTCCGTCACCTCGTCAGCGACGACGGCTCGGTCAAGCACACCGGCGACAACCTGGTCGGCGGCGCCGGCTCCGGCGGCGACGACGAGGCGATCCTCGTCGACCTCCAGCGCGTCCCGGTCCACATCGACCAGATCGTCTTCACGGTGAACTCCTTCACCGGCCAGACGTTCCAGGAGGTCCGACACGCCTTCTGCCGCATCGTGGACGAGACCAACGGCCAGGAGCTCGCCCGGTACACGCTGGACGGCGGCGGCCAGTACACCGCCCAGATCATGGCCAAGGTGCACCGCGCGGGCAGCGGCTGGCAGATGACGGCCCTCGGAAACCCGGCCAACGGCCGCACCTTCCAGGACCTGATGCCCTCCATCCTGCCCCACCTGTAGGCGGACCGGACCGGATCAGGCCGGCACCGGCACCTGCGGCTCCCGGAGACACCCGCCTCCGGGAGCCGCACCGCGCGCGGGGCGCGGGCACAGCACACATCGTCGAGGGGGACAGCGCAATGACGGCCGAACTGGTCCGCGGGCAGAACCACACCTTGCCCCAGACCCGTCTGGAGATCCGGGTGTCGGCGGGCACACCCGTCGTGGCCGGCGCCACCCTCGGCGACGAGAACGGCGTGGTGCGCGGCGCCGAGTGGATCGCCCACCCCGGCTCGCCCCAGCTCCCCGGCCTCGAAGTCTCCCAGCAGGCCGCGGCCGGCCACCGCCTCGCCGTCGACCTGGAGGCCCTGCCCGAGGCGGTCCACCGGGTCACCGTGCTGCTCGCCCTCCCGGTCGGCGCGGGCGGCCCGGCCCGGTTCGGCGCCACCGCCGCGCCCTTCGTCGCCGTCACCGGGCTCGACGGCACCGAGATCGCCACCTTCACGCTCACCGGCCTCGACACCGAGTCGGCGGTCACCGCCCTGGAGCTCTACCGCCGCCAAGGCGCCTGGAAGGTCCGGGCCGTCGGCCAGGGGTACGCGGCCGGGCTGGCCGAGATGCTCGCCGACCAGGGCCTGTCCGGTGCGGCCGAGCTGGCCGCGTCCATCCAGGAGGCGGTCGCCCGCTCCCTGGCCCGCTCGGTGGCCCCGCCACCGCCCCGCACGCCCGAAGGCGACCACGTACGCCACGCCTCCGGCTCCTCGGACCCCGGCCCCGCGCCCGCCGCGCCTCCGGCAGCCACCCCCGTACAACCATCACCAGACCCCGACCCGACCCCCGGCGGCCCCATCGACTACGCGCACCCGCGCCGTCAGCACGCCGCCCCGCCGACGCCGCCGCCCACCGCGCCCCCGGCACCGCCCGGGCAGGCCGCGCAGCCGGTGGCCGGGGACGCCACCGGCTGGTCGATGGACGAGCGGCTCTACAACCAGATCTGGGGCATGTTCGAGGACCTGGCACGGGCTGCCGCGGCCTACCGCAGCGCCGTGGACTTCGCCGAGTCCCGGATGGACCAGGAGCTCGACCGGTCGCTGTCCGACCCGCGCAACCGGATCGGTGGCGCGGGCGACCGGGTCCGCGAGGAGGCCCGCGCCAAGCGCGACGAGCTGACCGCCCGGGCCCGTGAGGTCCTCGACCGCGACCTCGCGCAGCTGGCCGCCGAGGCCGCCGTCGTCGAGCCCGCGCTCCCGGCCGCGTACGCCGGCTGGGACAACCCCGTCTGGCACGCCCACCGCATCCCGATGGAGCTGCCGATGGCCCTGCGCCTGGGCGACCTCCATCTGCCCGAGCGCACCGACCTGCGCATCCCGCTGCTGGTCCGGCTGCCGCTGGAGCGGGGGATGTGGGTGGACAGCGGGCGTACGGCCTCCGAGGCCGCCGCGCTCATGGACGGCGACCGGCTCCGCCGCCTGGCGATGGAGACCGCCGTCCTGCACGCGGCCCGGCTGCTCGCGGTGTACCCGCCCGGCGAGTTCGCGGTGCACGTCATCGACCCGGCGGGCGCGGCGGCGGGGCCGCTCGCGCCGCTGGTCGACGCGGGTGTCCTCGCCGGACCGCCGGCCGCCGGGCCGCAAGGAGTGGCCGCGGTCCTCGCCCACCTCACCCGCCGCGTGGACCTGGTGCAGATGGCGGTGCGGGCCGGGGCGGCCGACTCGCTCCCGCCCGACCTGGACACCGGCGAGCAGCTCCTGGTGGTCAACGACTTCCCGCACGGCTTCGACGACCGGGCCGTCACCCAGCTCCGCTACCTCGCCGACGAGGGCCCGGCGGTCGGCGTGCATCTGCTGGTGGTGGCGGATCGCGAAGATGCGAGTGCGTACGGGCCGGTGCTCGACCCGCTGTGGCGGTCGCTGCTGCGGATCACTCCGGTCGCCGACAGCCACCTCGCCGACCCCTGGGTCGGTCACGCCTGGACATATGAGCCGCCGGTGACACCACCGGGCAGCCGCGTCCTGGAGCAGGTCCTCGCGGCGGTCACAGCGGCCCGCCGAGCTGCCGACCGTTGACCACCGACCGTACCTGACCTGCTTATTTTGATTCCTCTTTACCTTTTTCTTTACCTATCCTTGGTGGTACATGTACTGTACGGACCACGGAGGGGAGTACTCCTTACGCGACGTTCCCGTCAGTACGGACCGTGACCGGTCCCGGGGCGTCGGCCCGGCACGCATCCCGTGTGCCAGGGTGGAAGAGACCTCCGGCAGCGACGACGCTGATCAGTAGCCGTAGCGAACTGCCGGAGGCGCAGTGGACGTTTCATGGACCCTTTGGGCTCTGACCATCATTGGTCTGTCAGCCTTGATCGCCGTCGACTTCTTCATCGGGCGCAAGCCCCATGACGTGTCGACCAAGGAAGCCGGGATCTGGACGATCGTCTGGATCGCGCTGGCCGTCGTCTTCGGGCTCGGCCTGCTGGTGTTCGGCAGCAGCCAGGCGTCCGGCGAGTTCTTCGCCGGATTCATCACCGAGAAGTCGCTCAGCGTCGACAACCTCTTCGTCTTCGTCCTGATCATGGCGAAGTTCTCGGTGCCCTCGCACCTCCAGCAGCGTGTGCTGCTCATCGGTGTGCTCATCGCGCTGGTGCTCCGGGCGATCTTCATCGCCGCCGGTGCCGCCGTGATCGCGAACTTCTCGTGGGTGTTCTACATCTTCGGCGCGTTCCTGATCTACACCGCCTGGAAGCTCATCCAGGAGGCCCGGGCCGGCGAGGAGGAAGAGGAGTTCGAGGAGAACCGTCTCCTCAAGTCGATCGAGAAGCGCTTCGGCGTCTCCGACCAGTACTACGGCACGAAGCTCTTCATCCAGAAGCACGGCAAGCGCGTCATGACGCCGCTGATGGTGGTCATGCTCGCCATCGGCACCACCGACGTCCTGTTCGCGCTGGACTCGATCCCGGCGATCTTCGGCCTGACCCAGGACCCGTACATCGTCTTCACGGCCAACGCGTTCGCGCTGATGGGCCTGCGGCAGCTGTACTTCCTCATCGGCGGTCTGCTGAAGAAGCTGGTCCACCTCAGCTACGGCCTGTCGGTGATCCTCGGCTTCATCGGCGTCAAGCTGGTGCTGCACGCGCTGCACGAGTCCGGGGTGCACGTGCCGGAGATCTCCATCCCGTTCTCCCTCACCGTCATCTGCGGCGTCCTGGTGGTCACCACGATCACCAGCCTGATCGCGAACAAGAAGCGTGAGGCGGCCGAGGCCGAGGCGAAGAGCGTCGACGCTTCCGACGAGCAGCCGGAGAGCGTCAGCAGCTGACCCCGGGCCGCCGAGGGCGGCACAGGGATCCACCGGCAGCGGCCGGGGCGGAGGGGCGCGAGCCCGTCCACCCCGGCCGCTGTGCGTGTACGGGAGAGGAGTCCGGGGCCCACCGGCCCCGGACGGGAGAAACCGGGGTCACCAGCCCCGCGCGCGCCACTCCGGCAGGTGCGGCCGCTCGTCGCCGAGGGTCGTGTCGTTGCCGTGGCCCGGGTAGACCCAGGTCTCGTCGGGAAGCCGGTCGAACAGCTTCGTCTCGATGTCGTGCAGCAGGCTCGCGAACGCCTCGGGGTCCTTGTGCGTGTTGCCGACCCCGCCCGGGAAGAGGCAGTCGCCGGTGAACAGGTGCGGGGCGCCGTGCGGGTCGTCGTAGACCAGCGCGATCGAGCCGGGCGTGTGGCCGACCAGGTGGCGGGCGGTCAGCTCCACCCGGCCCACCGTGATCGTGTCGCCGTCCTCCACCGCCACGTCCGTGGCGACCGGGACGCCCTCGGCGTCGTACCGGCCGGCGTACGTACGGGCGCCGGTGGCCGCCACCACCTCGGCCAGCGCCTGCCAGTGGTCGCCGTGGCGGTGGGTGGTGACGACGGACGCGATGGAGTCGTCACCGATCAGCGCCAGCAGGGTCGCGGGCTCGGCGGCCGCGTCGATCAGGAGCTGCTCGCCGGTGGCCCGGCAGCGCAGCAGATAGGCGTTGTTGTTCATCGCGCCGACGGCGACCTTGGAGATCATCAGATCCGTCAGTTCGTGCACGCTCGCCGGTCCGCCGACCTTCACCGCTCCGCTGTACGTCATACGGATCACCCTAATCCGTATGACGTACAGCGGGGACGGAGTCCGGACAGCCGCTACAGCGGCGGCAGCCCCGGCAGCGCGCCACCGGTCACGGTCAGCGCCGAGCCGTCGCGGCGGCCGGCCAGCCAGCCCAGGAGATCGGCGGCCGTACCTCGTACGGACACGGCCGGGCCGTCCGCGCCGCCGCCCGTGGTCCAGGTGCGGCCGTCCTCGGCGGTCACCGTGGTGGCGGGGACGTCCGGGTGGCCGGCGAAGCGGTCGGTGAGGAAGGCGATCTCCCGCTCGGTGAAGTCCGCCGGCAGGTCCTCCAGCTCGTAGCCGACGTCCAGGTCGACATGGTGGATCTCCACCTCGATCAGGCGCCGGAAGGGGAGCCGGGACGCGGAGTCCGTCACACCGTTGCGGAGGGCGACCGTACGGGACCAGTCGGCCGGTTCGTCGGCCGCCGCCCGCAGGCGGTCCGCGCTCTCCCGGAAATCGGCCAGCTGCTCGTCCAGCGGGCGCGAGGCGCCGGCCGCGATGTCGGCGTCCCGCATTTCGCTGCTCGCGTACATCGGCAGACCCCGGAGAACATTTTCGAGCGCGTCGGCGTTACGTGACAAGTGGGTCAGGACATGGCCCCGACTCCATCCGGGCAGCCGTGACGGCTCGGCGAGTGCGGCGTTGTCCCACTTACCCGCTTCGTTGAGCAGTCGATCGGTCGCTTCGCGTACAGCTCCCAGGTCATGCGCATGATCCATCATGCGGCCGAGCCTAGCTCCGCCACTCATTCGGGTGAAGGAGTCCGAGCGCGACCGTTAATCGAATGTGCGTGCTATACGCTCGGAGGAGACAAAGCTTCCCACATCGCTGTGGCGCCCCCCATAACCTGGACCGGGGGCTGAGTTCCCCCGTTTCTCTCTAGAAAGGTGCGGACCGGCGTGGCCGACCGTCTCATCGTCCGTGGCGCGCGCGAGCACAACCTGAAGAACGTCTCGCTCGATCTCCCCCGTGACTCCCTCATCGTCTTCACCGGGCTCTCCGGGTCGGGCAAGTCGTCCCTCGCGTTCGACACGATCTTCGCCGAGGGCCAGCGGCGCTATGTGGAGTCCCTCTCCTCGTACGCCCGGCAGTTCCTCGGCCAGATGGACAAGCCGGACGTCGATTTCATCGAAGGTCTCTCCCCGGCCGTCTCCATCGACCAGAAGTCGACCTCGCGCAACCCGCGCTCGACGGTCGGCACCATCACGGAGGTCTACGACTACCTCCGGCTGCTCTTCGCGCGGATCGGCAAGCCGCACTGCCCCGAGTGCGGCCGCCCCATCGCCCGCCAGTCGCCGCAGGCCATCGTGGACAAGGTCCTCGGCCTGCCCGAGGGCAGCCGGTTCCAGGTGCTCTCGCCGCTCGTGCGCGAGCGCAAGGGCGAGTTCGTCGACCTCTTCGCCGACCTCCAGACCAAGGGGTACAGCCGCGCCCGGGTCGACGGCACCACCATCCAGCTCTCCGAGCCGCCCACGCTCAAGAAGCAGGAGAAGCACACCATCGAGGTGGTCATCGACCGCCTCACCGTCAAGGACAGCGCCAAGCGCCGGCTCACCGACTCGGTGGAGACCGCGCTCGGCCTCTCCGGCGGCATGGTCGTCCTGGACTTCGTCGACCTCCCCGAGGACGACCCCGAGCGCGAGCGGATGTATTCCGAGCACCTCTACTGCGCCTATGACGACCTCTCCTTCGAGGAGCTGGAGCCGCGCTCCTTCTCCTTCAACTCGCCCTTCGGCGCCTGCCCCGACTGCACGGGCATCGGTACGCGCATGGAGGTCGACCCGGAGCTGATCGTTCCGGACGAGGAGAAGTCGCTCGACGAAGGAGCGATCCACCCCTGGTCGCACGGCCACACCAAGGAGTATTTCGGCCGGCTGATCGGCGCGCTCTCCAAGGCGCTCGGCTTCCGCACGGACATCCCGTGGGCCGGCCTGCCGCAGCGCGCCAAGAAGGCCCTCCTGTACGGACACAAGATCCAGACCGAGGTCCGCTACCGCAACCGGTACGGGCGCGAGCGCGCTTACACCACGCCCGCCTTCGAAGGCGCCGTCCAGTTCGTCAAGCGGCGCCACACCGAGGCCGAGAGCGACTCCAGCCGCGAGCGCTTCGAGGGCTACATGCGCGAGGTGCCCTGCCCCACCTGTGAGGGCACGCGGCTCAAGCCGATCGTCCTCGCGGTGACGGTGATGGAGAAGTCCATCGCCGAGGTCGCCGCGATGTCGATCAGCGAGTGCGCAGAGTTCCTCGGCCGCCTCAAGCTGAACGTCCGCGACAAGAAGATCGCCGAGCGGGTCCTCAAGGAGGTCAACGAGCGGCTGAAGTTCCTGGTCGACGTCGGCCTGGACTACCTCTCGCTGAACCGCGCGGCCGGCACGCTCTCCGGCGGCGAGGCCCAGCGCATCCGGCTCGCCACGCAGATCGGCTCCGGCCTGGTCGGCGTGCTGTACGTCCTGGACGAGCCGTCCATCGGCCTCCACCAGCGCGACAACCACCGGCTGATCGAGACACTGGTCCGGCTCCGCGACATGGGCAACACGCTCATCGTCGTCGAGCACGACGAGGACACCATCAAGGTCGCCGACTGGGTCGTCGACATCGGCCCCGGCGCCGGTGAGCACGGCGGCAAGGTCGTCCACTCCGGCTCGCTCAAGGAGCTGCTGACCAACAAGGAGTCGATCACCGGCCAGTATCTGTCCGGCAAGCGGGCCATCCCGACGCCGGACATCCGCCGCCCGATCGACCCGGCGCGCAGCCTCACGGTGCACGGCGCCCGCGAGAACAACCTGCACGACATCGACGTCTCCTTCCCGCTCGGCGTGCTCACCGCCGTCACCGGAGTCTCCGGATCCGGGAAGTCGACCCTGGTCAACGACATCCTCTACACCCACCTGGCCCGCGAGCTGAACGGCGCCAAGTCGGTCCCCGGCCGCCACACCCGGGTCGACGGCGACGACCTGGTCGACAAGGTGGTCCACGTCGACCAGTCGCCGATCGGCCGGACGCCCCGGTCCAACCCGGCGACGTACACCGGCGTCTTCGACCACGTCCGCCGGCTGTTCGCGGAGACGATGGAGGCGAAGGTGCGCGGCTATCTGCCGGGCCGCTTCTCCTTCAACGTCAAGGGCGGCCGCTGCGAGAACTGCTCCGGCGACGGCACGATCAAGATCGAGATGAACTTCCTGCCCGATGTGTACGTCCCGTGCGAGGTCTGCCACGGCGCGCGCTACAACCGGGAGACCCTGGAGGTCCACTACAAGGGCAAGTCCATCGCCGAGGTGCTGGACATGCCGATCGAGGAGGGCCTGGAGTTCTTCGAGGCCGTCCCGGCGATCGCCCGCCACCTCCGTACGCTGAACGACGTCGGCCTCGGATACGTCCGGCTCGGGCAGTCCGCGCCGACCCTGTCCGGCGGTGAGGCGCAGCGCGTCAAGCTGGCGAGCGAGCTCCAGAAGCGCTCCACCGGCCGTACGGTCTACGTCCTGGACGAGCCGACCACCGGTCTCCACTTCGAGGACATCAGCAAGCTGATCACCGTCCTCTCCGGCCTGGTCGACAAGGGCAACTCGGTGATCGTCATCGAGCACAACCTGGACGTCATCAAGACCGCCGACTGGGTCATCGACATGGGCCCCGAAGGCGGCAACGGCGGCGGACTGGTCGTCGCCGAGGGCACGCCGGAGCAGGTCGCCTCGGTCCCGGCCAGCCACACCGGGAAGTTCCTCCAGGGGATCCTGGACGCGGACCGGATCAGCGAGGCCGCGCTGCCGTCGGGACGAGGGACGGCTCGTAAGACCGCCGCCCGGAAGACCACCACGGCGAAGAAGGCCACGGCGGCCGGTGCGAAGAAGACCGCCGCCACCAAGGCCACGGCGGCCAAGAAGGCGACGGCGGTCAAGAAGGCCACCGCCACCAAGGCCGCCACCGCGAAGAAGGCGACGCGCGCCCGCAAGGCGTGAGCTGACGACTGTGGCCCCCTCCCGCTCAGGAGGGGGCCACAGCCATGACCGGGACCGGGCCCGGCCGCAGGCCGTCCGTTCCCCGCCGGTATCGTCGGTTCCGTCACCGGCGGCAACAGCCTCCGCCGCCTCCCGGCGACACCGCCCCACCCCGAACACCGATCCGTGGAGTCCGCATGCCCGGCCTGCCCGCCGCCCGCCGTACCGTGCTGAAGGGCGCCGCGCTCGCCGGTGCCGCCGGGCTGGGAGCGGCCGCCTGCTCCACCGAGTCCAAGCTCGGCCACGCCAAGTCGCCCACGCCCACCGCACCCGTCGCGCTCGGCGAGGCATCCGAGGTGCCCGTCGGCGGCGCCAAGCTCTACCGCGAGCAGCGCCTGGTCGTGAGCTGCCCGGCGAAGGGTGAGTACAAGGCGTTCAGCGCCCAGTGCACCCACGGCGGCTGCGTCCTGACCAAGATCGAGGGCACCGAGGGCCACTGCGCCTGCCACGGCAGCCGCTTCGACACGACCACCGGCGAGGTCATCCAGGGTCCGGCCACCGTCCCGCTGCCCGCAGTGCCGGTCACGGCCGACGGCGGAAAGCTCGTCGCGGGCCCGGACGCCTGACCCCGGCCCCGCACTGCACGGCCCCGGTCCCACCCCACGTAACGCCGACACTCACTCCCAGTCCCAGTCGATCCCCACGAGCCCCGGCCGCACCCCTTCCTCCACCACGTGCACCGTCCGGTGCAGGCCGGTGAGCGTGAGGTCCCGGCGGGCCGCGCGGGCCGCACCGGCCGAGGACTGCTCGAACCGGCGGCACCGCACCGGCAGCGCGGCCCCGTCGAAGCCGACCTGGAGCACGTACTGCCCGCCGCCGAAGGTGAAGCCGCGCACGTACTCGTCGCTGGGCCCGCCCGTACCGTCCTCGAAGCCGTAGCCGAAGACGTACGTCTCGCCCGACCGCAGCCGGGTGTCGAAGAGCAGCTCCGCCACCAGCACGCCCGCCTCCGCGTCCCAGCGCACCCGCCCGGTCCGGCAGTTCTCACCGGCCCGGACCGCGATCCGCGACGGCTCGCACCCCGGATCGCCGCGGTGGACCGCCAGATAGCGGTCGACGCCGTCCCGGTGTGCGCGGACGACATGGAGCGAGGTACGGCCCGCCAGCTCGCGCCGCGCTCCGATCCGTACGCGCTCCTGGTGGTCCACGGTGTGCAGCCCGCCGTCCACCGGTGACTCCATCGCCGCCAGCAGCCGTTCCACCGCACCCGAGGACTCCAGCAGCGAGCGGTACGAGCGTGCCGCCGGGCGCTCTCCGTCGCCGCCGGAACCGTCGTCCCGCAGCAGCCGCAGCAGCGACTCGTCCGGCAGCGCCAGCACGTCCTCCAGTGCGCGGACGGCCCGCAGCGACTCGGGGCGGCGCGGCCGCCGTACGCCCTGCTGCCAGTAACTCAGGCTCGTCACCCCGACTTTGACGCCCCGGTGCGCCAGATGGTGCTGCACCCGGTGGAGCGGCAGCCCGCGCACCGAGAGGGCGGTGCGCAGGGCCAGATGGAAGGGGCCGGTGTCCAGCACCCGGTCCAGTTCTCTCTCGGTGTGCCGCATAGGGGCCTCCGGTGAACGTTCACGTGGGGGAGAGGCGACACCGCCCCCGGGGGATGCGGGGGAGCAGGTGAGGGGGCTGCGCCGTTCACACGGGCGTCGCGCCGTTCACACCGTGATGTCACTCCGCATTGAAGCGTGTTGACCTGCTCCGGACAACGGTCGATGCTCCTCATCAGCGTCCGGACGCGCTCCTCCGATCCCCGCCCCCCGCCTTGGGAGGAACGCCATGCGCAACCGAAGAATCCGTCCCCGAAAGCTGTCCTTCACCGCCCTTCTGGCCGCCGCCCTCCTCGCCGTCCCCGCGGCCACCGCCACCGCCACCGCAGTGGAGCCCGCGTCCCGGGACGGTGCCTCCATCGCCGCCGCGCAGCGCCTCGACATCACCATGCAGGCGCAAGCGAAGACCAACTGGTGCTGGGCGGCCGGCGGCAACACCATCGCCGCCTGGTTCGGCCGCAGCTACTCGCAGAACCAGTTCTGCAACGCCTCCTTCAACCGCTCGCAGAACACCGAGTGCCCCAACTCGCAGGCCACGCTCGGCAACGTCCAGACCGGACTGTCCTGGGCCGGCGTCCGGCCCGGCAGCTACGTCACCGGCTGGCTGCGCTACCCGACCGTCCAGGCCGAGATAGCCGCTCAGCGGCCCGTCGAGACCCGCATCCAGTGGTCGTCCGGCGGCGGCCACATGCACGTCATCTACGGCTACGACGACGCCAACAGCTGGGTGTACTGGGGCGACCCGTGGCCCTCCAGCGACCGTTACAACTGGGCCTCGCACTCCTGGTACGTGAACAACAACCAGTTCTCCTGGACCCACTCGCTCTACCGGATCGGGGCGTGAGGACATGACCACGACCACCCGGCGCCTCGCCGTCGCCACCGCGCTCGCCGCCACCGCCCTGCTCGCCGCCGCGCCCCTGGCCACCGCCGACGAGGGCCCGGCCGCCCCGCCGAAGCTGACCGCCACCACGCTCGAAGCCGCCCACGAGGCCGCCTCCGCACCGGCCACCCTGGACACCCTGTCCCGGTTCTTCGCCCGTGAGGGAGCGGTGGCGCGTACGGCGGCCGCACCGCGCATCGAGGCGAAGACGGTCCCTGTACGTACGCTCTCGGCCGCGTACGTCGCCGGGAAGCCCGGGGCCGCGCCCAGCACGCTGGACTACCTCGCCGCCACCGCCGTCTCCTCCGACGGCCAGAAGGCCTCCCTGTGGACCGTTCCCGGCGCCGGCGGCAGCGGAGAATGGCAGGTGGTGAACATCGCCACCGGCGACGACGAGGCCCGCTACACCGCGCAAGGAGCCCGCGCGCTCCCCGGCGGCACGGTCTTCCGCGAACCGCAGATCGACGCCTGGTACGTCCACGACGCCTCCCGCGTGCTGCCGCTGGACGAGGACGCGACGGCGGCCGTGGGCGCGAAGGGCACCAGCCTGAACGCGTACCGGGCCCGCGTGACGGAGGCGTACGGCGACAAGCTGCCCGGCTCCGGCTACGCGAAGTCCGGCAAGGCGGGCGGTTACGGCCCCGAGGCGGCGACCGGCACCGGAACCGGCGCCCAGGCCCCCGCACCCGGTCCTGACGCCGCACCCGGACCCGCGCTCGCCGACGCGGCCGGCACGGGCACTCCGGACACCGCGCTGACCGCCGTCTCCACGACGGCCGGCGCCGGGGCCCTGCTCGCTCTGGCGCTCGGCGGAGCCGCCGCCGTACGCCACCGCGGCCGCACCCGGCACAGCCCAGCGCCGGACGCCTGAGCGGAGCGCTCCGGGGCCGTCGGCACCCCGGCGCCCCGGAGCGCACCGGTCACCTCGCGGACGACGTCCTGTCACACCCCGCAAGTAGGGTGTGAGACATGGCAGACCCCTCCAGCTACCGCCCCAGCCCGGGGCAGATCCCCGACTCCCCGGGGGTCTACAAGTTCCGCGACGAGCACCGCCGGGTGATCTACGTCGGGAAGGCGAAGAACCTCCGCCAGCGCGTGGCCAACTACTTCCAGGACCTGGCCAATCTCCATCCGCGTACGCGCTCGATGGTCACGACCGCCGCCTCCGTGGAGTGGACGGTGGTCTCCACCGAGGTCGAGGCGCTCCAGCTGGAGTACACCTGGATCAAGGAGTTCGACCCCCGGTTCAACGTCAAGTACCGGGACGACAAGAGCTATCCCTATCTCGCCGTCACGCTGAACGAGGAGTTCCCGCGCGTCCAGGTGATGCGCGGCGCGAAGAAGAAGGGCGTGCGCTACTTCGGTCCGTACGGGCACGCCTGGGCGATCCGCGAGACCGTCGACCTGATGCTCCGCGTCTTCCCCGTCCGCACCTGCTCCGCCGGCGTCTTCAAGAACGCCGCCCGCACCGGCCGCCCCTGCCTGCTGGGCTACATCGACAAGTGCTCGGCCCCTTGCGTCGGCCGCGTCACGCCGGAGGAACACCGCGAGCTGGCCGAGGACTTCTGCGACTTCATGGCCGGTCGTACGGGCACCTACATCCGCCGCCTGGAGAAGGACATGGCGCAGGCGGCCGAGGAGATGGAGTACGAGCGCGCCGCCCGCCTCCGGGACGACGCCGGGGCCCTCAAGCGGGCCATGGAGAAGAGCGCCGTCGTCCTCGCCGACGCCACCGACGCCGACCTGATCGCCGTCGCCGAGGACGAGCTGGAGGCCGCCCTCCAGATCTTCCACGTGCGCGGCGGCCGGGTGCGCGGCCAGCGCGGCTGGGTCACCGACAAGGTCGAGGCGGTCGACACGGCCGGCCTCGTGGAGCACGCGCTCCAGCAGCTGTACGGCGAGGAGCGCGGCGACGCAGTCCCCAAGGAGGTCCTGGTCCCGGCCCTGCCCGAGGACACCGAAGCGGTCTCGCAGTGGCTCGCCGAGCGCCGGGGCTCCCAGGTCAGCCTGCGCATCCCGCAGCGCGGCGACAAGAAGGACCTCATGGCGACGGTCCAGCGCAACGCCCAGCAGGCGCTCGGCCTGCACAAGACCAGGCGCGCCTCCGACCTCACCACCCGCTCCCGGGCGCTGGAGGAGATCGCCGAGGCGCTCGACCTGGACACGGCCCCGCTGCGCATCGAGTGCTACGACATCTCGCACCTCCAGGGCGACGACGTGGTGGCCTCCATGGTGGTCTTCGAGGACGGCCTGGCCCGCAAGAGCGAGTACCGCCGCTTCCAGATCAAGGGCTTCGAGGGCCAGGACGACGTCCGCTCGATGCACGAGGTGATCGGCCGCCGCTTCAAGCGCTACCTCCAGGAGAAGGAGCGCACGGGCGAGTGGGACCAGACGCCGCAGGCCACCGAGGAGACGCCGGAGACCGCCCAGGCTCTACCGGGAGCCGGCCCCACCGAGTCCACGGGCCCCGCTCCCACCGGCCCCGTCCCGGCCCCCGCCTTCACCCCCGCATCACCGGCCGACGAGATCGAGCCCCGTGAGGACGACGGCCGTCCCAAGCGGTTCGCGTACCCGCCGCAGCTCGTCGTGGTCGACGGCGGACAGCCGCAGGTCGCCGCCGCCAAGCGCGCACTGGACGAGCTGGGCATCGACGACATCGCCGTCTGCGGCCTGGCCAAGCGGCTGGAGGAGGTCTGGCTCCCCGATGACGACGACCCCGTCGTCCTGCCGCGCTCCAGTGAGGGCCTCTACCTCCTCCAGCGCGTCCGCGACGAGGCCCACCGCTTCGCCATCACCTACCAGCGCGCCAAGCGGGCCAAGCGCATCCGTACGAGCCCGCTGGACGACGTGGCAGGGCTCGGCGAGACCCGTAAACAGGCCCTGATCAAGCATTTCGGCTCCGTGAAGAAGCTCCGGCAGGCGACAATCGAGGAGATCTGCGAGGTCCCCGGGATAGGGCGCAGGACGGCCGAATCGGTGGCGGCCGCGCTCGCCTCGGCCGCTCCCGCGGCCCCTGCCGTGAACACGGCCACAGGAGAGATCATGGAAGAGGACGACGGGGACACGTCATGACCGAGCACACCCGCCGGGCCGACGGCGGAGGCGACGCCGGCAGCGCGCCCACCGACGACCAGCAGCACGAACGAACAGACCGAGCAGACGGAGCAGACGTGAGTACGAACACCAAGAACGAGACGGGCGAGGCAGTCGCGCCGGCCATCCCCGAGCTGGTGATCATCTCCGGCATGTCCGGCGCCGGACGCAGCACCGCCGCCAAGTGTCTGGAGGACCTCGGCTGGTTCGTCGTCGACAACCTGCCGCCCGCGCTGATCCCCACCATGGTGGAGCTCGGCGCCCGCTCCCAGGGCAACGTGGCGCGGATCGCCGTCGTCGTCGACGTGCGCGGCCGCCGCTTCTTCGACAACCTCCGCGAGTCCCTCGCCGACCTGGAGGCCAAGCACGTCACCCGGCGGATCGTCTTCCTGGAGTCCTCCGACGACGCGCTGGTCCGCCGCTTCGAGTCCGTCCGCCGCCCGCACCCGCTCCAGGGCGACGGCCGCATCGTCGACGGCATCGCCGCCGAGCGCGACCTGCTGCGCGAGCTGCGCGGCGACGCCGACCTGGTCATCGACACCTCCAGCCTCAACGTGCACGAGCTGCGGGCCAAGATGGACGCCCAGTTCGCGGGCGAGTCCGAGCCGGAGCTGCGCGCCACGGTGATGTCCTTCGGCTACAAGTACGGCCTGCCCGTCGACGCCGACCTCGTCGTGGACTGCCGCTTCCTGCCCAACCCGCACTGGGTCCCGGAGCTGCGCCCCTTCACCGGCCTGAACGAGGAGGTCTCCGGTTACGTCTTCGACCAGCCCGGTGCCAAGGAGTTCCTCAACCAGTACACGGAGCTGCTCCAGCTGATCGCCGCCGGCTACCGCCGCGAGGGTAAGCGGTACGTGACCATCGCCGTCGGCTGCACGGGCGGCAAGCACCGGTCCGTCGCCATGTCGGAGAAGCTCTCCGCCCGCCTGGCCGCCGAAGGCATCGAGACCGTCCTCGTCCACCGGGACATGGGGCGAGAGTGACCGGTCGCAATCTGCGGATGCGGCGGCTGAGCCGCGCCACATCGGCGCTCTCCGGCCGCAAACGCGGTGCACAGCCCAAGGTCGTCGCGCTCGGCGGCGGCATGGGCCTCTCGGCGTCCCTGGCGGCGCTGCGCCGGATCACCGGCGACCTCACGGCCGTGGTCACCGTCGCCGACGACGGCGGCTCCAGCGGCCGGCTCCGCGAGGAGCTCGGCGTGCTGCCGCCCGGCGACCTGCGCAAGGCGCTCGCCGCGCTCTGCGGCGACGACGACTGGGGCCGCACCTGGGCCCGGGTCATCCAGCACCGGTTCGAGTCCAAGGGCGACCTCCACGAGCACGCGGTCGGCAACCTGCTGATCGTGGCCCTGTGGGAGCAGCTCGGCGACCATGTCCAGGCTCTCGACCTGGTCGGCAAGCTGCTCGGCGCGCAGGGCCGGGTGCTGCCCATGTCCGCCGTGCCGCTGGAGCTCCAGGCGCTGGTCAAGGGCCACGACCCGGAGGTGCCCGACGCCATCGTCACCGTGCGCGGCCAGGCCACCGTCGCGCTCACGCCGGGTGAGGTGCAGTCCGTGCACGTCGTCCCGCCCGACCCGCCGGCCGTCCCGGAAGCGGTGGCGGCGGTCCTCGACGCGGACTGGGTGGTGCTCGGCCCCGGCTCCTGGTTCTCCTCGGTCATCCCGCACCTCCTGGTGCCGGAACTGCTCGACGCGCTGGTCACCACGAAGGCCCGCAAGGTCCTGTCGTTGAATCTCGCACCACAGCCCGGTGAAACCGAGGGGTTCTCACCGCAGCGTCATTTGGAGGTTTTGGGACGACACGCCCCTAAACTCGCCTTGGACGTGGTGCTGGCCGACGAGGCAGCCGTGCCCGACCGCGAATTGCTCGACGACGCCGCAAAACGGCTCGGAGCCGCGGTCGAGCTGGCGCCGGTGGCATCGCCCGACGGCGTTCCGGTCCATGATCAGGAGCTGTTGGCCGCCGCGTACGACCGTATTTTTCGGATGCATGGAAGGATCGGCCCATGGCGATGACGCCAGCGGTGAAGGACGAAATCTCTCGGCTTCCCGTCACCCGGACCTGCTGCAGGAAGGCGGAGGTCTCGGCGATTCTTCGGTTCGCGGGCGGGCTGCACCTGGTGAGCGGCCGCATTGTGATCGAGGCGGAGCTGGACACCGCGATGGCGGCGCGCCGGCTCAAGCGCGACATCCTCGAAATCTTCGGGCACAGCTCGGAGCTGATCGTGATGGCCCCCGGCGGACTGCGGCGCGGCTCGCGCTACGTCGTACGGGTGGTGGCGGGCGGCGACCAGCTGGCCCGCCAGACGGGCCTGGTGGACGGCCGCGGCCGTCCCATCCGCGGTCTGCCGCCGCAGGTGGTCTCGGGGGCCACCTGCGACGCCGAGGCCGCCTGGCGTGGCGCCTTCCTCGCGCACGGCTCGCTCACCGAGCCCGGCCGCTCCTCCTCGCTGGAGGTCACCTGCCCCGGCCCCGAGGCGGCCCTCGCGCTGGTCGGCGCGGCCCGCCGGCTCTCCATCGCCGCCAAGGCCCGCGAGGTCCGCGGCGTGGACCGGGTCGTCGTCCGCGACGGCGACGCCATCGGCGCCCTGCTCACCCGGCTCGGCGCCCATGAGTCGGTGCTGGCCTGGGAGGAGCGCCGGATGCGGCGCGAGGTCCGCGCCACGGCCAACCGGCTCGCCAACTTCGACGACGCGAACCTGCGCCGCTCGGCCCGCGCGGCGGTCGCCGCCGGGGCCCGGGTGGGGCGCGCACTGGAGATCCTCGGCGAGGAGGTCCCCGAGCACCTCGCGGCGGCCGGCCGGCTGCGTATGGAGCACAAGCAGGCCTCGCTGGAGGAGCTGGGAGCGCTCGCCGACCCGCCGCTGACCAAGGACGCCGTCGCCGGCCGCATCCGCCGCCTGCTGGCCATGGCCGACAAGCGCGCCCAGGACCTCGGCATCCCCGGCACGGAGGCCACGCTCAGCGAGGAGCTGGCGGACGGCCTGGTCGGCTGAGCCGGGCGGCGGCTCGGGACCAACGTCCCGGGCCGCACCGGGACCTAGGTCCTGAAGCGTGAACGGAGGCCCGTGACCCTACTGGGGAGTACGGGCCTCCCGTCGTATTCCGGTGGCGCGTACGGCCCCCGTCGATGTCACCCCGGCGGCCTCGGAGAGGTAGGGTCGATAGCGGTCGGGGACATCCCTATACACCCTCGCCGGCGTCAGAAACCGGCGTACCTATACGAGGAGATCGGTTCGTGACGATCCGCGTAGGCATCAACGGCTTTGGCCGCATCGGTCGTAACTACTTCCGCGCGCTGCTGGAGCAGGGTGCGGACATCGAGATCGTGGCTGTCAACGACCTGGGTGACACTGCGACCACGGCCCACCTGCTGAAGTACGACACCATCCTGGGTCGTCTTAAGGCAGAGGTCAGCCACACCGCCGACACCATCACCGTCGATGGGCACACCATCAAGGTGCTGTCCGAGCGCAACCCGGCCGACATCCCCTGGGGTGAGCTGGGCGTCGACATCGTCATCGAGTCGACCGGCATCTTCACCAAGAAGGCCGACGCCGGGAAGCACATCGCCGGTGGCGCCAAGAAGGTCCTCATCTCGGCTCCGGCCAAGGACGAGGACATCACCATCGTGATGGGCGTCAACCAGGACAAGTACGACGCGGCCAGCCACCACGTCATCTCCAACGCCTCCTGCACCACCAACTGTGTGGCGCCGATGGCCAAGGTTCTCGACGAGAACTTCGGCATCGTCAAGGGCCTGATGACGACGGTCCACGCGTACACCAACGACCAGCGCATCCTGGACTTCCCGCACTCGGACCTGCGCCGCGCCCGCGCAGCCGCCGAGAACATCATCCCGACCACGACCGGTGCCGCCAAGGCCACCGCTCTGGTCCTCCCGCAGCTCAAGGGCAAGCTCGACGGCATCGCGATGCGCGTCCCGGTCCCGACCGGCTCCGCCACCGACCTCGTCGTCACGCTGGACCGCGAGGTCACCAAGGACGAGGTCAACGCCGCGTTCAAGAAGGCCGCCGACGACGGCGCCCTCAAGGGCTTCCTGACGTACACCGAGGACCCGATCGTCTCCTCGGACATCGTCGGCGACCCGTCGTCCTGCACCTTCGACTCCTCCCTGACCATGGTCCAGGAGGGCAAGACGGTGAAGATCCTCGGCTGGTACGACAACGAGTGGGGCTACTCCAACCGCCTCGTCGACCTCACGGTCTTCGTCGGCGAGCAGCTCTGACCCTCGGGCCGGCAGGCACAACCATGTGAGTGAAGGGGCTCGACCGGCGCAAGGACGCGCCGGTCGAGCCTCTTAGCATGTTCATCCGCCCTTGCAAGGAGTAACGGAAGACCAGATGAAGACGATCGACGAACTTCTCACCGAAGGGGTCGCCGGCAGGCGGGTATTCGTCCGCGCCGACCTCAACGTGCCGCTGGACGGCACCACCATCACCGACGACGGCCGCATCCGCGCCGTCCTGCCGACGGTCACCAAGCTCGCCGAAGCCGGCGCGCGCGTCGTCGTCGCCTCGCACCTGGGCCGCCCCAAGGGCGCTCCGGACCCGGTGTTCTCGCTGGCGCCCGCCGCCGCGCGGCTCGGTGAACTCCTCGGTGCCGACGTGGCCTTCGCGACCGACACCGTCGGCGACTCCGCCCGCTCAGTCGTCGCCGGCCTCACCGACGGCCAGGTCGCCGTCGTCGAGAACCTCCGCTTCAACGCCGGTGAGACCTCCAAGGACGACGCCGAGCGCGGCGCCTTCGCCGACCAGCTGGCCGAGCTCGCCGACGTGTACGTGGGCGACGGCTTCGGGGCCGTACACCGCAAGCACGCCTCGGTCTTCGACCTCCCGGCGCGGCTTCCGCACTACGCGGGCTACCTCATCGCCACCGAGATCGGCGTCCTCAAGAAGCTGACCACCGACGTCAAGCGGCCGTACGCCGTCGTCCTCGGCGGGGCCAAGGTCTCCGACAAGCTCGGCGTCATCGACCACCTGCTGGAGAAGGCCGACCGCATCCTCATCGGCGGCGGCATGGTCTTCACCTTCCTCGCGGCCCAGGGCCACGAGGTCGGCGCCTCGCTGCTCCAGGAGGACCAGATCCCGGTCGTCAAGGAGTACCTGGAGCGGGCCGGGAAGCAGGGCGTGGAGTTCGTGCTCCCGGTCGACGTGCTGGTCGCCGCCGAGTTCCCGGACGTGAAGACCAAGGCCCCGGCCCACCCGGACACCGTCGCCGCCGACGCGATCCCGGCCGGCAAGATGGGCCTGGACATCGGCCCGGAGTCCGGCCGGCTGTACGCCGCGAAGCTCGCCGACGCGGCCACCGTCTTCTGGAACGGCCCGATGGGCGTCTTCGAACACCCCGACTACGCCGAGGGCACCCGCGCGGTCGCCCAGGCGCTCCTCGACTCCCCGGCGTTCACCGTCGTCGGCGGCGGCGACTCCGCCGCGGCCGTACGCATCCTGGGCTTCGACGAGAATGCTTTCGGACATATCTCGACCGGTGGCGGCGCCAGCCTCGAATACCTCGAAGGCAAGACGCTTCCCGGCCTCGCCGCACTGGAGGACTGAACCTCAATGACCACCCGCACCCCGCTGATGGCGGGCAACTGGAAGATGAACCTCAACCACCTCGAGGCCATCGCCCACGTCCAGAAGCTCTCCTTCGCCCTGGCCGACAAGGACTACGACGCCGTCGAGGTCGCCGTCCTGCCGCCCTTCACCGACCTGCGCTCCGTGCAGACCCTGGTGGACGGCGACAAGCTGAAGATCAAGTACGGCGCCCAGGACATCTCGGCGCACGACTCCGGCGCGTACACCGGCGAGATCTCCGGCCCGATGCTCGCCAAGCTGCGCTGCACGTACGTGGCCGTCGGCCACAGCGAGCGCCGCCAGTACCACGGCGAGAACGACGAGATCTGCAACGCCAAGGTGAAGGCCGCCTACCAGCACGGCCTGACCCCGATCCTCTGCGTCGGCGAGGGCCTGGACATCCGCAAGGCCGGCGACCAGGTCTCCTACACGCTCGCGCAGCTCGACGGCGCCCTGAAGGACATCCCGGCCGAGCAGGCCGAGTCCATCGTCATCGCCTACGAGCCGGTCTGGGCCATCGGGACCGGCGAGGTCGCCACCCCCGAGGACGCCCAGGAGGTCTGCGGTGCGATCCGCCGCCGGCTGGCCGAGCTGTACTCGCAGGAGCTGGCCGACGCCGTCCGCATCCAGTACGGCGGCTCGGTGAAGTCCGGCAACGTGGCCGCCATCATGGCGCAGCCCGACGTCGACGGCGCCCTGATCGGCGGCGCCGCGCTGGACGCCGACGAGTTCGTCAAGATCGTCCGCTTCCGCGACCAGTGAGTATGCGGTAGCGCGGATCCGTCGTACCCTTGCGGGGGCCGAGGGGGTTGCCACCCTCCGGCCCCCGCTGTACGTACAGGCAGTAGTCGAGAATTCTGAAAGTAGGGACCAGCCGTGGTTATGGCGTTCCAGATCGCTCTGATCGTCTTCAGCCTGCTGCTGATGCTGCTGGTGCTCATGCACAAGGGCAAGGGCGGCGGCCTCTCCGACATGTTCGGTGGCGGAATGCAGTCCTCCGTCGGCGGCTCCTCCGTGGCAGAGCGCAACCTCGACCGCATCACCGTCGTGGTCGGTCTGGTCTGGTTCGCGTGCGTCGTCGTCCTCGGTCTGCTGGTCAAGCTGGGCGACTGACCGTCGTCCGCGATTCCCGGTGAGGGTGTAACTCCTTTCACTGGACGCGCGTTGGGCCTTACGTAGACTGGGGCTTCGTCGAGCACCATCAGGCAGGGAGTTACGACCGTGGCAAGTGGCAACGCGATCCGGGGAAGCCGGGTCGGAGCGGGGCCGATGGGGGAGGCCGAGCGAGGCGAGTCCGCGCCGCGCCTCCGCATCTCCTTCTGGTGCTCGAACGGGCACGAGACGCAGCCGAGCTTCGCCCATGACGCGCAGGTGCCGGACACCTGGGACTGCCCGCGCTGCGGCTTCCCGGCCGGCCAGGACAAGGACAGCCCGCCGGACCCGCCGCGCACCGAGCCGTACAAGACGCACCTCGCGTACGTACGTGAGCGGCGCAGCGACGAGGACGGCGAGGCGATCCTCGCCGAGGCCCTCGCCAAGCTCCGCGGCGAGATCTGACGTTCCCCGCACCGCTCCACGGACCCACCCAGTCGTTCACCGGCCGGACACCCCACAGGTGTCCGGCCGGACCACTTTCCCGCTTCCCGGCCCGCGTCCGCGCCGACTGCCTCCTCGATCAATTAGGTTGGTGGGGCAGCGGGGATGCTGACGTACAAGAAGAAGTGGGCTGATATCCGGGATGAACGCAGCAAGCCGAACCAAGCTCAACCAGACCCCCGAGTGGACCGCTCTCGCCAAGCACCGTGAGGAGTTCGGCGCCACCGAGCTGCGCGAGCTCTTCGCGCAGGCGCCGGACCGGGGCACCGCCTACACCCTCCGGGTCGGCGACCTCCACCTCGACTACTCCAAGCACCTGGTCACCGACGAGACGCTGCGCCTGCTGCGCGAGCTCGCCGCCGCCACCGGGGTCGCGGAGCTGCGGGACGCGATGTTCCGCGGCGAGAAGATCAACACCACCGAGGACCGGGCCGTCCTGCACACCGCGCTCCGCGCCCCGCGCGGAGCGGTGACCGAGGTCGACGGCGAGAACGTCGTACCCGCCGTGCACGCCGTCCTGGACAAGATGGCCGCCTTCGCCGACAAGGTCCGGGCGGGCGAGTGGACCGGTCACACCGGCAAGCCCGTCAAGAACATCGTCAACATCGGCATCGGCGGCTCCGACCTCGGCCCCGCCATGGCGTACGAGGTGCTGCGCTCCTTCACGGACCGCTCGCTCACCGTCCGGTTCGTCTCCAACGTCGACGGCGCCGACCTCCACGAGGCCGTCCGCGACCTGGACCCGGCCGAGACGCTGTTCATCGTCGCCTCGAAGACGTTCACCACGATCGAGACGATCACCAACGCCACCTCCGCCCGGGACTGGCTCCTCACCGAGCTGCGGGCCGGTCAGGACGCCGTCGCCAAGCACTTCGTGGCGCTGTCGACCAACGCGGAGAAGGTCGAGGAGTTCGGCATCGACACGGCCAACATGTTCGAGTTCTGGGACTGGGTCGGCGGCCGCTACTCCTACGACTCCGCGATCGGCCTCTCGCTGATGATCGCCATCGGCCCGGACCGGTTCCGCGAGATGCTCGACGGCTTCCACCTCGTCGACGAGCACTTCCGCACCGCCCCGGCCGAGGAGAACGCGCCGCTCCTGCTCGGCCTGCTCGGCGTCTGGTACGGCAACTTCTTCGACGCCCAGTCGCACGCGGTGCTGCCGTACAGCCACTACCTCTCCAAGTTCACCGCCTACCTCCAGCAGCTCGACATGGAGTCCAACGGCAAGTCCGTCGACCGCGAGGGCCACCGCGTCGACTGGCAGACCGGACCGGTCGTCTGGGGCACGCCCGGCACCAACGGGCAGCACGCGTACTACCAGTTGATCCACCAGGGTACGAAGATGATCCCGGCGGACTTCATCGGCTTCGCCGCCCCGGTCCACGATCTGCTGCCCGGCCTCATCGCCCAGCACGACCTGCTGATGGCGAACTTCTTCGCCCAGACCCAGGCGCTCGCCTTCGGCAAGACGCCCGACGAGGTCCGCGCGGAAGGCGTGCCGGAGGAGCTGGTCCCGCACAAGACGTTCCGCGGCAACCACCCGACGACCACGATCCTCGCCGACAAGCTGACGCCCTCGGTCCTCGGCCAGCTCATCGCGCTCTACGAGCACAAGGTCTTCGTCCAGGGCGCCATCTGGAACATCGACTCCTTCGACCAGTGGGGCGTCGAGCTCGGCAAGGTCCTCGCCAAGAAGATCGAGCCGGTCCTGACCGGTGAGGCCGGCACGGAGGAGCTCGACAGTTCCACCGCCGCGCTGGTCACCGCCTACCGCACGCTGCGGGGGCGCTGAGCCCATGCCGGAGGGGGAGGCGGACGGGGCGGCGGCGGAGATACGGCTGCGGCCGCCGCGCAACACGCTGAACGAGCGGGTCGTGGGCTGGTGGCGCGTCCAGTGGCTGCTGATGACCGCCGTCCCCGTCGTGCCGCTGGCCGTCCTCGGGGCGCTGATCGGGCCCGCCCGCTTCTGGCTCCTGCTGCCCGCCGCGGTGTTCGCCGCGGCGGGCGGCGGAGCCGCCGTCCTCCTGCCGCTCTGGTGGTTCCGTACGCACCGCTGGGAGGTCACCGAGGACGCGGTGTACGTACGCACGGGGTTCTTCTGGCAGGAGTGGCGGATCGCGCCGATGTCCCGGATCCAGACCGTGGACACCGTGCGCGGCCCGCTGGAACAGCTCTGCCGGCTCGCCACCGTCACGGTCACCACCGCCTCCTCCAAAGGCGCGGTACGGATCGAGGGCCTGGACCACGAGGTCGCCGCCGAACTGGCCGAGCGCCTCACCCGCATCACCCGTAACACTCCCGGCGACGCCACATGAGCACCCCGCGCCCTCCCTACGACGACTGGCTCCGCCTCGATCCCCGTACGGTCCTGGTCTCCGCCCTCGTCGTGGCGGGCGTCGTGGCCGGCGCGGCCCTGCCGGCCGCGCTCGGCCTCTCCCGCTGGCTCGGGCTGCCGGGCGGAGTGCTCGCCGTGGTCGGCGCCGGCCTCCTGGTCATCGGCGTGGCGGCCGGCGCCGACCGGGTCCGCTGGCACCGCACCCGCTACCGCATCGGTGAGGAGCGCGTCGACCTCCACACCGGCCTCCTCCTCGTCAAGCGCCGCTCCCTGGCCCGCAGCCGCATCCGTACGGTCGACCTCACCGCCAACCTGCTGCTGCGCCTCCTCGGCCTGGTCACCGTCCGGATCGGCACCGGCGAACACGGCAGCGACTCCACCCTGGAGCTGGACCCGGTCACCCGCGCCGAAGGCGAACGGCTCCGCCGCGTCCTGCTGGAACGCGCCACCACCACGCCTGCCGGAGTCCACCGCGACGGCGAACTGGCCGTGCTCGATCCGCGCTGGATCCGGTACGCACCGGTCTCCTTCGTCGCGCCCATGCTCGGCGGCGCGGCCGTCGGAGCCGTGATGCAGATCAGCGACTGGGTCGGTGCGCAAGGCGAGGTCATCGAGTGGATAGGCGACCGGTTCCGGGACACCCCGCTGCTCTGGACCATCGTCATCCTGGTCCTCGCCGCTCTGGTCGCCGGTGTGGTCGGTGCGCTCGGCCTCTGGATCGAGATGTGGTGGAACTACCGCCTGGAGCGTGAGCCCGGCGGCACCATCCGGGTCCGGCGCGGGCTGTTCACCTCCCGGTCGATCTCCGTCGAGGAGGCCCGGCTGCGCGGTGTGGACCTGGTCGAACCTCTCGGCGTACGGCTGTTCGGCGCCGGCCGGCTGGACGCCATCACCACCGGGCTCGCCAAGGACAAGGAGTCCAGGAACGCCGACCACAACACGGTCCTCCCGGCGGTGCCGCGCCCACGGGCCGACTCCGTCGCCGCCGCGATACTCCGCGAGGAAGCCACTCCGACCGGCGCCGCGCTGACCCGCCACCCGCGCGCCGCCCGAGGCCGCAGGCTGCGCTGGTCGCTCGTCGCCGCCCTCGCCCCGGTGCTGCTGCTGGCCGTCCTCGGCGCGCTCCTCACTCCCGTACTCCTGTGGATCGCGCTCGGCTCGGCGGCGGTGTTCCTGCCACTCGCGGTGGCGCTGGCACTGGACGCGTACCGCAACCTCGGCCACACGCTCTCCGGCCGCTACCTGGTGACCCGCTCCGGCACGCTGCGCCGCTCCACCGCCGCGCTGGAACGGGCCGGAGTGATCGGCTGGACCGTCAAGCAGTCGTACTTCCAGCGGCGGACCGGACTGCTCACGATCACGGCCACCACGGCCGCCGGAGGAGGCGCGTACTCGGCGTACGACACCGACGCGGCCGAGGGCCTCACCTTCGCCGCCGAGGCCGTTCCCGGGCTGCTGGAGCCCTTCCTGGAGCGCGGGAACCTCGACGGCCCGTGACCTACGGCACAACCGGGCTCCTGGGCAGCCGGAGCGCGGTAGGCGACGATGTCGATCATGACCTCTGCCGACCGTCGTACGGTTCTCACCGCCCTGGCCAGCGCCGCCGTCTGCGGCCCGCTGCTCGGCTCGCTCGCCGCGAGCCCGGCCCACGCCACCGACGACCTGGACATCTACACCTCCAACACCGACCTCTACAAGAAGCTCGCCGGGCAGGAGGGCGTCGAGTTCGCCCGCCGCTACAAGAGACACGAGTACGCCGACCACTCGACCCCGCAGAGATTCCCGTACAACCGGACCACCGTCATGGCCCTGCACGGCGGCGGCATCGAGACCGGCACCTCCGAACTCTGCCTCGCCATAGCCGGCTACCACCCGGCCACGCTCGCGCCGCTCCAGGACGGCCACGGCGTGCACGACTACTGGATGTTCGAAGGGCTGCGCACCTCGGGCAACCGCGATCTGCACGTCACCGCCAAGAACTGCGACGACCATGTGGCGCTCTCCATGGCGTTCAGCAGCCTCAACGTCCTGAGCCTGCACGGCTGTACGTCGGCGCAGGCGGGCACCGTCCCGCAGGCCGTGGTGGTCGGCGGCCTGAACACCCGGTTCAAGACCCTGCTCAAGGCGGAGTTCGACGCGGTGGGCATCGCCTGGCGGGACGGGAACGAGACGCCCGATCTGGCCGGCGTCAACCCGGCCAACCCGGTCAACCGCACCATGCTGTCCAAGGGCGGTCAGCTGGAGCTCACCACGGAACTGCGCGCCGCCATGTTCACCGTCAACACCCGCGCGGGCCGGGCCGGCTCCACGACGCCGGTCTTCGACCGCTTCGTCGGCGCCTGCCGGGCCGCGACCACCAAGCTGGAGCAGGGCGCGGACCAGATCATCCTCTGATGTACGAGGCCTCGGGCGCCGTGCGTCCTGTGACGCCGACGGTCCTCAGGCGTTGTACGTCGTGTCGATGACGCAGAAACGGTTGCCTTCGGTGTCGGCGAGGACCACGAAGTCCGGGTCCGGCGGATAGAGCTCCCACGCCACCCGCTCCGCGCCGAGTCCCATGAGCCGCTCCACCTCGGCCTCCTGCTCGTCGGAGTAAAGGTCGAGGTGGACCCGGGGAACCTCCTGGACGGGCGAGGTGGAGCGGCCCAACGCCACACCGACGCCGGGCCCTTCGACCGGTACCAGCACCACCCAGTCGTCCGTCCCCGGCTCGCGCTCGGTGTACGTGAGCGCCGCCTTCCAGAAGGCAGCGGCACGCGCCACGTCGGTCGCGCCCATCACCACGGTTCCGATATGCACCATGGGCGCGAGCCTTTCATGCCACAGGCCCGGTCCGCTCGGACAAAGAGCGGGCCGGGCCTTCGAGGGTTTCCGACGGTCAGGCGGACGCCGGTGGATACAGTGCGCGCGGCAGCTGGGACGCCGCCGCCGCGTCCAGCAGCCAGAGCGTCCGGCTGCGGCCGTACGCGCCCGCCGCCGGCGCCTGGATCTCGCCGGCGCCGGACAGCGCGATGGCCGCCGCCTCCGCCTTGTCCTCGCCGGCCGCCAGCAGCCACACCTCACGCGCCGCGCGGATCGCGGGCAGCGTGAGCGAGACGCGGACCGGCGGCGGCTTGGGCGCTCCGTGCACACCGACGACGGTGCGCTCGGTCTCCCGTACCGCCGGCAGCTCCGGGAAGAGCGAGGCCACATGCGTGTCCGGGCCGACGCCGAGCATCAGCACGTCGAACGCCGGTACCGGACCGTGGTCCTCCGGGCCCGCCGCTGCGGCGAGTTCGGCCGCGTACGCCGCCGCCGCCTCGTCCACGTCCTTGCCGTACGGGCCGTCGGACGCGGGCATCGCGTGCACCCGGGCCGGGTCGAGCGGCACCGCGTCGAGCAGTGCTTCACGGGCCTGGGTCACGTTCCGCTCGGGGTCGCCCTCCGGCAGGAACCGCTCGTCGCCCCACCACAGGTCCAGCCGCGACCAGTCGACGGCGTCCCGGGCGGGCGCGGCGGCGAGTGCGGCCAGCAGGCCGTTGCCGTTGCGCCCGCCGGTCAGCACCACCGAGGCGTGGCCCCGGGAGGCCTGGGCGTCGACGATCCCGGTGATCAGCCGGGCCGCCGCGGCCTGCGCCATCAGCTCCTTGTCCCGGTGCACGACCAGCTGAGGAGGCGTCACTTGGCGGCCGCCTTCTTCGCCGGGGCCTTCTTCGCGGCCGGCGCCTTCTGCTCGCCCTCCGCAGGCTTCTCCGCGGAGGCCGCCTTCACCTCGCCGCCCGCGTGGAGCTTGTCCACTCCGAACTTCACCGCCGACTCGTAGGTGTTGTCCGGGTCGAGCCGGCGCAGCTCCTCCGCCAGCAGCTCGGCGGTGTCCCGGCGCTTGAGCGCCACCGCGCGGTCCGGCTGGCCCTGCATGGAGAGCGTGGCCAGCGAGCCGTCGGCCCGGTCCAGCACGATGACGCCGTTCTTCGTCTCCATCCGGACCGCGGTCAGACCCGGCCCGGCGGAGTACGTACGCTCCACCGGGACGCCGAGCCGGTCCGCGAGCCACATCGCGAGCAGCTCGCAGCTCGGATTGTCGCTCTCGCCTTCGACGGTCGCGCCGATCACCGTCGCCGGCTGCTGGTCCAGCGCCGCGGCCAGCATCGAGCGCCACGGCGTGATCCGGGTCCACGACAGGTCGGTGTCGCCGGGACTGTACGTCGCCGCGCGCACCGCCAGCTCGTCGATCGGCCGCTCGGCCGAGTAGCTGTCGGTGATCCGGCGCTGGGCGAGCGCGCCCAGCGGGTCCTTCGCCGCGTCGGCGGGCGCGTCCTCTGGCCACCACACCACGACCGGCGCGTCCGGCAGCAGCAGCGGCAGGACCACCGACTGGGCGTGGTTGGCCAGCTCGCCGTGGAGGCGCAGCACGACCGTCTCGCCGGTGCCCGCGTCGGAACCGACCCGGACCTCCGCGTCGAGCCGGGCGTCCCGGCGGGCGCGCGGCGAGCGGCTGACCCGCTTGATCACCGCGATGATCCGCGAGGGGTGCTCGCGCGAGGCGTCACCGGCCGACTTGAGCGCGTCGTACGCGTTCTCCTCGTCGGTGACGACGACCAGCGTGAGCACCATGCCGATGGCCGGGGTGCCGATCGCCCGGCGGGCCGAGACCAGCGCCTGGTTGATCTTGCTGGATGTGGTCTCCGTGAGATCGATCTTCATGGCCGCCTCCAGCTCCGTCCGTCACGTGCGAGCATCTCGTCGGCCTCGGCCGGACCCCAGGTGCCGGCCGCGTACTTCGCCGGCTTGCCGTGCTTGTCCCAGTACGCCTCGATCGGGTCGAGGATGGTCCAGGAGAGCTCGACCTCCTGGTGGCGCGGGAACAGGTTGGCGTCGCCGAGCAGCACGTCCAGCAGGAGCCGCTCGTACGCCTCCGGGCTGGACTCCGTGAAGGACTCGCCGTACGCGAAGTCCATCGTGACGTCCCGGACCTCCATCGAGGTGCCGGGCACCTTGGAGCCGAAGCGCACGGTGACGCCTTCGTCCGGCTGGACCCGGATGACCAGGGCGTTGCCGCCGAGCTCCTCCGTGGCGCCGGACTCGAACGGCAGGTAGGGCGCGCGCTTGAAGACGACCGCGATCTCCGTGACCCGGCGGCCGAGCCGCTTTCCGGTCCGGAGGTAGAACGGCACGCCCGCCCAGCGGCGGTTGTTGATCGTCAGCTTGATCGCCGCGTAGGTGTCGGTCGTCGACTTGGGGTCGATGCCGTCCTCCTCGCAGTAGCCGAGGACCTCCTGGCCGCCCTGCCAGGCGTGCTCGTACTGCGCGCGCACGGTGTGCAGACCGAGGTCCTCCGGCAGCTCGACGGCGGTGAGCACCTTGAGCTTCTCGGCGACCAGGGCCTTCGGGTGGAAGGAGCCGGGCTCCTCCATCGCGGTCAGCGCCAGCAGCTGGAGCAGGTGGTTCTGGATGACGTCACGGGCGGCGCCGATGCCGTCGTAGTAGCCGGCCCGGCCGCCGATGCCGATGTCCTCGGCCATCGTGATCTGTACGTGGTCGACGTAGGACCGGTTCCAGATCGGCTCCCACATCGTGTTGGCGAACCGCAGCGCCAGGATGTTCTGGACCGTCTCCTTCCCCAGGTAGTGGTCGATCCGGAAGACCTCGTTGGGCGGGAAGACGTCGTGCACGAGCTGGTTGAGCTCCTGCGCGCTGGCCAGGTCGTGGCCGAACGGCTTCTCGATGACGGCACGCCGCCAGGAGCCTTCCTTCTGGTCGGCCAGGCCGTGCTTCTTCAGCTGCTGGACGACCTTCGGGAAGAACTTCGGCGGTACGGAGAGATAGAAGGCGAAGTTGCCTCCGGTGCCCTGTGCCTTGTCGAGCTCCTGGATGGTGGCCTTGAGCGTCTCGAACGCCTCGTCGTCGTCGAAGTTGCCCTGGACGAAGCGCATCCCCTGGATGAGCTGCTGCCAGACCTCCTCACGGAACGGCGTACGGGCGTGCTCCTTGACGGCGTCGTGGACGACCTGCGCGAAGTCCTCGTCCTCCCAGTCGCGGCGCGCGAAGCCGATGAGCGAGAAGCCCGGTGGCAGCAGGCCGCGGTTGGCCAGGTCGTAGACGGCAGGCATCAGCTTTTTACGGGACAAATCGCCCGTGACGCCAAAGATGACCAGGCCCGACGGCCCCGCGATACGCGGGAGCCGTCGGTCCTGTGCGTCACGGAGCGGGTTGGCTCCGGGAACAGCAGACAAAGTGGTCAGCCCTCCGAGGGGGCGAGGCGCTGGAGCTCCGCCTCGGTCGACTTGAGCAGGTCGGTCCAGGACGCCTCGAACTTCTCGACGCCCTCGTCCTCCAGCACCTGCACGACGTCGTCGTACGAGATGCCGAGCTTCTTGATCGCGTCCAGGTCGGCGCGCGCCTGGTCGTAGCCGCCGGCGACGGTGTTGCCGGTGATCTCGCCGTGGTCGGCCACGGCCTCCAGGGTCGCCTCCGGCATGGTGTTCACCGTGTTCGGCGCCACCAGGTCGTCGACGTACAGCGTGTCCTTCAGCGACGGGTCCTTGACGCCGGTGGAGGCCCAGAGCGGACGCTGCTTGTTGGCCTGCGCCTTGTCCAGCGGGGCCCAGCGCTCGCCCGAGAAGGCCTCCTCGTACGCCTCGTAGGCGAGGCGCGCGTTGGCCAGCGCGGACTTGCCCTTGGCCGCCTTCGCCTCGTCGGAGCCGATGGCGTCCAGGCGCTTGTCGATCTCGGTGTCCACGCGGGACACGAAGAAGGACGCCACCGAGTGGATCTTGGAGAGGTCCAGGCCCGCGGCCTTCGCCTTCTCCAGGCCCGCCAGGTAGGCGTCCATGACCGCGCGGTACCGCTCCAGCGAGAAGATCAGCGTCACGTTGACGCTGATGCCCCGGCCGATGGTCTCGGTGATCGCCGGCAGACCGGCCTTGGTCGCCGGGATCTTGATGAGCGTGTTCGGCCGGTCGACCAGCCAGGCCAGCTGCTTGGCCTCGGCGGTGGTGGCCAGAGTGTTGTGCGCCAGGCGCGGGTCCACCTCGATGGAGACCCGGCCGTCCTGGCCGCCGGTCGCGTCGAAGACCGGACGCAGGATGTCGGCGGCGTCGCGGACGTCCGCCGTCGTGATCATGCGGACCGCTTCCTCGACGGTGACCCGGCGGGCGGCGAGGTCGGTGAGCTGCTGCTCGTAACCGTCGCCCTGCGAGATCGCCTTCTGGAAGATCGACGGGTTGGTGGTGACGCCGACGACGTGGCTCTGGTCGATCAGCTCGGCCAGGTTGCCGGACGTGATCCGCTTGCGCGACAGGTCGTCGAGCCAGATCGCCACGCCCTCGTCGGAGAGGCGCTTGAGTGCGTCTGTCATGGGTTGCATCTCCTACTAGTCGTACATCTACGTCGTATATACGGCGTCAGCGCGCTGCGGCTTCGAGGGATTCCCGCGCGACGGCGGCCACGTTCTCGGCGGTGAAGCCGAACTCGCGGAAGAGGACCTTCGCGTCGGCCGAGGCACCGAAGTGCTCCAGCGAGACGATCCGGCCGGCGTCCCCGACGTACCGGTACCAGGTCAGGCCGATGCCCGCCTCCACGGCGACCCGCGCCTTGACCGACGGCGGGAGCACGCTCTCCTTGTAACCCTGATCCTGCTCCTCGAACCACTCGACGGACGGCATCGAGACGACCCGGGTCGGCACACCGGCGGCCTGGAGCTGCTCGCGCGCCTCGACGGCGACGTGGACCTCGGAGCCGGTCGCGATGAGCAGCACCTGCGGCTCGCCGCCTTCGGCCTCGAACAGGACGTAACCGCCCTTGGCCGCGTCCTCGTTCGCCTCGTACGTCGGCACGCCCTGCCGGGTCAGCGCCAGGCCGTGCGGGGCGCCCTCGCCGAACACCTTGGTGTAACGCCGCAGGATCTCGCGCCAGGCGATGGCGGTCTCGTTGGCGTCGGCCGGGCGCACGATGTTCAGGCCCGGGATGGCGCGCAGCGCGGCCAGGTGCTCGACCGGCTGGTGCGTCGGGCCGTCCTCGCCGAGGCCGATCGAGTCGTGCGTCCACACGTACGTCACCGGCAGGTGCATCAGTGCGGAGAGCCGCACCGCGTTGCGCATGTAGTCGGAGAACACCAGGAAGGTGCCGCCGTAGATGCGGGTGTTGCCGTGCAGCGCGATGCCGTTCATCGCGGCGGCCATCGCGTGCTCGCGGATCCCGAAGTGGATCGTGCGGCCGTACGGGTCGGCCTCCGGCAGCGGGTTGCCGACCGGCAGGAACGACGACGTCTTGTCGATCGTGGTGTTGTTCGAGCCGGCGAGGTCGGCGGAGCCGCCCCACAGCTCGGGCACGACATCGCCGAGCGCCTGGAGCACCTTGCCGGAGGCGGCGCGGGTGGCCAGGGCCTTGCCGGGCTCGAAGACCGGGAGCTTCTCCTCCCAGCCCGCGGGCAGCTCGCCCGCCGCGATCCGGTCGAAGTCGGCGGCGCGCTCCGGGTTGGCGGTGCGCCACGCGGCGAACGTCTTCTCCCACTCGGCACGCGCCTCACGGCCGCGGTCGAGCGCCTCACGGGTGTGGCCGACGACGGCGTCGGAGACCTCGAAGGTCTGCTCCGGGTCGAAGCCGAGGACCCGCTTGGTCGCCGCGATCTCGTCGTCGCCGAGCGCCGAGCCGTGGGCCGCCTCGGTGTTCTGGGCGTTCGGGGCCGGCCAGGCGATGATCGAGCGGGCCGCGATGAACGACGGGCGCTCGGTCTCGGCCTTGGCCGCCTGCAGTGCCGCGTACAGACCCGCCGGGTCCAGGTCGCCGCTCGGCAGCTGCTCGACGCGCTGGACGTGCCAGCCGTACGCCTCGTACCGCTTCAGGGTGTCCTCGGAGACCGCGGTCTCCGTGTCGCCCTCGATGGAGATGTGGTTGTCGTCCCAGAGCAGGACCAGGTTGCCGAGCTTCTGGTGGCCGGCCAGCGAGGACGCCTCGGCCGAGATGCCTTCCTGGAGGCAGCCGTCACCGGCGATGACCCAGACCGTGTGGTCGAACGGGGAGGTGCCGGGGGCCGCCTCGGGGTCGAAGAGGCCGCGCTCGTAGCGGGCGGCCATGGCCATGCCCACCGCGTTGGCGACACCCTGCCCCAGCGGACCGGTCGTCGTCTCGACACCCGTCGTGTGGCCGTACTCCGGGTGGCCCGGGGTCTTGGAGCCCCAGGTCCGGAAGGACTTCAGGTCCTCCAGCTCCAGGCCGTAACCGGCGAGGTAGAGCTGGATGTACAGGGTCAGGCTGGAGTGACCGGCCGACAGGACGAACCGGTCACGGCCGGTCCACTCCGCGTCGGCGGGGTCGTGCCGCATGACTTTCTGGAACAGGGTGTACGCGGCGGGAGCCAGGCTCATAGCCGTACCCGGGTGGCCGTTTCCGACTTTCTGTACGGCGTCCGCGGCGAGGACGCGGGCGGTGTCCACGGCCCGCTGGTCCAAATCGGTCCACTGGAGGTCTGTGGTGGTCGGCTTGATGCTCACCCTGAGTCAGGGCTCCTCTCCACTGTTCGTAAGCCGGTGACTGTTACCGCACCGGGCGCTGTCGAGCCTACCCCTGCCACAGGGCGCGCTTTCCGGGCACTTTCCAGGGTGCGGGCGACCTGCCCGCTTCGCCTCCCGGCGGACGGGTCCCGTACATCGCACAGTCACCCTCAACACGACCCCACCCCCGCGAAGGGCGGCGTATCCCCAACGTCTAGAGTGGTCGAGTTCGCGCAAGTCTTCACAAGGGCCTTTCCGGCCCGGAGCTTGCTGGGATTTCTCTGTCAGGGGTGTGCGTGACGGCCGTCGAGTCCCGACCCGCAGGGGTCGCCTTGACTCCCAGCCCAGGGGGCCATCGCCCGTACGGGGCCCGTGTCAAGGCATTCGTGGCGCTTACCAAGCCACGGATCATCGAGCTGTTGCTCATCACCACCGTTCCGGTGATGTTCCTCGCCGCGCAAGGCGTACCCGACCTGTGGCTGGTGCTCGCCACCACGCTGGGTGGTTACCTCTCGGCGGGCGGCGCCAACGCGCTGAACATGTACATCGACCGCGACATCGACGCGCTGATGGACCGCACGTCACAGCGGCCGCTGGTCACCGGCATGGTCAGCCCGCGCGAGTGCCTGGTCTTCGGCATCTCGCTCGCGGTCGTCTCCACGCTCTGGTTCGGACTGCTCGTCAACTGGCTGTCCGCCGCGCTCGCTCTCGGTGCGCTGCTCTTCTACGTCGTCGTCTACACGATGCTGCTGAAGCGCCGCACCTCGCAGAACATCATCTGGGGCGGCATCGCCGGCTGCCTGCCGGTGCTCATCGGCTGGTCCTCCGTGACGAACTCCCTCTCCTGGGCCGCCGTCATCCTCTTCGCCGTCATCTTCTTCTGGACGCCGCCGCACTACTGGCCGCTCTCCATGAAGGTGAAGGAGGACTACGCCCGGGTCGGCGTCCCGATGCTCCCGGTCGTCGCCTCCAACCAGGTGGTGGCCCGGCAGATCGTCATCTACAGCTGGGTGATGGTCGGCGTCTCGCTGCTGCTCACTCCGCTGGGCTACACCGGCTGGTTCTACCTCTCGGTGGCGCTGCCGGCGGGCGGCTTCTGGCTCTGGGAGGCCCACGGGCTGCAGAACCGGGCCAGGGCCGGCGTGAGTGGCGCCAAGCTCAAGGAGATGCGGCTGTTCCACTGGTCCATCACCTACGTCTCACTGCTCTTCCTGGCCGTGGCGGTGGACCCCTTCCTCCGCTAGCTGCCGGCCTCTACGGGCGGGTCACGTGGCACAAGCCACGTGACCCGCCCGTCGCCGTTCCTCCTACCCGTCGGTAGCATCCTGTCCATGGCAGAGACGGCAGCAGACGCAGCAGACACGGAGCAGACCTCGCGGACGGACGCCAGGAAGGCGGCCCGCGCGGAGCGCAAGGCGGCGAAGCTGGCCCGCGAGATCGGCGCCTTCGCCAAGGAGCACGGCGGCGCCGAGGGGCAGCTCGCCTACATGGGCCAGGCGGGCGCCCGCATCGTCCTGGTCGGCCAGGACGGCGCCTGGGGCGACCTGGTGGCGCCGACGTACGCGGTGGCCGAGAGCGCGGCGGAGAAGTCCGGCATCACGATGCACGAGGAGTTCGACGGCGACTTCGCGCTGAAGGTTCGCACGGGTCCCTACGAGTGGTCGCGGATGGCCGGGATCCAGGTCGGCGGCCCGTCCAACGACAGCTGAGCGGGTACGGAGAAGGGGCGGCGGGCATGTGCCCGCCGCCCCTTCTCCGTACGGCCGTTCAGAGGGCCTGCGCCGACTCCCGCTGCTCGGCGGAGGCGGACGGGCCCGGCAGCGTGGCCGGCTCGGCGTCGCCGCGCTCGCGCACGCTCATCACCAGGCGGATCACGGCGATCCACATGATGGCCGAGCCGAACATGTGGATGCCGACCAGGATCTCGGGGACGTCGGTGAAGTACTGGACGTACCCGATCGCGCCCTGAGCGAGCAGCACGACCAGCAGGTCACGGGCGCGGGCCCGGGTGTCGGCGGGGGCGTCGACCACTCGCAGGGCCAGCCACATCGCGATGGCCAGCGCGCAGACCACCCAGGCGGCGATGGCGTGCACATGGGCGGCGGCCGACCAGTCCCACGGCATGCGCGGTACGTCGCTGCTGTCGCCCGCGTGTTTGCCGGAACCGGTCACCGA
The DNA here is from genome assembly GCF_040614075.1 of Streptomyces sp. NPDC006174. Taxonomy (NCBI): domain Bacteria; kingdom Bacillati; phylum Actinomycetota; class Actinomycetes; order Kitasatosporales; family Streptomycetaceae; genus Streptomyces; species Streptomyces sp. NPDC006174. The sequence goes on along the minus strand of NZ_JBEXTJ010000006.1, from coordinate 124,912 downwards.
GGTGCCGAGCACGATGAGGATCACAGTGGTCGCCAGGATCGCCCAGGAGAGGCGGCGTACCGGCAGCGGTGCGCGGGGCCGGGCCGGGCCGTCGCCTTCGCCGATCCGGACCCAGGTGATGACCGTGACCGCGAGGAGCGCGTTGGCGAGCAGGAAGTGCCCGGCCACCGTCCACGGGTTGAGGCCCGCCCAGACGGTGATGCCGCCGAGGACGGCGTTGCCGAGCACGATCCAGAACTGCGACCAGGCCAGCCGGGTCACCTTGCGGCGGCGCGGCTTCATCGAGCGGGTCGCGATGATCGCCCAGCCGACGGCGGCCGACAGGACGTACGTCAGCATCCGGTTGCCGAACTCGATCGCGCCGTGCAGGCCCTGCTCGGGCGTCGCGAACAGGCTGTCGTCGGTGCACTTGGGCCAGGTGTCGCAGCCGAGGCCCGAACCGGTCAGCCGGACGGCACCTCCGGTCACGATGATGAAGACGCTCATCATCACGGCGGAGAGCGCGGCACGCTTCACCACTTGGGTGGACGGCGTCCAGCGCTTGGCGATGGCAGAGATGGGGGTTTCCACGCGGACCATCGTAGGACGCGGCTTGTGCATGTTTTCACGAGGGGTGGGTTCGTGCAGGGTTGCCCTGAGTGGTCCCGCTACTCCCAGCGGAAGAACTTCGCCGCCGTGCCAAGACCCAGCACCGCCCACACCGCCAGGATCCCGGCCTGGGCCCACGGCATCGACGCGCCGTGCTGGAGGACGTCCCGCAGACCCTCCGAGAGCGCCGAGATGGGCAGCAGCCCGAGCACCGACTGCACCGCGTCCGGGAACTTGTCCAGCGGCACGATGACCCCGCCGCCGACCAGCAGCAGCAGGAAGACCAGGTTGGCGGCGGCCAGCGTCGCCTCCGCCTTCAGCGTCCCGGCCATCAGCAGCCCGAGCCCGGAGAACGCGGCGGTCCCGAGGACGAGGAGCAGCAGCACGGAGAGCGGGTTGCCGTGCGGCGACCAGCCGAGCGCGAGGGCGATCGCCGTCAGCAGCAGCACCTGGAGCACCTCGGTGACCAGCACCGAGAGCGTCTTCGCGGTCATCAGGGCCCAGCGCGGCAGCGGTGAGGCCGCGAGCCGCTTCAGGACTCCGTAACGCCGTTCGAAGCCGGTGGCGATCGCCTGGCCGGTGAAGGCCGTGGACATCACGGCGAGCGCGAGAATGCCCGGCGCCAGGAAGTCGACCGCCGCGCCCGAGCCGGTGTCGACGATGTCCACCGCGCTGAACAGTACGAGCAGCAACGTCGGGATGATGACCGTCAGCAGCAGCTGCTCGCCGTTGCGCAGCAGCATCCGGGTCTCCAGCGCGGTCTGCGCGGCGATCATCCGGGAGAGCGGGGCGGCGCCGGGGCGCGGGGTGTACGTACCGGCGCTCATGCGCGCAGCTCCTTGCCGGTCAGTTCGAGGAAGACGTCCTCCAGCGTGTGCCGCTCCACCGAGATGCCGTCGGGCATCACGCCGTGCTGCGCGCACCAGGAGGTGACGGTGGCCAGCAGCTGCGGGTCGATGGATCCGGTGATGCGGTACGTGCCCGGGAGCGGCTCGGCGGCCTCGGAGCCGTCGGGCAGCGCCTTGACCAGCGAGCCGAGGTCGAGCCCCGTACGGCCGGTGAAACGCAGGGTGTTCTCGGCGCCGCCGCGGCAGAGCCGCTCCGGGGAGCCCTGGGCGATGACCCGGCCCGCGTCGATGATGGCGACGTCGTCGGCGAGCGCCTCGGCCTCGTCCATGAAGTGCGTGGTCAGCACCACGGAGACGCCGTCGGCGCGCAGCTCGCGCACCAGGTCCCAGGTGGAGCGGCGGGCCTGCGGGTCGAGCCCGGCGGTCGGCTCGTCCAGGAAGACCAGCTCGGGCCGGCCGACGACCGCGAGGGCCAGGGCCAGGCGCTGCTGCTGGCCGCCGGAGAGCCGGCGGTAGGTGGTGCGGCCGCAGGAGCCGAGGCCGAGGCGCTCGATCAGGGCGTCCACGTCCAGCGGGTGGGCGTGGAGCCTGGCCATGTGGCGGAGCATCTCGTCGGCGCGGGCGCCGGAGTAGACGCCGCCGGACTGGAGCATGACCCCGATCCTCGGCCGCAGCCGCTCCGCGTCGGCGACCGGGTCGAGTCCGAGGACGCGTACGGTGCCGGCGTCGGGACGGCGGTAGCCCTCGCAGGTCTCGATCGTGGTGGTCTTGCCGGCGCCGTTCGGGCCGAGCACGGCCGTCACCGCGCCCGACGCCACGACCAGATCGAGGCCGTTCACCGCGGTCTTCGTGCCGTACCGCTTCACCAGGCCGGTGACCTGTACGACGGGCTCGTTCTCCATGGCAGGGAAGTCTAGGCAGGGTTCGCAGGAGACCCGGTCCCGGGGCCAGATTAGGTAACCCTAAGTGACGAACCACACCGTAGATCGTTCCGGACCGTGGTTGTCATGGCCGAATGAATTACGCAACAATGGTGTTGTGAAATACGACGGTGAGGCTCCGCAGGAGGAACTCGCGACCGGTGAGCGCTCGACGCGCAACCGGGTCGCGCGCTCCATCCTGGACCACGGCCCGTCCACCGTCGCGGAGCTCGCCAAGCGCGTCGGCCTCACCCAGGCCGCCGTCCGCCGCCACCTGGACGCCCTCGTCTCCGACGATGTCGTCGAAGCCCGTGAACAGCGGGTCTACGGGGCGCGGACCCGTGGCAGGCCCGCCAAGGTGTTCGCCCTGACCGACTGCGGCCGGGACGCCTTCGACCAGTCCTACGACAAGCTGGCCGCCGACGCGCTGCGGTTCATCGCCGAGTCCGGCGGGGACGAGGCGGTCACCGCCTTCGCCCGCGCCCGGATGGCGTCGATGGGCGAGGCATACCGCGCCGCGGTCGAGGCCGCGGCACCCGAACGGCGTACCGAGGCCCTCGCCAGGGCCCTGAGCGCCGACGGGTACGCTGCAACGGCGCGAAGCGCGCCGGACCCGCAGCAGGGCGAGCAGCTGTGCCAGCACCACTGCCCGGTGGCGCATGTCGCCGAGCAGTTCCCACAGCTGTGCGAGGCGGAGACGGAATTCTTCTCCAGCCTCCTCGGGACCCATGTGCAGCGTCTGGCCACCCTCGCCCACGGCGACGGCGTGTGCACGACATACGTGCCGCGCAGCGGCCAGGCAGCACCCACACAGACCACCCATTCAGCATCTGCAAGCACGGCCGGGAGGAACCCCGCATGACGCTCCCCACGGAGACTGCCCACCCTGAGCTCGAGGGTCTGGGTACGTACGAATTCGGCTGGGCCGACTCCGACGCGGCAGGCGCGGCGGCGAAGCGCGGCCTCTCCGAGGCTGTCGTCCGCGACATCTCGGAGAAGAAGAACGAGCCCGAGTGGATGCTGAAGCTGCGGCTCAAGGGCCTCAAGCTCTTCGGCAAGAAGCCCATGCCGAACTGGGGCTCGGACCTGTCGGGCATCGACTTCGACAACATCAAGTACTTCGTTCGGTCCACGGAGAAGCAGGCGGCCTCCTGGGAGGAGCTGCCCGAGGACATCAAGAACACGTACGACAAGCTCGGCATCCCGGAGGCGGAGAAGCAGCGCCTCGTCGCCGGTGTCGCCGCGCAGTACGAGTCCGAGGTCGTCTACCACCAGATCAACGAGGAGCTGGAGGCGCAGGGTGTCATCTTCATGGACACCGACACCGCGCTGAAGGAGCACCCGGAGCTCTTCAAGGAGTACTTCGGCACCGTCATCCCCGTCGGTGACAACAAGTTCGCCTCGCTGAACTCGGCCGTGTGGTCCGGTGGCTCGTTCATCTACGTGCCCAAGGGCGTCCACGTGGAGATCCCGCTCCAGGCCTACTTCCGTATCAACACGGAGAACATGGGCCAGTTCGAGCGGACGCTGATCATCGTCGACGAGGACGCCTACGTCCACTACGTCGAGGGCTGCACCGCCCCGATCTACTCCTCGGACTCGCTGCACAGCGCCGTGGTCGAGATCATCGTGAAGAAGGGCGGCCGCTGCCGCTACACGACGATCCAGAACTGGTCGAACAACGTCTACAACCTGGTCACCAAGCGGGCCGTGGCCTACGAGGGCGCGACCATGGAGTGGGTCGACGGCAACATCGGCTCCAAGGTGACCATGAAGTACCCGGCCATCTACCTGATGGGCGAGCACGCCAAGGGTGAGACGCTCTCCATCGCCTTCGCGGGCGAGGGCCAGCACCAGGACGCCGGCGCCAAGATGGTCCACATGGCGCCGAACACCTCCTCGAACATCGTCTCCAAGTCGGTGGCGCGAGGCGGCGGCCGTACGTCCTACCGCGGACTGATCGAGATCGGCGAGGGCGCGCCGGGCGCGAAGTCCAACGTGCTCTGCGACGCTCTCCTCGTCGACACGATCTCCCGCTCGGACACCTACCCCTACGTCGACGTCCGCGAGGACGACGTGTCGATGGGCCACGAGGCGACCGTCTCCAAGGTCTCCGAGGACCAGCTCTTCTACCTCATGAGCCGCGGACTCACCGAGTTCGAGGCCATGGCGATGATCGTGCGCGGCTTCGTCGAGCCGATCGCGAAGGAGCTGCCCATGGAGTACGCCCTGGAGCTCAACCGGCTGATCGAGCTGCAGATGGAGGGTTCGGTCGGCTAGGACCTCGTACGAGGATCCTGCGGGGCGGCCCTCGCGGCCGCCCCGCACCCCACCGAACCACCCCCCTTCTTGACTGAGAAAGCGAGCACTACGACAGCCATGGCTGAGGCTCAGAACACTCCGGTGGGCTCCACCACCGCCGGCTCCATCGCGGTGGCCGCCGAGTCGACCGTCGCCACGCGCATGAGCGCACCCCCGTCCTTCGACGTCGCGGACTTCCCCGTCCCGCACGGTCGCGAGGAGGAGTGGCGCTTCACGCCGCTGGAGCGGCTGCGCGGGCTGCACGACGGCACCGCCGTCGCGAACGGCGGCGGCGTGAAGGTCGCGATCGACGCGCCCGACGGCGTCACCGTCGAGACCGTCGGCCGCGACGACGCGCGGCTCGGCAAGGCCGGTACGCCGGTGGACCGGGTCGCCGCACAGGCGTACAGCTCCTTCGAGCAGGCCTCGGTCGTCACCGTCGCCAAGGAGGCCGTGCTCACCGAGCCCATCCGGATCGCCGTGCACGGCGAGGGCGGCACCGCCTACGGCCACCAGCTCATCGAGCTGAAGCCCTTCGCCGAGGCCGTCGTCGTCATCGACCACACCGGTGACGCGGTGCTCGCCGCCAACGTCGACTACGTCCTCGGTGACGGCGCCAAGCTGACCGTCGTCTCCGTCCAGGACTGGGACGACAAGGCCGTCCACGTCGGCCAGCACAACGCGCTGGTCGGCCGGGACGCCTCCTTCAAGTCGATCGTCGTCACCTTCGGCGGCGACGTCGTCCGCCTGCACCCGCGGGTCGCCTATGCGGCGCCCGGCGGCGAGGCGGAGCTCTTCGGTCTGTACTTCACCGACAAGGGCCAGCACCAGGAGCACCGCCTCCTGGTCGACCACAACACCCCGCACTGCAAGTCCAACGCGGTGTACAAGGGCGCGCTCCAGGGCGACGGCGCCCACGCCGTCTGGATCGGCGACGTCCTCATCCAGGCCGCGGCCGAGGGCACCGACACCTACGAGATGAACCGGAACCTCGTCCTCACCGACGGCGCCCGGGTCGACTCCGTACCCAACCTGGAGATCGAGACCGGCGAGATCGTCGGCGCCGGCCACGCCTCGGCGACCGGCCGCTTCGACGACGAGCAGCTCTTCTACCTCCAGTCCCGCGGCATCCCGGCCGAGGAGGCCCGCCGCCTGGTCGTGCGCGGCTTCTTCGCCGAGCTGGTCCAGCAGATCGGCCTGCCGGACGTGGAAGCGCGTCTGCTCGACAAGATCGAGACCGAGCTGAAGGCGTCGGTCTGATGGCCTTCGTCAAGGCGTGCGCGCTCAGTGAGCTGGAGGACGACACCCCGAAACGGGTCGAGCTCGACGGCACACCGGTCTCCGTCGTCCGCACCGAGGGCGAGGTGTTCGCGATCAACGACATCTGCTCGCACGCGAACGTGTCGCTGTCGGAGGGCGAGGTGGAGGACTGCGCGATCGAGTGCTGGCTGCACGGATCGTCGTTCGACCTCCGCACCGGCAAGCCGTCCGGCCTTCCCGCGACGCGCCCCGTCCCCGTATACCCCGTAAAGATCGAAGGGGACGATGTGCTCGTCTCCGTCACCCAGGAGTCCTGAGTCACCCATGGCAACGCTTGAAATCCGCGACCTGCACGTCTCCGTCGAGGCCGACAACGCCACGAAGGAGATCCTCAAGGGCGTCGACCTGACCGTGAAGCAGGGCGAGACCCACGCCATCATGGGCCCCAACGGGTCCGGCAAGTCCACCCTCGCGTACTCGCTCGCGGGTCACCCCAAGTACACGATCACCGGCGGTACGGTCACGCTGGACGGCGAGGACGTCCTGGAGATGTCCGTCGACGAGCGCGCCCGCGCCGGCCTCTTCCTCGCCATGCAGTACCCGGTCGAGATCCCCGGTGTCTCGGTCTCCAACTTCCTGCGCACCTCCGCCACCGCCGTCCGCGGCGAGGCACCCAAGCTGCGTACATGGGTCAAGGAGGTCAAGGAGACGATGGCCGGGCTCCAGATGGACCCGTCCTTCGCCGAGCGCAACGTCAACGAGGGCTTCTCCGGCGGTGAGAAGAAGCGCCACGAGATCCTCCAGCTGGAGCTCCTCAAGCCGAAGATCGCCGTCCTGGACGAGACCGACTCCGGCCTGGACGTCGACGCGCTCAAGACCGTCTCCGAGGGTGTCAACCGGGTCCGCGCGACCGGCGAGGTCGGCACGCTGCTGATCACGCACTACACCCGGATCCTGAAGTACATCCAGCCCGACTTCGTGCACGTGTTCGCCAACGGCCGGATCGCGGCCTCCGGCGGCGCCGAGCTGGCCGACCAGCTGGAGAACGAGGGCTACGAGGCATACACGAAGGGTGGCGCTTCCGCGTGACTGACGCCCGACAGGGGCTCACCGGCCTCCTCGACACCGAGGCGATCCGCAAGGACTTCCCGATCCTGGACCGCACGGTCCACGACGGCAAGAAGATCCTGTACCTGGACTCCGCGGCGACCTCGCAGAAGCCGCGCCAGGTCCTCGACGCGCTCAACACGTACTACGAGCGCCACAACGCGAACGTGCACCGAGGCGTCTACACGATCGCCGAGGAGGCCACCGCGCTGTACGAGGGCGCCCGTGACAAGGTCGCGGCCTTCATCAACGCGCCGAGCCGCAACGAGGTGATCTTCACCAAGAACGCCTCGGAGTCGCTCAACCTCGTGGCCAACATGCTCGGCTGGGCGGACGAGCCCTACCGGGTGGACCGCGACACCGAGATCGTCACCACGGAGATGGAGCACCACTCCAACATCGTGCCGTGGCAGCTGCTCGCGCAGCGCACCGGCGCGAAGCTGAAGTGGTTCGGCATCACCGACGACGGCCGGCTCGACCTGTCGAACATCGACGAGATCATCACCGAGAAGACGAAGATCGTCTCCTTCACGCTGGTCTCCAACATCCTGGGCACCGTCAACCCGGTCGAGCAGATCATCCGCCGCGCCCAGCAGGTCGGCGCGCTGGTCTGCATCGACGCCTCGCAGGCGGCCCCGCACATGGTGCTGGACGTGCAGGCGCTCCAGGCCGACTTCGTGGCCTTCACCGGCCACAAGATGGTCGGCCCGACCGGCATCGGCGTGCTCTGGGGACGGCAGGAGCTCCTGGAGGACCTGCCGCCGTTCCTCGGCGGCGGCGAGATGATCGAGACCGTGTCGATGCACTCGTCCACGTATGCTCCGGCGCCGCACAAGTTCGAGGCCGGTACGCCTCCGATCGCGCAGGCCGTCGGCCTCGGCGCGGCCGTGGACTACCTATCCGCGATCGGCATGGAGAAGATCCACCAGCACGAGAAGGCGATCACCGAGTACGCGGTGAAGCGCCTCCTGGAGGTCCCGGACCTGCGGATCATCGGCCCGTCGACGGCCGAGGACCGCGGCGCGACGATCTCCTTCACGCTCGGCGACATCCACCCGCACGACGTGGGCCAGGTCCTCGACGAACTGGGCATCTGCGTCCGGGTCGGCCACCACTGCGCGCGCCCGGTCTGCCTGCGGTACGGAATTCCCGCGACGACGCGAGCGTCGTTCTATCTGTACTCCACGCCCGCCGAGGTCGACGCACTGGTGGACGGGCTGGAGCACGTCCGGAACTTCTTCGGCTGAGGACGCAACGGTGAAGCTTGATTCCATGTACCAGGAAGTGATCCTGGACCACTACAAGCACCCCCACGGGCGCGGCCTGCGGGACGGCGACGCCGAGGTGCACCACGTCAACCCGACGTGCGGCGACGAGATCACGCTCCGGGTGAAGTACGACGGCGAGACCATCGCCGACGTCAGCTACGAGGGCCAGGGCTGCTCCATCAGCCAGGCGTCCGCCTCCGTACTGAACGAGCTGCTCGTCGGCAAGGAGCTGGCCGAGGCGCAGAAGATCCAGGCGGCTTTCCTGGAGCTGATGCAGTCCAAGGGCCAGCTGGAGCCGGACGACGCGATGGAGGAGGTGCTGGAGGACGCGGTCGCGTTCGCCGGCGTCTCCAAGTACCCCGCCCGGGTCAAGTGCGCGCTGCTGAGCTGGATGGCGTGGAAGGACGCGACGGCCAAGGCGCTGTCCGAAGGGAAGACCGCATGAGCGAGAACGAGACCGCGACCATGAAGCCGGCCTCCGAGGAGGAGGTCCGCGAGGCGCTGTACGACGTCGTCGACCCCGAGCTGGGCATCGACGTCGTCAACCTGGGCCTGATCTACGGCATCCACGTGGACGACGCCAACATCGCCACCCTCGACATGACCCTGACGTCCGCGGCCTGCCCGCTGACCGACGTCATCGAGGACCAGGCGAAGTCCGCCACGGACGGCATCGTCAACGAACTCCGGATCAACTGGGTCTGGATGCCGCCGTGGGGCCCGGACAAGATCACGGACGACGGGCGCGAGCAGCTGCGCGCGCTGGGGTTCAACGTCTGACGCGCTCCGAGCACCACGGATACGGCCATGCCCGCCAGGCATACTGGCGGGCATGGCCGTCTCCCTGTACCACCTCGCCGTCGACGCTCACGACCTGCCGCTCATGGCCCGCTTCTGGAGTGCGGTGCTGGAGTGGCAGGTGCTCTTCGAGGACGAGCACGAGATCGTCATCGGCGCCCACGAGACCGCGCTGCCGGGCATGTGCTTCCTTCCCGTGCCGGAGAGGAAGACCGTGAAGAACCGGCTGCACATCGACCTGACGCCGGACGACCAGGCCGCCGAGGTCGAGCGGATCATCGCGCTCGGCGCACGGCGGGTGGACGTCGGGCAGGGGCCGGACGCCACCTTCGTGGTGATGGCCGATCCCGAGGGCAACGAGTTCTGCGTGCTGCGGCCGAAGCGGACGCTGACCGACTGAGGCCTACGCCGGTGCGGCCGGCGGTGGTCCGTACTGCTCGGGCAGGGGCTGTGCCGCCGCGGCCTCGGCCAGGACCGGGGCCAGGTTCTCGTTGCGGATGCGGAGGTCCACGTACAGCAGGCCGGTGACCAGCGGCGGGAGGATCATCGTGATCAGCTGGGAGATCATCTGGCTGATGAACGACAGCGCCATCACACCGCCGAACATGGCGATGAGCGCCCCGTCGCTCGGTTCGGAACCCATGTCCGCGGGGTCGAACAGGCCGGGAAGCATGCCGATCATCTGGAACGGCATCTGGATCATGAAGCCGATCATGGCCGCAAGACCGAAGCCGAGCAGCGTGATGCCGAAGACCCGCCACCACGTGCCGCGCACGAGCTGGGCCGAGCGTCGCAGGGCCGCCACCGGGCGCCGGTCCTCGAAGACCACGACGGTCGGCGCCAGGCAGAACCGTACCCAGAGCCACATCGCCGCCGGTGCCAGGAGCAGCCCGACGAGGGTGCCGATCAGCGCCAGTGGCAGCGCGCCGTCCTCGTCGCCCAGCGAGACCGCGTAGACCATCAGCCCGGCGAAGGCGGCCAGGAGGGGCGCCAACCCGATGAACATGATCAGCCCGGTCAGGAACACCGCGCCGATGATCGACCAGACCCGCGACCACGCCCGCTTCCAGACCTCCCCGAAGCGGATCGGGCGGCCCAGGACGGCTTCCTGGAGGACCACGGGGACCGCCGCCTGCATCATGGCCGACGCCAGCAGGTAGACGATCATGCCGATGGCCATCAGCACGCCGAACGCCACGGCGAGCGGGACGAGTTCGGCAGCGTCGGGGGAGTCCGAGGAGCCGGACGTCAGCTCGTCCCACTGGCTTGCCACGGTGGAGGCGGCCACCACCAGCGCGACGACCATCACGAGCGTCGCCGCGCCGAACAGCGTCAGGGCCACCCCGATCAGCGGCTTCCAGTGACGCCCGATCGTCGCGAAGGCGCCGCTGAGCAGGTCCGAGACCCTCAGCGGCGCCAGGGGTATCACCCCCGGCCTGGGTGGCGCCCATCCACTCCAGCCACCCGGTCCCGGCGCTCCCCCGTGGAAGGGCCCCCCACCGTGGGGCGCGCCCTCGTACGGGCCACCGCCCCACCCTGCGTCCTGCGCCACTGCGTCTCCGCTCAGCTCCGTCGGCCCGTGGTCCCGGACCGTGTCATCGGGTCGGGACACCGTAGCGCCCCCGACGCGGGCCGATGATATGTACAGCTGTACGCAACGATGCGTACAGTCGTCCACATGGGATACGCATACGGACTGCTGGCCGCGGCGATCGCGGCGGAGGTGGCCGGGACGACGGCCATGAAGTACAGCGAGGGCTTCACCCGCCTCTGGCCCTCGATCGGCACGGCGGTGGGCTATCTGATCGCCTTCACCCTGCTCGCGCAGACCCTCAAGACACTCTCCGTCGGCACCGCGTACGCGATCTGGGCCGGCGTCGGCACGGCGGCCGTGGCGCTCATCGGCATCCTGTTCCTCGGCGAGTCCAGCAGCCTCATCAAGATCGTCGGGGTCGGTCTGATCGTCGTCGGGGTCGTCGTGCTCAACCTGGGAGGCGCGCACTGATGGCCCGCCGGTACGATCCCGACCGGCGGACGCGGATCATCGACGCGGCGCTGCGGGTGATAGCGGCCGACGGGATAGCCGGGCTGAGCCACCGCACCGTGGCCGCCGAGGCGGACGTGCCGCTCGGCTCGACCACGTACCACTTCGGCTCGCTGGACGAGCTGCTGACGGCGGCCCTGCGCCGGTCCAACGAGAACTTCGCGCAGGCGCTGCGCGACAGCCAGGTCTGCGCCGAACCGTCGGGACCCGGGCTCGCCGATGAGCTGACCCGGGTGCTGGGGGAGTGGTTCGCGGGCGAGCGGGGTGCGATCGAGCTGGAGTTCGAGCTGTACCTCGCGGCCCTGCGCCGCCCGGTCCTGCGGCCTGTCGCCGCCGAATGGACCGCTTCGGCGGTCGAGCTGCTGTCCACGCGCACCGACCCGGCCACGGCGCGGGCGCTGGTCGCGCTGATGGACGGCGTCTGCCTGCAGGTGCTCCTGACCGGCTCCGCCTTCGACGCGCGGTACACCCGCGAGATGCTGGCGCGGGTGGTGGAGGGGCGGGGCTGAGGGGAACGGGCCGGAGGCTGAGACCGGTTCGCCCGAGCGGGCCCCGGCCGGTTAGGTTTCTGTCCATGACCGACACGACTTCCCAGGCCACTTCCCGTACCACCGGCGCCGTCGCCGCCGGCCTCGCCACCGTCGCCGGTGACGGCACCGTCCTCGACACCTGGTTCCCCGCCCCCGAGCTCGAGCCCGAGCCCGGCCCGGCCGGTACGCAGCGGCTCACGCCGGACGAGGCCGTGAACCGCCTCGGCGAGGGCGCCGCCAAGGCCATCGGCGTGGACGCCCGGCGCGGGGTCGAGGTCATCGCCGTCTCCACGGTCATCTCCTCGCTGGAGGACAAGCCGCTCGACGCGCACGACGCGTACCTGCGCCTGCACCTGCTCTCGCACCGCCTCGTCCAGCCGCACGGCCAGAACCTGGACGGCCTCTTCGGTCTGCTCGCCAACGTCGCCTGGACCTCGCTCGGCCCGGTCGCCGTCGACGACCTGGAGCGGGTCCGCCTCAACGCCCGTGCCGAGGGTTTGCACCTCCAGGTGACCTCGGTCGACAAGTTCCCGCGCATGACGGACTACGTGGCTCCCAAGGGCGTACGGATCGCCGACGCCGACCGGGTCCGGCTCGGCGCGCACCTCGCCGCCGGGACCACCGTCATGCACGAGGGCTTCGTCAACTTCAACGCCGGCACGCTCGGCACCTCCATGGTCGAGGGCCGCATCTCCGCCGGCGTCGTCGTCGGTGACGGCTCGGACATCGGCGGCGGCGCCTCCACCATGGGCACGCTCTCCGGCGGCGGCAACGTCCGCATCGTCATCGGCGAGCGCTGCCTGGTCGGCGCGGAGGCCGGCGTCGGCATCGCGCTCGGCGACGAGTGCGTCGTGGAGGCCGGGCTGTACGTCACGGCCGGCACCCGCGTCACGCTGCCGGACGGCCAGGTCGTCAAGGCCCGTGAGCTCTCCGGCGCCTCCAACATCCTCTTCCGCCGCAACTCGGTCACCGGCACGGTCGAGGCCCGCCCGAACAACGCGGTGTGGGGCGGGCTGAACGAGGTCCTGCACGCCCACAACTGACCTTCAGCTCGCGAGGAGCTCCTCGTACGCCGCACGCAGCCCGTCGACCGCCTCGCGGCCGGCGGGCTGCAGCGGTTCGCGGACCGGGCCCGCGTCCAGCAGCGCCTTCACGGTGACGGTGCCGGGCAGACCGCTCGCCATCATCAGCTCGGTGAGCCGGATGGTCAGCCCGTTCAGCCGCGCCGCCTCGTCGGTGCGTCCCGCGTCGAACGCGTCCAGCGGCGCACGCATCCGGCGCGGCGCCACGTTGGCGACGGTGCTGACGTAGCCCGCGCCGCCGAGCGCGTACAGCGGCAGGTTCAGCTCCTCGCACCCCGAGTAGTACGCCAGCTCGGTGCGGGCGATCACCTTCGTCGACCCGAGCAGGTCGTACGCGCAGTCCTTCACCGCGACGATCCGCGGGTGGTCCGCGAGCCGCAGCAGCGTCTCCGGTTCGATCCGGACGCCGGTGCGGCCGGGGATGTCGTACAGCATCAGCGGTACGCCGGTTGCCTCGGCGATCCGCAGGAAGTACGCCTCCACGGCGGCCTGCGGCGGCCGGCTGAAGTACGGCGGCACCACCAACAGCCCGTCCGCGCCCGCCTCTTCGGCTTCCCGCGCGAGCCGCACCGCGTGCGCGGTGTCCGCGCTGCCGACACCGGAGAGCAGCGCCACCCCGTCCCCGACCTCCGCCCGCACGGCCCGCAGCAGCTCCGCCTTCTCCGCGTCCGAGGTGGTCGGCGACTCGCCGGTGGTCCCGCTGAGCACCAGCCCGTCGCACCCCTCGGCCACCAGGTGCGCGGCGTGGGCGCGGGCGGCGTCGAGGTCCAGCGCGCCGGTGGCGGTGAACGGCGTGATCATGGCGCAGAGCGCGCGGCCGAAGGGGCGGGGACGGGAGCGGGGCGCGGTGGTGGTCATGTCCGAAGTGTCGGGCCGGACGACCGTGAAGGTCCACTTAGATCTGCTTGGCCGGACCGGGAAGAGATGCTGAACAGTGCCGTGGACGCGCCCGCCTCCTGACATGATCGAACACGCGGACGACGTACGGCCGGAGGGCTGTGATGAGGAGCGGGCGAGGGATGGGCTACACGGGCGAGCGGGTGCGGATGTGGAGACCGGCCTCGGTGATGGTGCTGCTGATGGGGCTGACCGGCTGTTCGGGGTTTCTCGTCCCGGCCGGCGAGGGCGAACGCGAACCGACCCCGTCCGTCCAGGCCGCGACGCCGCCCTCCGTAATGCCACCGCCGGCCGTCGACGTACCGGCTCGGAGCCCGGACCCGTCGCCCACCCCTTCACCCACCGGCGACTGCCCCGCCCCCGGGACCGTGGTGACCATGGGGGAGGTGCAGGCCGTGATGATGAGCCGCGCGGTCGTCCTGACCTTGACCAACTGCGGCTCGAAGCCCTACCGGGCCGACGGCTACCCCTCGGTCCAGGTGCTCGGCGAGGACGGCGAACGCCTGCCGGTGAAAGTCAACCCGGGCGGTTCGATGTTCGGCCACGACAAGGGCCCCGAGGCTCGCACGCTGAAGCCCGGCGCCACCGTACGGTCGATGCTCGCCTGGGTCTCCACGCAGGAGGGCGGCGAACTCATCATGGCCGACGCCCTGGAACTGGCCGCCGCGCCGGACAGCGGGGCGCGGGTCTACCGGCTGGAGGGTCACGACATCCGGTACATGGACGAGCTGAACATGACGGCGTGGCGGGCGGAGCTGCCGGAGTGACCGCGCTTGACCTCAAGTTGACTTGAGGTGTGACGGTGGTGGCAACCGCTCGCCGACCGGTGCGCGGTGGAGGGGAGCGCCACCATGACCGTGCAGTTCACCGACCGTCCGGACCCGGGCCGTGCCGACGCCGGGATCGTCAAGGCCAGTACCTGGGGCGTCGGTACGCCGGAGCGGCAGCGGCAGGTCGTCGACGCGATCCGGAAGGCTTGGGAAAGCCGGGCGTGGCCGCATGCCGGGCTGCTCTCGTACAGCGTTCTCGTGGGTGAGGACGGGGCGACGCTGCTGCACCACTCCCAGTGGACCGGCGAACTCGCCTACCAGGACTTCGTCCGGGAGAGCCGTGACGCCCGTAACGACGACATCGACGCCGCCGTGCCCGGCATCGAACGCCGCGATCTGCACACGTACGAGCTGTACCGCTCCGGGCTCCGGACCCAGGGTGACAGCCGTGAGCCCGGGTGTGTCGTGATCGTCGACGTGGAGTTCGCCGGACCGGACCCGGCGCGGCAACGGGACTGGGTGGATACGGTGTTCGAGGCGCTCGGCGCGGACCCGCACACGCCGGCCGGTGGCATCGCCGCGCACTTCCACGTCAGCACCGACGGGACCCGGGTCCTCAACTACGCGGAGTGGGAGAGCGCTGAACACCACATCGCGGCCCTCGCCGCGCCCGGCGACGGGGTCGGTTCGCCGTCGCCGCTGTGGGAGCGGGTGCTGAAGTATCCGGGTGTGACCGGTGGGGGCGTGAACCGCTACACGCCCGCGCTCAGCATGGAGGCGGGCGCGGGCGGGTAAAGGGGCGCGGCGGGCGGCGGGTGGTGAAGGACGTCTAGGGTGTATCCGGCGGGTCGGGGCCGGATGGGCCGTGCCAGGCGTCGTGGACCCGGTCAATGATCCGCCGGACACGCCCTAGGCTTGGGCGGCTGAACCGCGTACCCGTTCCGTACGCCCCCGAGCACGCACCGAGGAGAACCCCCGATGTCCGCAGAGCGCCCCATCCTGCCGCCGGTGCGGCTGCACTCCGAGGCCGAACTGGCGCGGGACGCGCTCGCCGCACCGCTGTTCGTGCGCGCCGTGAAGCTCGCTCGCTGGGCCGGGCCCGAAGCGCGGGTCGGCGCCGGCGGCGAGCTGGTGGAGGCGCAACTGCCCGCCGCCGCCGAGCACCTCGGCCTGACGGACGACGGGGACGGTGCCGCGTACGCCAGCGAGGCCTGGCGGCTCGCCGTGGACACCGGGCTCCTCGACGTCACGGACCCCGAGAGCGAGGACGGCGAGGGCACCGTCACCGTGGGTGCGAACCTGGCGCTGCTCACCTCCGGCTCACCGCAGGACGTCCTCTCCATCTGGCTCGACGGCCTGGACGCCGTGCACGCCGACGCCACCGCGCCCGTCCTGGACGACTTCGCCGACCTCGTCGGTGAGGACGGCTCGATCGACTTCGACGCGCTGGACTGGGACCCGGAGGCCGAGGCGGAGTTCCTCGACGGAGTCCTCGGCAACCTCTACCTGCTCACGCTCGCCGACCACGGCGCCGGCGAGGGCCCGGTGCCGCTGCCGGCCCTCGCCGCGTCGATGATCGTCCCCGACGACATGGGCGAGCCCACCGACGACATCCTGGAGCAGGTGTCGGAGGCGATGATGCGGCTCGACGACCAGTTCCGGCTCCTCGAACCCATCGGCATCGTCGCCTACCAGCCGGTGGACGAGGCGCTGATGGTCGAGGAGGGCGACGTGGCGGACGCCTCGGTCACCGAAGCCGACGAGGAGGACGTCACGCGGTACGGCATGGTCAGGCTCACCCCGCTCGGCCTGTACGGCGTCCGGGCCCGGATGCTGGAGGCCGGCGTGGACGCCCCGGCCGTCGGCGACCTGGCCGGCAAGGGAGCCGACGCCCTTCTCGACGGCATCGCGTACTACCCGGAGGCCGCCGCCCGCGCCGAGATCCAGCTCTGGCTCGCGGGACGCGGGGCCGAAGGCACGGTCCCGGCCGCCGCCGAGCTGCTCGCCGCCGCGCGCGGCACGGACGAGGGCGCACCGCTGCGCCGCCTCCACTGCCAGCAGGCCCTCGCGCTCGCCGGCGAGCAGGCCGAACCGGCCGTACGCGCCGTCCTCGGCGACCAGGAACTCGGCGGCCTGGCCCGCGTCTGGCTCGCGGAACGCGGCGCGTCCGACGTCCCGGCCCCGCCGGAGGCGATGATCTTCTGGCTGGCCATCGACACGATCGCCGCCCAACTGGACGCCGACGGTGAACTCGACGAGCTCCAGGGTCTGGTCGAAGGGCTCTCCGCGCAGCACAGCGGCTTCTTCGACGAGGTCTGGCGCGTCGACCACCCGGCCACCGCCGATGTGCTGGAGGCCATGGGCCGCCTGCACAGCGACAAGAAGGCCGCGAAGGACGCCCGCAAGGCCGCGTTCAAGGCCCGGTCGCGCGTAGGAGCGTAGCTCAGGCGGTTCCTACCGAGCAGGTGTCCGCGGTACTCAGGTCGACCGGTTCAGCTCCGGAAACGCCTCCCGGACCTCCGCCAGGAGGTCCGGGAGGCGCTGCCGTACGTGGCGGCTGCCGCGTACACGGCATCCGGTGCGGCGCGCAGCGGATCCTCCTCCACCGCGGCGAACAGCGCGCGCATCGCCATGGCCTGCTGCAGTAGGTCGTCCCGGCTTCCTTGCGGAGCGCGCACGAAGGTTCGCGGGACGTTCTTCTGGGCGAAGAACCACTTCCAGGCCTCCTCCCGGTCGTCGAAGGCGCCGGACGACCGCTCGCCGGTGTGCAGGTCCCGGACGGCGCGGGCGAACGCGTAGAACGTATGGAGCTCGGCTCTGACGAGGGCGCGGCTGACGGCCCAGCGGGCGATGGCCCGCTGCGTGGTCGCGTCGGCTGTGTCCACGGCGTCCACCAGGTCACGGTCCAGGAGGATGAGGCCCCAGAGGTCGCCGCCCGCCTCGCGCAGCGCCGGGCTCGGCTCCCGACCGTCCCACTCGCCCGCCTGCGCCCGCCACTCCGCGTCGCGGAGGATCTTCTCCTCCGCCTCACGCCGAGGTCGCTCGGTCTCGGCGCGTTCCTCGGGTGTGGGCGGCGGCGGCAGTGTGCGGGCGTGGTCGTGCCAGTACGCGGCGCTCTGCGTCGTCTGCTTGATCACGCGGTCCGCGGCGGGCTCCGCCGGCCAGAACTGCAGCAGGTAGTGATCGACGACGGGTCCGCCGTCCAGGACGGAGAGCTCGTCGTCCGGTGTCGTGTCCATGCCTCGTGCGCAGTAGCGGACCCGGTGGTCGGCGATCGGCAGATCGAGCGAGCAGAGTGGGGCTGCGGCCCACGGTACGACCGCGGTCTCCGTGGACCCGGGGCGGAAGGCGACCTCGACGATCTCCTCCCACCGCTCATCGATCGGCGGTTCGGCCTCGTGGACCTCCACGGTCAGGCCCACCCGTCCCGTGTGCAGTCCCGTCGTCAGGAAGAGGTAGCCCGGATTGGCTCCACCGCACAGCCCGTTGCTCTGCCCGGCACTGTGCGCCACCTCCTCCTCATGAGCGACATCGAGGCGGCTCTTGACATAGAACTGCCGATAGCTGACCTCCAGAACACCGTCGTGGACCGTTCGCACAACCGCCCCCTGGCCGAGTAATCACGTGAGGGCAGTATGCGACCCGGCACTCCGCGTCCGGGCGCTGAGCCACGACCCGGTGCTGATCGTCACCGACGAGCAGGCTCCGTACACCCACCGTGGCGACGCCACCCGGAGCGTTCCGGACACCGTGCCCGTCCACACGCGGAACCTGGCCGGATACCGGCTCGGCCACGCCCCGTACGGCGAGAGAAACCGCCACACGTTCGGGGGGCTTTCCGGCGCCGTGTTCCGTGTGGTTCCGCTGCTGGAGGCGGGGGTAAGCGCTGACCGGGCCTGGTGGGCGCGGGTCACGAATCCGGCACTTCTGGGACCCGGGCGGCAAACGGGCATGGCGTCGGGCCTTCACAGGGCGCATACTCGACTTAATGAAACAGTCAGCCGGATCCCGGCGTCACCTGCCTTCCAGTCCCTTCAACCGCCCGGCCCAGGAGGCCCCACCGGTCGAATGCTTCGATGTGGGCGACAGGGTGTCGCACGACCAGTTCGGGCTCGGCAGAATCCTTGCTGTCGAGGGCGACAACGACGCAGTCCTCATCGACTTCTCGGGGCGCCAGGGAAGGATCCTGAGCCCCTACTCCAAGCTGACCAAGCTCTGAGAGAGCCGACGAGCACGAGCGGCGTCAGCGCCCGTCTTCTCCTTCTCCCGATCCGGGGCACCTGAACCACTTCAGGTGCCCCGGATGCCGTTGTGGCCCGGTCGGACGGCTCAGAGTGACTTGGCGGCGGGCTTCACCATGCCCCGTACGGTCCGCGACTTCACGAACTCGCCCATGGCCGTCATCTCCCACTCACCGGTGAACTGCTTGATCAGCTTGGCCATCATGACGCCGGTCTGCGGCTCGGCGCCGGTCAGGTCGAAGCGGACCAGCTCCTCGCCGGTGGCCGCGTCGATCAGGCGGCAGTAGGCCTTGGCGACCTCGTTGAACTTCTGGCCGGTGAACGAGTTCACCGTGAAGACCAGGCCCGTCGCCTCGGCCGGGATCCGGCCCAGGTCCACGACGATCACCTCGTCGTCGCCCGCGCCCTCGCCCGTGAGGTTGTCGCCGGAGTGCTTGATCGCGCCGTTGAGGATGGAGAGCTTGCCGAAGTAGCAGCTGTCCAGGTGGTTGCGGTTGGGGCCGTAGGCGATGACCGAGGCGTCCAGGTCGATGTCCTTGCCGCGGAACGCCGGCTCCCAGCCGAGGCCCATCTTGACCTGGGAGAGGAGCGGGGCGCCGCCCTTGACCAGGGACACCGTCTGGTTCTTCTGGAGGTTGACCCGGCCCTTGTCCAGGTTGATCTTCCCGGTGGCGGCCTGCGCGGGCGGTGCCGGGGGAGCGGCGGGGGCGGGCGGGGCGATGCGCGGGTCGACCGGAGCCGCCGCCGGGGTCACCGGGGCGGCTGCGGGGGCCACCGGGGCTGCTGCGGCCGGGACCGGCGGGGCGGCCGGCTCCTCGACCGAGACGCCGAAGTCCGTGGCGATGCCGGCCAGCCCGTTCGCATAGCCCTGGCCGACCGCGCGGGCCTTCCAGGCGCCGTTGCGCCGGTAGACCTCGATGACCACGAGCGCCGTTTCGCCGCCCAGCTGAGGCGGGGTGAACGTGGCCAGCGCGGTGCCGTCGTCGGCGTTGCGCACGGTGGCGGTGGGCTCGACGCCCTGGAAGGTCTGTCCTGCGGCGTCGGGGCTCGCGGTGACGACGATCTTCTCGATGCCGGGCGGGACCGCGGTCGTGTCCACCACGATGGCGTCGGGTGCGGAGCCCCCACCGGCGCGGTAGGTCACACCGGGGCCCGAGGGCTGGTTGTAGAAGATGAAGTCGTCGTCGGAGCGCACCTTGCCGTCGGCGGTGAGCAGCAGGCCCGAGACGTCGAGCCGCACCGGAGCGGCGACGTCCACCGCCACACGGACGGCGGAGAGAGGGATGTTCGAGCCGGGGGTCATTGCGGTCATGCACGGGGTAACGAACGACCCGGCTTTGCCGTTCCCTTACCTTCGAGGCTCTCCGGCCGCTCCTCCCCGCCCCCGGCCTCCGCGTCCGGCCGCGCGGCGTGGTGGGCGGAATGGCAGAGGAGGTAGCCGAGGTGCGTGCGGTTCTTCGCGCCGAGGCATTTCTTGATGTGCGCGATGTGTGCCTGCAGCGAGCGCTCGCTGATGCCGAGGCGGCGCGCGATCGCCTTGTCCGAATGTCCCTGCGCGAGCAGCTGCCGGATGGCGGCGCGGATCGGTTCGATCACCTCGGAGGCCGCCTGCGCGGCGTAGTTGGGGACGAACGGGAAGGGCTCCGCGCGGTCCCAGGCACGCTCGAAGACATCGGCGAGGAAGCGGACCACGGACGCCTCGGTGATCGCGACGGCGATGGTGCGCTCGGAGTTGGCCGGAATGAAGGCGGTGGAACGGTCGATGATGATCAGCCGGTCGAAGAACTCGGGCAGGGTCCGGACCTCGGCGCCGTAGCCCGTGACCGCGCGGACGTAGGACTTGGTCGCCTCGTCGAAGCGGGACGAGTGCTGATAGATCGTCCGCATACCGACGCCGTCGTCGATCCTGAGGCGGACCGACTCCAGAGCTCCGGTGAGCACCTCCTTCGGACGCGCGCCGTCCGGCTGGGCCGTGAGGATCTCCGATACGGCGCCGTCGAGGCTGGAGCCGATGGCCGCGTTGATCGTCGCCACGCCGTGCAGGTTCAGCAGCCCCGGCCGCCTCCTGGGAGCGGCGGAGTGCGGCGCGGTCGCCGGCGACCCGGCCCGGTCGTCGTGGTCCGCCTGGCGCAGAACCCGCCGTGACAACTCGGCGAGCGCTTCGGCGATTTCTTTCCAGCCATGGGCACCCGACGGATCCGAGCCGCCGGTTCTCGCCGGGTCCTCGTCCGGGTCGGGGCCGGTCCGGTCCCGGACCGCCGCGAGCCCGGAACCGGGTCGCACCCCTGCCGACCTGCTCGTCATCAGCCGTCGCCCCCAGACTCACGCGCCGTGGAAGCGGCCCGTCGCCGCCCGCCACGCGCCAAGCGAGATGCCTCCAATAGTAGCAATGCGATTACCTGAACCATCATGGATCTTTCCTACGACCCATGCGGTACTGGACACTCGCTTGAAGATGGAGCCAAGACGGCGATGCGTTGGCCAGAATCATCTGGTGCGTGGCCGGATACATCTATGGGGGGAAGTTCTGATGGAGTGTGTGGATCGTGGCACGGGCCCAGTGATTCGACCTGACGGCCCGTATGCCACCCCGAGGTGCTGTTCCCGGTAGCCGGCTCTCGTGGCCACTCGCGGTACCCCTGCCCGAAGGTGTCCGAAAGCTTTCGGCAGGAGATGTCCTAAAACTCTCGGCGGGCCGTCCTTGCGGCATGGGCCGACCATCACTTCTCATGTCACGGAGCGGCGCGAACCGGCAGGGCCTCGATACCGGACGGGACTCCGGAACGGCCTTTCCGGAAGATGAAATCCGGCCAGAGCAGATCCGGCCGGAACAGATCAGTGACATCGACGGGCAGCAGAGAATACGGCTACGGGAATGCGCCCGAGGCAACCGCCGCGTGTCACCGAGGACATTCATAAGCTCCGGGTCAGGCCTTTCGTCGGCCGACCCATTCCGAAGTCAGGACAGTCATGAGCTCCCACCGTTCCGGACCGCACCCGGACGCGGCCTCGGCCCGCCCGCTCCCCGCACCGCGGGTCGAGACCCTCGCCGCCATGGCGGCCATCGCGCCCTGCGCGGCCCCGGCGCCCGGCTTCCTCCGGTCCTCCGACGACGTCGGATGGAACGCCTCCGGAAGCGGCGGCTGACAGCCCTTCCCCACGCCCGGTCATACCCAGTGGTTTCTCCCTGACGGGACGTGGCCGCTGCATGTCCGCACGCCTGGATTCACATCCGTTCGACGGCTAGGAGGAGGGAACGATGAACACGTCCGCGACGCGGGCCGCACTGGTACTCGAGAACGGGAAGGTGTTCTGGGGCCGAGAATTCGGTGCCCTTGGCCGCTCCCTGGGCGAAGTGGTCTTCCAGACCGGCATGACGGGTTACCAGGAAACGCTCACCGACCCGTCGTACCACGGTCAGATCGTCGTACAGACCTCCCCGCAGATCGGCAATACGGGATGGAATGACGACGATGACGAATCGGCCCGGATACAGGTGGCCGGATACGCGGTGCGCGACCCCTCCCGGGCCGCCTCCAACTGGCGCTCGCGCGGAGAACTCGCGGACGAGCTGGTACGGCAAGGAATCGTCGGCATTTCCGAGATCGACACCCGGTCGCTGACCCGGCACATTCGCGAGGCCGGAGTGATGCGTGCCGGAGTGTTCTCGGGAGAGGCCCTGGCCGGCCCCGACACCATGACGGAACAGGTGCTGACCGCCCCGCAGATGGCCGGCGCCGACCTCGCGGCCCGCGTCGGCACCGTACGGCCCTACGTCCGGCCGGCGGCCGGGACCCGCCGGTTCCGGGTGGCCGCACTGGACCTCGGCGTAAAGACCAGCACGCTGCGGATGTTCGCCGAGCGCGGGATCGAGACGCATGTGCTGCCTCCCGCCACCACACTGGACCAGCTCCTGGAGACCGAGCCGGACGGAGTGTTCCTCTCCAACGGCCCCGGCGACCCGGCGGCGATGACGCAAGCGGTCGCGCTGACCCGCGAGGTGCTGGAGCGCCGCATCCCGCTCTTCGGCATCTGCTTCGGCAACCAGATCCTCGGACGGGCGCTGGGCCGGGCGACGTACAAGATGCGCTACGGCCACCGGGGCATCAACATCCCGGTGATCCACGCCGGAGACGGGCGCGTGTCGATCACCTCGCAGAACCACGGGTTCGCCGTCGAAGGTGAGGCCGGAGAGCGGTTCGAGACGCCGTACGGCCGGGCCATGGTCTCCCACCACTGTCCCAACGACGGTGCCGTGGAGGGCCTGCGCTGCCTGGACGTCCCGGCCTTCTCCGTCCAGTACCACCCCGAGGCCGCGGCCGGTCCGCACGACGCGGTCGCCCTCTTCGACGAGTTCACCACCCTGATGAGCGGGGACCGCTGATGCCGAAGCGTACGGACCTGAAACATGTGCTGGTGATCGGTTCCGGACCGATCGTGATCGGGCAGGCGTGCGAGTTCGACTACTCGGGCACCCAGGCGTGCCGGGTGCTGCGCGAGGAAGGGCTCCGCGTCAGCCTGGTGAACTCCAACCCGGCGACGATCATGACCGACCCGGAGTTCGCCGACGCCACCTACATCGAGCCGATCACCCCGGAGTTCGTCGAGAAGATCATCGCGCTGGAGCGGCCGGACGCGATCCTCGCGACGCTCGGCGGACAGACCGCGCTGAACTGCGTCGTCGAGCTGCACGAGCGGAACGTGCTGGACAAGTACGGCGTCGAGCTGATCGGCGCGGACGTCGAGGCGATCGCCCGCGGTGAGGACCGGCAGCGGTTCAAGGACATCGTCGCCTCCGTAGGCGCCGAGACCCCGCGCAGCGCCGTCTGCCGGACGATGGACGAAGTGCGTGCCACGGTCGCGGAGCTGGGCCTGCCTGTGGTGATCCGGCCCTCCTACACCATGGGCGGCCTCGGCTCCGGCATGGCGTACACCCCGAGCGACCTGGAATCGCTGGCTGGCGACGGCCTGGCCCAGAGCCCGCTCGGCGAGGTGCTGATCGAGGAGAGCGTGCTCGGCTGGAAGGAGTACGAGCTCGAACTCATGCGGGACCGCAACGACAACGTCGTCGTGGTCTGCTCGATCGAGAACGTCGACGCGATGGGCGTGCACACCGGCGACTCGGTCACCGTGGCACCCGCGATGACCCTCACCGACCGCGAGTACCAGCACATGCGCGACGTCGGCATCGACGTGCTGCGCGCGGTCGGCGTCGACACCGGCGGTTGCAACATCCAGTTCGCCGTGCACCCCGCCACCGGCCGGCTGGTGGTGATCGAGATGAACCCGCGCGTCTCGCGCTCCTCCGCACTGGCCTCGAAGGCGACCGGCTTCCCGATCGCCAAGATCGCCGCGAAGCTGGCCATCGGCTACACGCTGGACGAGATACCCAACGACATCACCGGCGAGACCCCGGCCAGCTTCGAACCCACCCTCGACTACGTGGTCGTCAAGATCCCCCGCTTCGCCTTCGAGAAGTTCCCGACCGCCGACGCGACCCTCACCACCACGATGAAGTCCGTCGGCGAGGCCATGGCGATCGGCCGCAACTTCGCCGAGGCGCTCGGCAAGGCGCTCCGCTCGACGGAATCCGCCACCGCCGGCTTCTGGACCGGCCCCGACCCCGAGGACGCCGACCGGTCCGCCACGCTGGAAGCGCTGCGGACCCCGCACGACGGGCGGCTGTACACCGTCGAGCGCGCGCTGCGGCTCGGCGCCACGGTCGCGCAGGTGCACGATGCGTCGGGCATCGACCCGTGGTTCGTCGACCAGATCCTCGGCCTCGTCGAACTGCGCCAGGAGTTGCTGGACGCCGAGACCGTCGACGCCGAACTGCTGCGCCGCGTCAAGCGGATGGGCTTCTCCGACCTCCAGATCGCGCTGCTGCGGCCCGAGTTGGACGGCGAGGACGGCGTACGGGCGCTGCGTAGCCGCTGGGACGTCCGGCCGGTCTACAAGACGGTCGACACCTGCGCCGCCGAGTTCGCCGCGACCACGCCGTACCACTACTCCGCCTACGAGACCGACCCGGCGGCGGAGTCGGAGGTGGTGGAGCGGAGCGAGCCGCTGCCGAAGGTGCTCATCATCGGCTCCGGACCCAACCGCATCGGCCAGGGCATCGAGTTCGACTACTCCTGCGTCCACGCGGCGCTGACCCTGCGGTCGGCCGGCTACGAGACCGTCATGGTCAACTGCAACCCGGAGACCGTCTCCACCGACTACGACACCTCCGACCGGCTCTACTTCGAGCCGCTGACCTTCGAGAACATCGTCGAGGTCTACCGCGCCGAATGCGCGACCGGTGAAGTGGCCGGAGTCATCGTGCAATTGGGCGGCCAGACACCGCTGAAGCTCGCGCGGCGGCTGGCCGGGGCCGGGCTGCCCATCGCGGGCACCTCGCCGGACGCCATCCACCTGGCCGAGGACCGCGGCGCCTTCTCCGAGGTGCTGGACGCGGCGGGCCTGACCGCCCCGCGCAACGGCATGGCCGTCACCTTCGACCAGGCCAGGAGCGTCGCCGACCGGATCGGCTATCCGGTGATGGTGCGCCCCTCGTACGTCCTCGGCGGACG
Organism: Streptomyces sp. NPDC006174; assembly: GCF_040614075.1. Classification (NCBI taxonomy): domain Bacteria; kingdom Bacillati; phylum Actinomycetota; class Actinomycetes; order Kitasatosporales; family Streptomycetaceae; genus Streptomyces; species Streptomyces sp. NPDC006174. Next base: position 99,686 of record NZ_JBEXTJ010000006.1, on the reverse strand, counting down.
CGGCATGGAGGTCGTCCACGACGAGGAGGCGCTGGCCGCCTACGTCCGGCAGGCCACCGAGGTCGCGCCCGAACGTCCGCTGCTGATCGACGAGTTCCTGCTGGACGCGATCGAGATCGACGTCGACGCGCTGTGCGACGGACACGAGGTCTTCCTCGGCGGCGTGATGGAGCACATCGAGGAGGCCGGGGTCCACTCCGGCGACTCCGCCTGCGCGCTTCCGCCGATCACGCTGGGCCGGCCCGACATCGACACGGTGCGCGCCCACACCGAGGTCATCGCGGCCGGACTCGGCGTACGCGGTCTGCTGAACATCCAGTTCGCGCTCAAGGACGGCGTCTTCCACGTCCTGGAGGCCAATCCGCGAGCCAGCCGCACGGTGCCGTTCGTCTCCAAGGCGACCGGCGTCCCGCTGGCCAAGGCCGGTGCCCGGATCATGCTCGGCGCCACCATCGCCGAGCTGCGCGCCGAGGGGCTGCTGCCGGCGACCGGCGACGGTGGACAACGCCGGACCGGCTCGCAGATCGCGGTCAAGGACGTGGTCCTGCCGTTCCACCGGTTCCGCACCGGCGGTGGCGAGGGCCTGGACAGCCTGCTCGGGCCGGAGATGAAGTCCACCGGCGAGGTCATGGGCATGGGCACCGGCTTCGACGTGGCCTTCGCCAAGGCCCAGCTGGCGGCCGGCTTCGCACTGCCGCTCTCGGGCCGGGTCCACGTCTCCTCCGCCCTCGAACACCTGACCCGCGTGCTGCCCTCGCTGCGGACCCTTCGCGGGTACGGCTTCGAGATCACGGCCGAGTCCGGTACGGCGGAGCTGCTGCAGGTCGCCGGGTTCCTGCCGGACGAAGTGGTCGAGGCCGGCCCCGACGACCCGACCGTCGACCGGCTCCGCGACGGCGAGGTCCACTTCGTCATCAGCCTCGCCGCGCAGGGCACGGACCGCGACGCCGACCGGCCGGTCCGTACGGCCGCCGCACAGTACTCCGTCCCCTACGCGACGACAGCTTCCGGGCTGCTGGCCATGGTCAGGGGCATCCGGGCCAGAAGCCGGATGGAATTCGAGGTGAGTTCACTTCAGGAGCTGCAGCAACGCAGTCGCAGGCACAGCTGAGGCACCATCCCTACTCGCTTCGGGAATGAAGTTGATCGCTGAGCATGTCTATGACCTTATCCTGGACGACATATATCTCAGAGTTTCCGGGATCGACAACCTGAACCGGCTCTATTTCAAGGTCGAAGGATTCAACCCCGGCGGCTCGATCAAGATGAAGACCGCTCGCGGCCTCATCCAGGCCGCTGAGGATTCCGGACGGGATCTGACCGAACTCCGGCTCATCGAGTCGACGTCCGGCAATCTCGGAATCTCCCTCGCCGTCATCTGCGCGGCGAAGGGATACCGGCTGACCCTGGTGACCGACCCGAATTCCAACGCGACGGCCGTGGCCATCATGCGCGCGCTCGGAGCGGAGGTCGTGGAGATCACCGAACGGGACGCCAACGGCGGATTCCTGGGCTCCCGGATCTCCTACATCCAGCAATTACAGGCCGCCGACCCCGATGTCTACTGGCTCAACCAGTACGAGAACCCGACCAACCCCACAGCACACGAGCTGGCCACCGCGCCGTCCATGCTCAGAGAGTTCGGCAAGGTCGACTACCTCTTCCTCGGAGTGGGGACCGGAGGCACCCTGATGGGCTGCGTCGACTACTTCCGCCGCCGCAGTCCGCATACCCGGATCATCGCGGTCGACACCGCCGGCTCGGTCAACTTCCAGGCCACCGCGGGCCCTCGGCACATCCCGGGGCTCGGGACCAGCAAGCGGCCGCCGATCCTCGACAACCAGGCGCCCGACGAGGTCGTGCTGATCCCCGAGTGGGAGACGGTGCGCGAGTGCCGCTGGCTGGCCGAGAAGTCCGGCCTCCTCGCGGGCGGTTCGACCGGCACGGTCCTGGCCGGAATCCGCCGCCTCGCTCCCGGCATCCCGCAGGACGCCACCGTGGTGGCGATCTCGCCGGACCTCGGCGAGCGCTACCTGAACTCCGTGTACGACGACACGTGGGTGGCCGAACGAGGCCTGGACAAGGCCCACTTCGATGATGAAAAGCTACCCGAGGAGGAGCTCGATGTTCTCGTTTGATGTGGTGCCCGGCAAGGTCGTCAAGGACATCCTGGACAGCTCGGCGGAGCGGATCGTCGACCTCGTCGAGGACGCCTACCTGCGTCACGACGGCGGGAAGACGGTCAACCCGGACAGCTACTTCCTGCGCTTCCCGGCGAAGCCGGACGCCCGGATCATCGCCCTGCCCGCCGCGATCGAGCTGTCCGAGGACCACGCCGTCGGGATCAAGTGGATATCCAGCTTCCCCGGCAACGTCGCCGAGGGCATACCCCGCGCCTCCGCCGCGCTGATCCTCAACGACTACGCCACCGGCTACCCGAAGGCGCTGCTGGAGGCCGCCAACATCAGCGCGGTCCGCACCGCCGCCTCGGCCGCGGTGGCGGCACGGGCCTTCGCCCGCCATGTGACCCCGGACGGCCGGGTCTCGTTCATCGGCGCCGGTGTCATCGCCCGGACCATCCTCCGGTACCTCGTGGCCACCGACTATCCGCTGCACTCCGTCGAGATCTTCGACCTGCACGCCGAGTCGGCGCAGCACCTGGCCCGCTTCGCCACCGAGGAGCTCGGACTCACGGCCAAGGCGGTCGGCTCGCTGGCCCAGGCGCTGACCGCCCAGACCGTGATCACGACCACTACGGCCGGCACCCCGTACATCGGGCAGCTGCTCCGCCCGGGACAGGTGGCGCTCAACATCTCGCTGCGCGACTTCCAGCCGACCGTCATCCTCGCCGCCGAGAACTACTTCGACGACGTCGAGCACTGCATGAAGGCCAACACCTCGCCGCACCTGGCCGAACAGGCCACCGGCAGCCGGGACTTCGTCAGCGGAACCCTCGCGGACGTACTCAAGGGCCGGACCCAGCCGCAGGGCCGGCGCGGCCTGGTCTTCTCGCCGTTCGGCCTCGGCGTCCTGGACCTCGCGGTCGGCCAGTACGTCCTCACCGCGGCCCGCGCCCAGGGCCTCACGGTCGAGATCCCGAACTTCTTCGGCGAGACGAGCCGCTGGTGACTCCCGTACGCATGGCCGTGGTCGGCCTCGGTCCGCGCGGGCTCTCCGCGCTGGAGCGGGTCATCAGCCACACCCGGCTCGAAGGCCCGCCCGTCGAGCTGCTGCTGATCGAGCCCGATGAGCCCGGCCCCGGGATGCACGAGGTCAAGCAGCCGGACTACCTGCTGCTCAACACGATCGCCTCGCAGCTGACCATCTTCTCCGACGAGCGGATGACCCCGGACGCACCGGTCACGCCAGGACCCGGCTTCCTGGAGTGGTGCCAGGAGCGTCACGGCCCGGTCGCCTTCGACGCCTTCCTGCCGCGCCGCCTGCTCGGCGAGTACCTGCAGTGGGCCGCCGGTGAGCTGCTGGACCGGGCCTCGGCCTCCGAGCGGCTGACCGTACGCCATCTGCCGGCCGTCGCCGCCTCCGTACGCCAGGACGCCGAAGGCGCCACGGTGACGCTCGCGGACGGCGCCGAGCACCGCGTGGACCTGGCCGTCGTCACCACCGGCCACGGCATCACCCGGACCGCTCCGGCGGAGCGGGACGGCTTCATCTCGCTGCCCTACCCGCTGCCCGACCAGGTGGAGAAGATCCCCGAGGACGCCACGGTCGCGCTGCTCGGCACCGGGCTGAGCGCCATGGACGTCATCGCGGCGCTGACCGTGGGCCGTGGTGGAGAGTTCACCGAGGACGGCTACCGTGCCTCGGGCCGTGAGCCCCGCATCGTCCTGGTGAACCGGACCGGCGGACTGCCCCGCGCCCGTCCGGCCACCACGCGCGAACGCCGCTCCGCGCCGGCCGCCTTCCTCACCCAGGAGGCCGTCGCCGCACTCCGCGAGCGCACCGAGGACGGCCGGCTCGACTTCCGGCGGGACGTCGAACCGCTGATCCTCCGCGAGGCCCGCGCCCGGATGGCCGGCGCCACGCCTGAGGAGACCGCGGCCGTCGAGCGCGCCCTGCGGCCCGACGCCCGGACCTCGCCCGGCTACCAGGAGTACGTGGCCGAGCTGATCGAGCAGGCGGCGGCGGACCTGCGCGAGGCCGAACGCGGCCTCGGCACCAGCCCGGTCAAGGAGGCCCTGGAGATCCTCCGCGACCACCGCGACGGCGTGCGGGCGGCCGTGGACCCGCCGGGCCTGACCGACGAGTCGCACCGCTACTTCATGAGCGCGTACGTCCCTCTGGTCAACCGGACCGTCATCGGCCCGCAGAAGGAGCGCATCCACGAGCTGCTCCAGCTCATCGCCGCAGAAGTGGTCGTACCCGGCCCCGGAGCCGCACCCGAGGTGACCCGGGACGGCGACCGCTGGACGATCGCCTCGACGACGCTGGAGCGGCCGCACCGCATCGAGGCCGACGTGGTGATCAAGGCCAACATGGACTGGCCGGTCCTCGACCCCGGGATCGACCCGATCGCCTGCTCGCTGCGCGAGTGGGCCGCACCCGGCCCCCGCGGCGCGCTCCGCCTGGACCGGGACGGATTCGTCGTACCGCGCGAGCCCGCCGGCTCCTCCCGGTCGGTCGCCGTCTTCGGGCCGCCCGCCGAAGGGGCCAGCTACTACAACCACTACGTGCCGTCACCAGGTGTCTGGTCCCGTGCACTGACCGACCTCGACCGCGTCCTCGGGCCCGTGCTCGGCACCGGACGTGTCACCGGCCGCCCCGACGGCGACCGGCCGGCGCAGTAAACCCGACATCCCCTTACGGAAAGGTTCTCCCACACATGTTGATCCTGGGTTTCAAAGAGGGCCATGACGGCGGAGTCGTCGCCATCGAGGACGGCAAGCTTCTCTTCGCGCTGGAGGCGGAGAAGGACAGCTTCCCGCGCTACGACCGGCTGACCGCCGAGGTGATCACCCGGGCCGCCGGCATGCTGGACCGCCAGCCCGACGTGATCTCGCTGAGCGGCTGGGTCAAGGGCTTCCACTCCGTCGAACCGAAGCTGCGGGCCGGTTACTTCGGCGTCGGTGAGGGCTCCATACAGGACGACCCGGGCAAGTGGTTCGGCAAGGACGTCCGGATCTTCTCCTCCACCCACGAGCGCTCGCACATCATGACCGCGTACGGGATGGCCCCGGCGGCCACCGGCAAGGCGCACTACTCGCTGGTGTGGGAAGGCAGCATCGGCGACTTCTACCGGATCGACGAGTCGGGTGAGGTCACCCACCTCCAGCACGTGATGACCGACCCGGGCAACAAGTACGCCTACCTCTTCTCCCTCGCCGACCCCAAGCACCCGGCGGGCAAGGGCTACTTCAACTACAGCCACGCCGGCAAGCAGATGGCGCTGACGGCCTTCGCCGACGACTCCCCGATGACCAGGGAGGAGAAGGAGACCATCGACTTCATCCTGAAGCAGGACGGCATCGTGCTCGGTGTCTCCAAGGACGAGATGACCTGGTCGCACCTGTACAACGCCGGTGTCGACTCGCAGGCGTACCGCAACGCCGCCGCGAAGCACTCGGACGCGATCTTCGGCCGGTTCTACGACTACGCGGCGAAGAACATGACCGAAGGACTGCCGCTGCAGATCTCCGGTGGCTGCGCGCTCAACTGCAACTGGAACGCGGAGTTCCGTCAGAGCGGCCTGTTCGAGTCCGTCTTCGTGCCGCCGTGCCCGAACGACAGCGGCGCCGCGCTCGGCACCGCCATCGACGCCCAGCTCTTCTACACCGGCCAGGCGACCATCGACTGGGACGTCTACGCGGGCGAGGAGTTCCAGGAGGACATCCAGCCGGACCCCTCCGTCTACGAGACCCGGCCGCTGGTCGCCGCCGAGGTGGCCCGCTTCCTGGAGCAGGGCAACATCATCGGCTGGGCCCGTGGCCGCTACGAGATGGGCCCGCGCGCGCTCGGCAACCGGTCCATCCTGGCCGCGCCGTTCACCGAGGAGACCACCGTCCGGCTCAACACGATCAAGGGCCGCGAGGGCTACCGCCCGATCGCCCCGATCGCGCTGGAGGCGGACGCCGACAAGTGGTTCGTCGGCTCGGTCCACGACCCGTACATGCTCTTCTTCAACCGGGTGACCACCGAGGAGCTGAAGGCCGTCACGCACATCGACGGTTCCGCCCGCACCCAGACGGTCACGCACGAGCGGAACCCGGGCATCGCGACGCTGCTGGAGGCGTTCCGCGACATCACCGGGTTCAGCGTCCTGTGCAACACCTCCCTGAACTTCAACGGCCGCGGGTTTATCAACACCACCAGCGACCTCCTGAAGTACGGCGAGGAGCACGGTCTCGACGGCTACGTCATCAACGACACCTTCGTCACCCGCCGTAAGGGCTGACCTCCCTGCCGTACACGACAAGCACTTGCGGTGCCGCACCCAAAAGGTGACGCGGCCACCGCAAGTGCTGCGTTGTTGTTATCCGATCACACAGAAAGTCGCACTCATGACCACATCCACCGCAGCCCTGCGTCGCGCGCCGCTCTCGTTCGGCCAGGAGCAGCTCTGGTTCCTGGACCAGCTGACCCCCGGTGTGACGGCCTACAACATCCTGCTCGCCTCCCGCCTGCGCGGCCCGCTCCGGACCGACCTGCTCCGGCGCGCCCTCACCCTGGTGCTGGCCCGGCACGAGGCCATGCGCGTGACGATCCACGCCGACGAGGGCGGCATCCCCTACCAGGAGGCGTCGGAGCCCTCCGAGGTGGACCTCCCCGTCATCGACCGGACCGGCCTGGACGCCGAGGCGCAGGACCGTTTCATCGAGGAGACCCTCGGTGAGCTCTCCGGCAAGCCGTTCGACCTCCAGAGCGGGCCGCTCTACCGCTACAGCGTGATCAAGCTGGCCGACGACGACCACGTCTTCGTGCAGAACCTGCACCACATCGCGACGGACGGCTGGTCCTCCGGCATCGTCAACGCCGAGCTGAGGACCGCGTACGACGCTCTGCTGGCCGACCGTGAGCCGGAGTTCGAGAAGCCGGGCTCGCAGTACCTGGACGCCGCCCGCGCGCAGCGCGAGCACATGCGGGGCGAGGTGCTCAAGGAGGAGCTGGACTTCTGGGCCGACCGGCTGGCCGACCTGCCCACCCTGGAGTTCCCGACCGACCGGCCCCGGCCCGCCACGGCGACCCGCGGCGGCGGCGCGGTGGTCGGCGAGTTCCCGACGGAGCTGCTGGAGCGGGCGCGCGCGCTCGCCAAGGAGCACAACGTCTCGCTCTACATGGTGCTCTCGGCCGCCCTCCAGGTGGTGCTGAGCCGCTACACCGGCCAGGAGGACCTCCCGATCGGCGTGCCGATGCTGAGCCGGACCGAGGTCGAACTGGAGGACGTGGTCGGCCTCTTCGTCAACATGGTGGTCGCGCGTTCCGACGTGTCGGGCGACCCGACCTTCGCCGAGCTGCTGGACCGGACGCTCGACGCCAACCTGGACCTCTACGAGCACCAGGAGGTCCCCTTCCACCTGATCGTCGAGCGGGTCCAGCCGGAGCGGGTGGCCGGCCGCAATCCGCTCTTCCAGGTCTCCATGCAGCTGCTCGGCGCCGCCAACTCCGGTGGCAGCGTGGCCTTCTCGGGCGTGACCAGCACGCCGGTCAGCCCGCCCGGCGCCTCCTCGCGCTTCGACATGGCGATCGACTTCGTCGAGTCCGGTGACACGCTCAAGGCGTTCGTCGAGTACAGCAAGGACCTGTTCGACGAGTGGCGGATCGCGGCGCTGCTCGGCCACATCGAGACGGTGCTCTCGGCCGCGGCGAAGGACACCTCGCTCCGCGTCTCCCAGCTCCCGCTGCTCACCGACGCCGAGCGCGAGGAGGCCTTCGCCATCGGCAAGGGCGAGGACGCCGAGTACAGCGAGGACGCGCTGCACGTCGGCCTCGCGAAGATCGCGCGCGAGACCCCGGACGCGGTGGCCGTGGTCTGCCGCAACGTCGAGATCACCTACGGCGAACTCGACCGGCGCGCCGACCGCCTCGCCCGCCACCTGCGGGCTCTCGGCCTGAAGCACGGCCAGGTCGTCGCCACGGTGATCGACCGCGACGTGGACGCGTACGTGGCGATGGCCGGCATCCTGAAGGCTGGCGGCGCCTTCGCGATGATGGACCCGAAGCTGCCCGCCGCCCGCCTGGACTACATGATCAAGGACACCGCCGCCCCGGTGGTGCTGACCCGCTCCCCGCTGGCCGACCGGCTGCCGGAGTCCACCGGCTGGGCCCGGGTGCTCATCGACACGGACTGGCCGCAGATCGAGGCCGTCCCGGCCGACGAGCCGTTGGAGGAGTGGGCGACCCGCGAGTCCCTGGCGTACGTCCTCTACACCTCGGGCTCCACCGGTACGCCCAAGGGCGTCATGATCGCCCACCGCGCGGTCTCGTTCTTCTGCGAGGCCTACCGGCGTACGTTCGACTTCGGCCCGCAGGACCGGCTGCTCCAGCTGCCCGCGCTGAACTTCGACATGTCGCAGGGCGAGATCTGGACGGCGTTCCTGGTCGGCGCGCGGGTGGTGGCGGTGTCGCCGGAGGACGCCCAGTCGCCGGAGGCGCTGACCGCGCTGCTGCGGGACCAGAAGGTCACCTACGCCGGACTGCCGCCGGCGATGCAGTCGGTGATGGAGCCCGGACCCTACCCGGACCTGAAGTACGTCATGGGCGGCGCCGAGGTGCTGCCTCCCGAGCTCGTCAACAAGTGGAACCTGCCGGGCCGCAAGTACCTCAACCTGTACGGCCCCACCGAGTGCGCGATCGGCCAGACCGAGTACCACGTCGAGCAGATCGAGTGGACGACGCCGCCGCCGATCGGCCGCCCGCAGCTCAACCGGCAGGTCTACATCGTCGACCCGCGGAACAACCTGGTGCCCAAGGGCGTCTACGGCGAGCTGCTCATCGGCGGCAAGGAGGGCGGGCTGGCCCGCGGTTACCTGAACCAGCCGGAGATGACGGCGGCCAAGTTCATCCAGGACCCCTTCGACCCGAGCAGCAAGGTCTACCGCAGCGGTGACCTGGTGCGCTGGACCGAGGGCGGCCAGATCGAGTTCCTCGGCCGGATGGACAACCAGGTCAAGCTGCGCGGCCTGCGCGTGGAGCTCGGCGAGATCGAGACCGCGCTGCAGCTGCACCCCGGCATCCTGCGGGCCGTGGTCCTGATGCGGCCCGACCGGCGAGGCGAGAACCGGCTGGTGGGCTACTTCACCTCGGTGGGCCAGGTGCCGGACATCGACGGCCTGCGCAAGCACCTGGCCGAGTCGCTGCCGGACTACATGGTGCCGACCGCCTGGGTGCCGCTCGACAAGTTCCCGATGAACAACGACGGCTGGAAGATCAACCGGAACGGGCTTCCGGAGCCCGCGGACGAGGACGGCGACCGCGACTTCACCGCGCCGCGGACCCCGACCGAGGAGCAGGTCGCCGCCGCCTTCGCCGACGTCCTGGCGCTGAAGCAGGTCGGCGCCGACGACAGCTTCTTCGACATCGGCGGCAACTCGCTCCAGGCGCTGCGCGTGGTGAGCCGGATCAACAAGACCCTGAAGATCCGCATCAGCGTCCGGCTGCTCTACGGCAACGCCACGGTCGCCGCCATCTCCACCGTGGTCGACGAGCTGATCGAGGCGAAGAACCGTGGCTGACCTGGACCGCATCGTCCCGCTGCGGACCGAGGGCGACCGGACACCGCTGTTCTGCGTGCACGCGGTGTCCGGCTCGGCCTACTCGTACGCGGGCCTGGCCCGGCTGCTCGACGAGGGCCGGCCGGTGTACGGGTTCGAGGCGCCCGGCTTCGACAACGACCGCGCCCCCGTGCGGTCGTTGCCGGACCTGGCCGACGAGTACACCGAGATCCTGCGGGAGTTCCGGCCCGACGGCGAGTACCGGCTGCTCGGCTGGTCGCTCGGCGGGCTGCTGGCCCACGAGATGGCGAAGCGGCTGACGGCGTCCGGCCACCGGGTCGCCAACCTGATCATGGTGGACACCGGTCTGCCCGTGGTGTCGCCGCTCCCGCCGGAACGGGACATCCTGATCCGGTACATCCGGGACATGATGGGCCTCGAAGAGGAACCGGCCGAGCTCAAGCGGCTCTTCGAGGCCTTCCCGCCGGACGTCGAACCCGACACCGTCTTCCAAGCGGTCGAGGAGTCCGGCCTGCTGCCGGAGGAGTTCGACGCCTATCTGCTGGCGGGCCAGTACGACGTCTTCCGCTCGCACCTGGAGGGCTTCTACTCCATCGACGTCACCGGCGGCTACGACGGACCCGCGATCCACATCATGGCGAGCGGGTCGGTCGCGGAGGACATGCCGTGGAAGCGGCTGATGCCCGACCTCCGCGAGCACACCGTGCCGGGAACACATCACACCATCTGGAACGGCGCGAGCCTGGAGACCCTGACCCGGATCGTCCAGGACGCTCTCGACGCCGAGAACTACGGTTAGGGGCATCGATGTCGGTCACATCCGAAACCGGGAGCGAACCCGAGGAACAGGTACGGAGCCTGTGGCACAACCCGGACTTCCTGAGGTTCTGGGTCGGCGAGACCGTATCGCTGCTCGGCACCCAGGTCACCAACCTGGCGCTGCCGCTCACGGCGATCTACGCCTTCAACGCCAGCGACGAGCAGGTCGGCTTCCTGCGGTTCCTGCAGCTCGTCCCGTACATCGGGTTCGCCCTGCTCTTCGGGGTCTGGGTGGACCGGGTCCGGCGGCGGAACGTCATGCTGGCGACCAACATGTTCCGCGCGGTGCTGATCGGGCTGATACCCGTACTGCACTGGCTGGACGTGCTCAACATGCCGGTGCTGCTGGTCATCGCCTGCGCGCTCGGCACCGCCTCATGCCTCTTCGACGTGAGCTGGATGCCGTTCGTGCCGACCCTGGTCAAGGATCCCAAGCACTACGTCGAGGCCAACGCCAAGATGGGCATCAGCCAGTCGGTCTCCGACGTCGCCGGGCCCGGTATGGCCGGTGTCCTGGTCTCCGTGCTGACCGCTCCGGTGGCGCTGATCGTCAACGCGGGCTCGTACCTCTTCTCCACCTTCATGCTGCTGCTGGTCCGCACCCGGGAAGCCGTCCCGGAGCCGGGCGTGAAGCGGCACGTGTGGCGGGAGCTGCGGGACGGCATCGAGTGGGTGTTCCGCAAGCCGATCCTGCGCTGGCTGGCGATCGTCGGCTTCTGCTGCAACTTCTCGATGATCACCGTGTGGACCATGTTCCTGCTCTACGGCACCCGTGACCTCTCGCTCAGCGCCTCGACGCTGGGCGCGATCTTCGGGACCGCCTCGGTGGGTGGCCTGATCGGCGCGATCGCCTCGCGCAAGGTGGTGCAGCGCTTCCCGCTCGGGCGGGTCTACTTCGTCGCGCAGACCGCGCTGCTGCTCGGCCCGATCCTGATCGTCCTGGCCGGCGGGCCCAAGCTGGTGGTCATCGGCCTGGTCACGCTGTCCTTCTTCACCACCTACCTGGGCCTCGGCATCGCCAACGTCATCATCGTCAGCGTGCGGCAGACCACCACACCGCACTCGATGATGAGCCGGATGACCGCCTGCTTCCGCACGCTGCTCTTCGGCGGCGGCGCGCTCGGCGGTCTGGTGGCCGGTCTGCTCTCCGGCGCGATCGGCAACCGCAACGCCCTCATCGTCGCCGCGGCCTTCTCGGCCGCGGTGGTGGTGGCCCTGGTCAAGTCGCCGGTCAGCCGGTTGCGGGAGCTGCCGCCCGCGGCGGCCGAGCCGACGGCGAAGACCTCGTCCTAGCCGACCCGACGGGGTTCAGGTCCCCGCACCTCCTGGCCAGGAGGTGCGGGGACCGGCCCGGCGTCACCGGGAGCCGGATCCGTCCGTACGGTGCTCCTCGGCGCGCTCCACGAGGATCCGGTGCAGGTCGCGTGCGGTCCGCGTCACCGAGGCCGAGCGGTTGCGCTGCACCACCAGCACCACGGTGGTGGAGCCGTGCGCCAGCGGACGGCAGGTGATCGCGCCGGTGCGCTCCAGCGGGTCGCCGACCACGCTGTAGTCCGGCAGCAGCGTGACGCCGAGCCCCTCCGCCACCATCAGCTTGCCCATCTCCGCGCCGTCGGCGGAGTACGAGAACGAGGGCACCCTGCCCTTCAGCAGCCGGTGCGTGAAGCGGTGCATCACATAGCCGGACCGCATCACGATCAGCGGCTCGCGCAGCAGCTCCTCCACACCGACCGACTCCAGGGCCGCCAGCGGACTGTCGGGACGCGTACAGACGACCGGACGGCCCCGGATCAGCTCCGTGGTGTCCAGGTCCGTCGCGATGTCGTCGCCCTCCAGGTAGTTCACCAGCCCGAGGTCCACGCCGCCTTCCAGCAGCGAACGGTGGATCACCGACTGCTGGGCCGCGATCACCTCCACCTCGGTCGCCGGATGCAGCGTGTGGAACTCCCGGATCGCCGGTACGAGCAGCGGCACCGTCGCCGCGAACACCGTGCCGAGCCGGACCGAACGGCTGGTGCGGTGCTGCTCGTCGGCGGCCCGGCGCAGCCGGTCGACCGCGTCCAGCACCCCGATGATGTGCGGCAGCAGCTCGCGACCCGCCTCGCTGATCGTCGCTCCCGACCGCTTCCGGTCCAGCACGGCCACGCCGAGCTCGCGCTCCAGATTCCGTACGGTCTCGCTCAACGCGGGCTGCGACAGGTGCAGTTCCTCCGCCGCCCGGCGCAGCGAGCCGAGCCGGGTGACGGCCTCGATGTACTCCAGCTGTTCGATCCGCACGGCGGCCCTTCCCTCGACCGGGCATCAGGTGGAAGGGAAACCCTATCGCTCCCTCGCCGATGCCTTCTCGACCTGGAGCGTTCCGGCACCCTACTCTGGAACCCGAAGGCGCTCCGGCATCCACCGGGTGCCCGCCGCGGAACGCGAAAGGAGAGGGATGTGCGCCGCTTGACCCGTCGCCGCCACATCGACCTCGGCCGCGTTTCCAGCGCCTTCTGTTGTCGCGAAGTCTGAGGAGAGCCTTCCTCCTTCGCGCTCCCGTGTCCGCGGTGCACCTGTGCCGCCGTCGCACTCGTGCGGTGACCGCCGTGACCGGGACGCTCCTCTCCTCCCGCGCTCCTCGCCCCTGATCGGGTTTCTCGATCACCGGGGCCACTCCGCCATGCTCAGCTGTCCGGGAGAACCGCATGTCCACTCCGCCCTCCGCCGACCCGGTCCGCTTCGCGTACTGGGTGCCCAACGTCAGCGGCGGCCTCGTCACCTCCACCATCGAGCAGCGCACCGACTGGGGATACGACTACAACCGCGAACTCGCCGTCCTCGCCGAGAACAACGGCTTCGACTACGCGCTCAGCCAGGTCCGCCACATGGCCGGCTACGGCGCCGAGTACCAGCACGAGTCCACCTCCTTCAGCCTCGCCCTCCTCCTCGCCACCCAGCGGCTGAAGGTCATCGCCGCCGTCCACCCCGGCCTCTGGCACCCCGGCGTCCTCGCCGAACTCGGCGCCACCGCCGACCATTTCAGCAACGGCCGCTTCGCGGTCAACGTGGTCAGCGGCTGGTTCAAGGACGAGTTCACCGCGCTCGGCGAACCCTGGCTGGAGCACGACGAGCGCTACCGCCGCTCCGAGGAGTTCATCCGGGCCCTGCGCGCGATCCGGACCGAGGACCACGCCGAACTCGCCGGCGACTTCTACCGCATCCGGGACTTCGGCAGGAAGGTGCTGCCGCTGGTCCGCGAGCTGGAGGCCGACGCCCTCTAGGGCCTGTCCGGCACTCCTGACCGCCCCTCCCCAGAAACGAGATCCTCCTCATGGCCACTGTCCTCTCGGTCTCCGGCAGCCCCTCCGCCACCTCCCGCACCGCCCGCCTCCTGCGCCACCTCGACGCCGACCTCACCGCCCAGGGCCACGACGTGATACCGCTCGACGTCCGTACGCTGCCCGCCGAGGCCCTCCTCGGCGCCGACTTCGCGCACCCGGAGATCGTCCGGGCCACCGAGCTCTTCGCCCGCGCCGACGGCATCGTCATCGGCACGCCGGTCTACAAGGCCGCCTACTCCGGCCTCCTCAAGACGCTCCTGGACCTGCTGCCGCAGTACGCGCTCACCGGCAAGACCGTCCTCCCGCTCGCCACCGGCGGCACCACCGCCCATGTCCTGGCGCTCGACTACGCGCTGCGCCCGGTCCTCTCCTCCATGGGCGCCGCGCACATCGTCCCGGGCCGGTTCGTCCTGGACCGGCACATCACGGCCGGCGAGGACGGTTCGCTCGTCCTGGACCCCGCATCCGCAGCCCCGCTCGACCAGGTGGTCGCCCAGTTCGCCGCCGCCCTGGACCGCACCGCCCCGGTCCCCGCCACCCGCTGACCCCGATCCGCAACCCTCCTGGAGGCAGGCCGTGACCGCGACGACCCGACGACGACCACCGCTCACCGCGCGGGTGATCCGCGACGGTGACGAGGCGCTGCGCACCGCCGCCGAACTCGCCGAGGAGTTCCGTCCGGGCGCCTCCGGCCGCGACGCCCGGCGCGAGCTGCCGCGCGCCGAGCTCGACCGCCTCACCGCCACCGGCCTCCTCGCCGTCACCGTCCCGGCCGAGCACGGCGGGGCCGACGTCTCCGCCGCCACGCTCGCGGAGGTCTTCCGGCTGCTCGCTTCCGCCGACGCCAGCCTGGCGCAGATCCCGCAGAGCCACTTCGCGTACGTCAACGTCCTGCGACAGCAAGGCAGTCCGGAGCAGCAGGCCTTCTTCTTCGCCGAGGTGCTGGCCGGCCGCCGCTTCGGCAACGCCCAGTCCGAGGCCGGAACCAAGCACCTCCAGGACATCCGGACGCGGCTGATGTCCGCCGACGACGGCTCGTACCGCCTGACCGGCGTGAAGAGCTACTCCACCGGAGCCCTCTTCGCCGACTGGATCCCCGTCCTCGCCCGCACCGAGGACGGCCTGCTCCATGTCGCGTACGTCCCGGCCGACGCGCCCGGCCTCACGGTGACCGACGACTGGGACGGCATGGGCCAGCGGACGACCGCGAGCGGCACGGTCGAACTGACGGACGTCGCGGTCCCGGCGGCCCACATCGTCCCGCACCACCTCACCTTCACCGGCCCTCAACTCCACGGCGCCATAGCCCAGTTGCTGCACACCGCCATCGATGCCGGCATCGCGGCCGGAGCGCTGGCCGAAGCGGCCGATTTCGTCCGGACGCGGAGCCGGCCCTGGTTCGAGAGCGGGTACGAGAGCGCCGCCGAGGACCCGCTCCTCATCCAGCGCTTCGGTGAACTGGAACTCCGCCACCGCGCCGCCGACGCGCTGCTGGCCACCGCCGCGCGGGCCGTCGACGCGGCAAGGGCCGACCTCGACGACGACAGCGCGGCCGAGGCGTCGATCGCGGTCGCGGCGGCGAAGGCGTACGCCGGGAGCGCTGCGCTGGAGATCGCGGACGCGCTCTTCGAGGTCTCCGGCACCCGTGCCGCGCTCGACAGCCTCAATCTGCACCGCCACTGGCGCGACGCCCGCACCCACACGCTCCACGACCCGGCGCGCTGGAAGATCCAGCACCTCGGGCGGTACGTCCTCAACGGCACCCGCCCGCCCCGCCACGGCCTGCTCTGACTCACCACCCCTTCGGAGAGACGATGTCCCTGACCTTCCACTGGTTCCTGCCCACCAACGGCGACAGCCGCCATGTCGTCGGCGGCGGCCACGGAACCCCGGTCACCGCGGCCGGTGGCGACCGCCCGCCGTCCGTCCGCTACCTCGCCCAGATCGCCCGCGCAGCCGAGGACGTCGGCTTCACCGGAGTGCTCACGCCGACCGGCGCCTGGTGCGAGGACGCCTGGCTCACCACCGCGATGGTCAGCCAGCACACCGAGCGGCTGAAGTTCCTCGTCGCCTTCCGGCCCGGCTTCATCTCACCGACCCTGGCCGCGCAGATGGCCTCCACCTACCAGCGGCAGACCGGCGGCCGGCTGCTGCTCAACGTCGTCACCGGTGGCGAGAGCCACGAGCAGCGCGCGTACGGCGACTTCCTGGACAAGGACGCCCGCTACGCCCGTACCGATGAATTCCTGGAGATCGTCCGGCAGTTGTGGGACGGCAAGACCGTCGACCTGGACGGCGACCATCTCCACGTCGAGCAGGCCCGCCTCACCCAGCTCCCCGACCCCGTCCCGGAGGTCTACTTCGGCGGCTCCTCACCGGCCGCCGGCCGCGTCGCCGCCCGCCACGCGGACGTCTACCTCACCTGGGGCGAACCGCCGGCCCAGGTGGCGGAGAAGATCGCCTGGATCCGGTCGCTCGCCGCCGAGCAGGGCCGTACCGTACGGTTCGGCATCCGGCTGCACGTGATCACCCGGGACACCTCCGAGGCGGCCTGGGCCGAGGCGGACCGGCTGCTCGCCGGCTTCGACCCAAAGACCGTGCGCTCGGTCCAGGAAGGCCTGCGGCGCAGCGAGTCGGAGGGCCAGCGGCGGATGCTGGAGCTGCACGGCGGCGGCCGGGACGGCCTGGAGATCCACCCGAACCTGTGGGCCGGCATCGGCCTCGTCCGCGGCGGCGCGGGCACCGCGCTGGTCGGCAGCCACGCGGAGGTCGCGGACCGGATCCGGGAGTACCACGCGCTCGGCATCGACGAGTTCGTGCTCTCCGGCTATCCGCACCTGGAGGAGGCGTACTGGTTCGGCGAAGGCGTCCTGCCACGGCTGGCGGATGCGGGACTGTGGACGCACCCGGCGGGGCCGGTCCGTCCGGGCGGTGCGGCGGAGATCCCGTTCGCGGGCGGTGCGGAGGTGGCGCGGTAAGGCCGGGTCTCGAAGGGGTACGGAGCCCGGGCCGGCATCCACGGCAGCCGGCCCGGCTCTCACCGCTCCAGCGCCGCCTTCATCATCTTCTGCGCGATCGGCGCCGCCAGGCCGTTGCCGCTGACCTCGGAGCGCGCCGAGCCGGAGTCCTCGACGATCACCGCGACGGCGACCTCCTTGCCGCTGCTGTCGTCCTTCGCGTACGAGGTGAACCAGGCGTACGGAGTGTTGCTGTTGTCCACGCCGTTCTGCGCGGTCCCGGTCTTCCCGCCGACCTCGGCCCCGTCGATCTTCGCGTTGGTGCCGGTACCTTCCTCGACCACGGTCACCATCGCGCTGCGCAGCTGCTCGGCGGTCTTCTCGTCCACCACCCGCTTCGTGTCGCCGTCCTCGGTCTCCTCCAGCGTGGAGCCGTCGCCGTCCGTCACCGAGGAGACCATGTGCGGCGCGGCCAGCTCACCGCCGTTGGCGAGGGCCGAGGTGACCATCGCCATCTGGAGCGGCGTCGCGGTGACCTCGAACTGGCCGATGCCGGTCAGCGCCGTCTGCGCCTTGTCCATGCCGGTCGGATAGACGCTCTTCGCCGCCCGCACCGGCACGTCCAGCTTCTCGGTGTCGAAGCCGAACGCGTCCGCCATCTCCTTGACCTTGTCCTGGCCGAGGTCGGCGGCGGCCTTGGCGAAGACGTTGTTGCAGGAGTACTGGAGGGCGGTGCGCAGGGTCGCGTTCTCGCAGGGCGCGGAGGCGTTCTCGTTGCGCAGGACCGTACGGGTGCCCGGGAGCGTGTACGGGTCGGGGCTCTTGGTGGCCTCGTCGACGGAGCCGTACAGGCCGTTCTCCAGCGCCGCGGCCGCGACCACCAGCTTGAACGTGGAGCCCGGCGCCAGCGGCTGCCGCAGCGCCCGGTTGACCAGCGGTTTCTCCTCGTCGTCCAGCAGCTTCTGCCAGGCGTCGCCGTCGTCCGTACCGCTGATCTTCGACGGGTCGTACGACGGCGTGGAGACCATGCCGAGGATGCGGCCGGTCTTCGGGTCGATGGCCACGGCCGCGCCCTTGTCGTCGCCGAGCGCCTCGTACGCCGCCTTCTGGACGCCCGGGTCGATCGTGGTCAGGACGTTGCCCGGAGCGGCCTGCTTGCCGGTGATCAGGTCGGCCGGGTTCTTCAGGCGGTCGTCCGTGCCGTCCAGGACATGGCTGTAGATGCCTTCGAGCTGGGTCGCCCCGTACGCCTGCGAGCTGTAGCCCGTCACGGCCGCGTAGAGCTCGCCCTGCGTGTAGGTCCTCTTGTACCGGAGGTCGCCGCCACTGGTCCCCTTCGATCCGGTGACCGGCGAACCGGCCACGATGATGTCCCCGAGCGGCTGCGCGTACTGCGCGATGGTGTTCCGCCGGTTGTGCTCGTCGTCTGCGAGCGCCTTGGCCTGGTAGCCCTGCACCCACGTCGCCCGCACCAGCAGGGCGAGGACCGCGAGCAGGCAGAAGACCGAAGCGCGCCTGATTGTCTTGTTCATCCCGCTGGAGGGACGAGCGGGGCCGTTCCGCACGTTCCCGGTTGTGCCGCTTCTCACCGATTTCTCACGTGGCCCACCAGCCTGTGACGCTCAGCCCGGATTTCGGGCCGTGGCTCAGCCCGGCGTGATGAAACCGGACTCGTAGGCCGCGATGACCGTGCGTACGGTCCCGGGCGCCGGTCTTCACGAGGACCGCCGCCACTTGGGTCTTCGCCGTCGCCGGGCCCACCGCGAGCCGTCCCGCGATCTCGGCGTTGGCCGGCCCGGCCGCCCAGCAGCGCCGCCCGCTCCGCGATACCGCGCAGTCCGCGACCGCCGCCGGGACGCACTCAGCCGTGCAGTGTCGCGAGAACCTCCTCGATCTCCTCGCCACGGGCCGGGGCGAAGCCGCGCTCCCGGCCGGTCACCACGAAGCCGCACTTCTCCAGCACCCGGAGCGAGCCGAGGTTGTCGGCCGCCGCCGACGCGTGCAGAGGGCGCGCGGGCGACTCCTGGAGGAACGCGCGCAGGGCTGCCGTCGCCAGTCCTCGGCCCCAGTGCGCACGGTCCATCCAGTACGTGACGTGGCGGTCGCCGGTCTCTCCGTACGCGCCCACATGGCCCACCACCACACCGTCCGCCACCACCGTGCGCATCACCGCTCCGCCGGATCCGGCGCGGATCCGCGCCCAGTGGGCGTCGAACGCGGCGCGGTCGGTGGGGTCCTCGGAGGTGAACGCGGCGACGCGCGTCGCCGCGGGGTCGCTCGTCAGGCGAAGAACAGCGGCAGGTCGCCGTCCTCCACCGGGCGCAGGACGATGTCCGTCATCAGAGCCTCCGCGTCGCGAGCGTGACCCGGTCGCGGGCGTCCAGCAAGGCGTCCTTGACCGTCTGTTCGTGGCCGGGGGTGAGGCGGGCCACCGGCACCGAGCAGCTGATCGCGTCGCGGGCCGGGGTCCGGTAGGGGATGGCCACGCCGAAGCAGCGCAGGCCGAGCGTGTTCTCCTCGCGGTCCACCGCGTAGCCCTGTTCGCGGACCAGGCGCAGTTCCTCGATGAGCTTCTCGCGGTCGGTGATGGTGTGTTCGGTCAGCGCGGGCAGCGTCTCGGGGAGCAGCTTGCGGACCTGCTCGTCGGTGTGGGTGGCCAGGAGCGCCTTGCCGAGCGCGGTGGAGTGCGCCGGGAGCCGGCGGCCGACGCGGGTGAAGGGGCGCAGGTAGTGCTGGGACTGGCGGGTGGCGAGGTAGACCACGTTCGTGCCGTCGAGCCGGGCCAGGTGGATGGTCTCCGTGGTGTCGTCGGAGAGCCGGTCCAGGGTCGGACGGGCGGCGGCCACGGCCTCGTCGCCGTCGATGTAGGAGGTGCCCACGAGGAGCGCGCGGACCCCGATCCCGTACCGCGTGCCCGTCGCGTCCGTCTCCACCCAGCCGAGTTCGACGAGCGTGCGCAGCAGCATGTAGAGGCTGGACTTGGGATAGCCCACGGCCTCCTGGACGGTGGCGAGCGAGTGCATGCCGGGACGGCCCGCGAAGTATTCGAGCAGCTCCACCGTCCGTACCGCGGACTTGACCTGTGCCCCACCGGGCTCGGCGACCGACATCGCCTCACGCTCCTTCTTCGGCTTCTGCGGCCGTTGCCAACACGGAAGGCCCGGAAATAGGGTCCGAGCACATTCACGGTCAGGAACTCTGTTCAGAATACCGAACGTGTTCGGCCGGTGTTCCAGGACCCGAGGAGAATCATGGTGGGTGCGGCACCAGTCCGGAGCGTCGACCCCGGCAGCGGGAACCCGCGCGAGCAGGTCGCGGTGGAGGCCACCGTCGAGGCGGAATGAGTCCGGGCTGAACTCTGCCGGGAGCACGTGGAGAGAACGGGGGACCGGCCGGTGCCGGTGACGCTGAAGTTCGACCAGCGGGCGATAGCCGTGGTCGAGCTGCTGGGAACGACGACGGAGTGCGACGACTTCGAGCAGGCGCTGCAGGAGAGGAGGTGGCCGATTCTCCAGAAGGAGGGCGGCCCCGCGACCGCGACGACCGCACGCACGACCCGCTATCTGCTGGAGTGCCGCTTCCCCGGCAGCCGGGTCAACGCCCGGCGCGGAGCGCGGGAGCGTATCGAGGTGGTCGGGGACGAGCTGCAGCTCGATCTCAACGTCGAGGTCACCGACCTCGTGGTCAGGGATCCCGAGGACCGGCCGGTCTGGTTCGCCTACGAGCGTCCGGCGGCCGATGAGCCTCCGGTGAACCCTTCTACGCGTCGGGTGCGGTGGCGGAGGCGGGCCCGGCGCTGGTGCGCGGAACGGCTCGCGCCCTACCGCACGGGGCGTCATGTCGCCGCCGCGTCACGCTCGCGAGCTCAGGAACTCGCCACGCGTACGCTGCCGGGCACGGTCACGCCCTCGTCGCGCGTCACGGTCCGCCGGTCCATCGGGACTCCGGACCCGGACCCGGGGGCCGTGATCGGGAGGCGGAGGCGAGAGGCCCGCGAGCTCGTCAAGCTCTGCCACGCCGCGGCGGCTCTCATCATCCTGTCGTCGCTGATCGCCCGCCTCTGGCCGCAGGGCCTCGCGGCCCGGTGGGTGCTGGGCGCGATGGCGGTGGCGGCCCTGGGACTGGCCGCCCACTGGCTGACCCGGATCATGCCCGGCAAACCCGGAGCCGCCCTGGGGTCGGCCCTGGCACTCGGCGTGTTTCACGGCCGCGATCGGGGCCGGGATCGAGGCCTCCGGGGAGTCCGGTGCGTTCCCGGGCTCCGTGGGCCTGGTGCTCGTCGCCGCCGGCTATGTGGTCTTCACAGGGATCCGCCTGCTGGTACGCCAGTGGAGCTGGCGCGTGGTCGCCCCCTGGCTGCTTCCCGCGCTGCTGCCGCTCACCCTGGGCTTCTTCCCGTCCCTGGGCCTGGGGCTCCACGCGCTTTACCTCGATGCCTTCGGCCTGAACCTGGAGGACGTGGAGATCCCGAGGCTCTGGCAGCTCATCGCCACGGTCAGGCTGGGGCTCGCGGTCAACCTCTGGCTCATCGCCCTGGCCGGGCTCGGGTATGTGCAGCATCTCCACTGGTGCGTACGCGACCGATGGCCCGCCTACACCCTGCTGGGCTTCTCCGCCCTGTCGCTGCTGTGGACCGGCTTCTGGAACCTCGGGCTCGAAACAGCCGCTCGCGCCGGGAACGACGCGGTGAGGGCGGCGGCATCACGGCAGGCCCCGGACGCGTACTTCGGCATCACCCCGCTGTGGGTGTGCGTGCGCCCCATCGGCCCGGCCGACGGCATCCATGTCGACGGAGGGGAGTTCCGGCCTTCCCGTCCGTACCTGAAGATCGGTGACGCGTCCGGGACCGCGGTGCTCTGGGACCCCGCCGAGAAGAGCGCGCTCAAGATGCCCATGGAGAAGCTCCGCGTCATCCCGGTGGACGGGCCGCCGAAGAGCTGCGCCCCCGCTCCGTGAAGCGCTCCGGCGAAGGCGGACAGTCCCGGGAATGACCAGGTCAGCTCCGGTGTTCGACTCAGAGGTCCGTCCTGCGGGGCGGCCTCCCCGAGCCGTCCGCGACCCCTGGAGAGTAGAAGAGTCATGCGCGTCGAGATCTGGTCCGACATCGCTTGTCCCTGGTGCTACATCGGCAAGGCCCGCTTCGAGAAGGCGCTCGCCGAGTTCGCCCACCGGGACGAGGTCGAGGTCGTGCACCGTTCCTTCGAGCTCGACCCCGGGCGGGCCAAGGGTGAGACCGAGCAGGTCGTCGAGATGCTGGCGACCAAGTACGGGCGGACCCGTGAGGAGGCCGCCGGAATGGAGGCCAACGTGGCGGCCAACGCGCGCGCGGAGGGGCTCGGTTACCGGACCGAGGGCCGGGACCACGGCAACACCTTCGACATCCACCGGCTGCTGCACCTGGCCAAGGCCCGCGGCCGCCAGGACGAGCTGCTGACCCTCACCTACCGGGCCAACTTCGCCGAGGAGCGGTCCGTCTTCGACGACGACGTGCTGCTCGCGCTCGCCGTGGAGGCCGGACTCGACGGTGACGAGGCGCGTGCGGTGCTCGCCGACCCCGAGGCCTACGCCGACGAGGTCCGGGCAGATGAGCGCGAGGCGGCCGAGCTGGGTGCCAACGCGGTGCCGTTCTTCGTGCTCGACCGACGGTACGGGATCTCCGGCGGCCAGCCCTCCGAGGTCTTCGTCCAGGCGCTGGAGCAGGCCTGGAAGGACCGTCCGGCCACCGCGCTGACCACCGTCGGCGGCGACGCGGCCGCCTGCGACACGGACGGTGCCTGCGAGGTCCCGAAGAGCTGAGCACCGCCGCCGGCATAAGCGTTTCTTGGATGCGCCCTACGGATTCCGGCAATTGACCGCGCGTCGCGGGGCCTCCAGGCTGAGCGTATGACGATCTCTCCGCTCAGCCAGGTGGCCGCCGCCGAGTTCGCGCCCGAGGTCACCTACCTCAACACTTCCAGCTGGGGGCTGCTGCCCCGCCGCACCATCGCCGCAGTCAAGGCCCTCGCCGACGAGAACGCCGCCGGCCGCCGGATCGGCGCGGGCAGCTTCGACGCGGTGGAGGCGGCCCGGTCCGGTTTCGCCCGGCTCGCCGGGGTCGAGCCGGACCGGGTCGCCACCGGCAGCTCGGTCACCGTCCATGTCGGGCTGATCGCCGCCTCGCTCCCGGCGGGCGCCGAAGTCCTGGCGCCGGAAGGCGAGTTCGCCTCCGTCGTCAGTCCGTTCGCGCTCCGCGGCGACCTGCGTATGCGGTACGTCCCGCTCACGGACCTCGCCGACGCCGTACGGCCCGCCACCGCGCTCGTCGCCTTCTCCTCGGTCCAGTCGGCCGACGGCCGGGTCGCCGACCTCGCCGCCGTCCGCGCGGCCGCCGCCGCCCACGGCGCCCGGACCCTGCTGGACGCCACCCAGTCGGCCGGCTGGTCGCCGCTGGACGCCGGAGCGTACGACTACACCGTCACCGGCGGTTTCAAGTTCCTGCTCTGCCCGCGCGGTACGTCGTTCCTCACCGTGACCGAGGAGGCGCAGGCCACCTTGCCGCACCTCTTCGCGGGCTGGGTCGCCGCCGGTGCGCCGTGGGCCGGCAACTACGGGCCGCTGGAGCGCGTCGCCTCCGGTGCGCGCGGCTTCGACGTGCCGCCCGCGTTCCTCTCGTACCACGGGGCCGAACACTCGCTCGCGCTGCTCGCGGAGATCGGCACCGACGCGCTGTACGCACACGCCACCTCGCTCGCCGCCCGGCTGCGCTCGGGGCTGGTGGAGCTGGGCCACAAGGTGGTGCCGGGGGAGTCGGCGATCGTCTCCGTGCCGGGGCTGGACGGCCGCCACGACGAGCTCACGCGGGCCGGGATCGCGGTCTCGGCACCTGCCGGCAACCTGCGGATCTCCTGCCACCTGTACAACACCGAGGCGGATGTGGACCGGGTGCTGGAGGTGCTGGGCTGAGGAGGGTTCAGCCGCGCTCCGGGCAGCCTTCCGTCTCCTGGCAGAGGTTGGCCTCCACCTTCGCCAGCAGCCGCGTCAGCTCCGTACGCTCGTCGCTCTCCAGCCCCGCCAGCGTGTGCTCCTCCAGGCTGCGCCACGCGTCCCGCACCGCCGTGTGCAGCGCGCAGCTCTCCGCCGTCGCCTCGACCAGGACCGCGCGCCGGTCGTCCGGGTCGGGACGGCGGCGCACATGGCCGGTCTGCTCCAGGCGCTGGAGCATCTTGGTGACCGTGGACGGGTCCAGGTCCAGCGTCCTGATCAGCTCGGACTGGCGGACCGGCCCCGAGTCCCACAGGTGCATCATCAGGAGCTCCTGGCCCGGATAGAGCCCCAGACCCTTGAGCAGCTTGCCCGCCGCGATCCGGTGCAGCCGGGCGACCCGGGAGACGGCGTGGCTCACGGGTCCGCCGAGCGCTGCTGCGGGCAGCGCGTCGGTACAGGCGACTTCCGCGGTGCCGGTGGTGGCGGTGTTCATGGCGGGCTCCTCGGTGCTGCTCCGATGGGGGCTTGTCTGGCGGCCGGAGCCTTCCGGACACTTTACCTTGGTCGGCCAATCAATGCGCTACAGTGACCGTCAGCGTCAATGGTTGGCCGACCACATACTCTTTTTATTGGTCGACCACATACTCTTCTGGGAGCCCTGATGACCACCGCTTTCGACCCCATCGATCTCTCCGGCACGCCGCTGGCCAACCGCATCGTGATGGCCCCGATGACCCGGAGCCGGGCGGGCGAGGGCGGTACGGCGACCGAGCTCACGGCCGCCTACTACGCCCAGCGCGCCTCGGCCGGCCTCGTCATCACCGAAGGCATCCAGCCCTCCGCCGTCGGCCAGGGCTATCCGTTCACGCCCGGGCTGCACAGCGCCGAGCAGGTGGCCTCCTGGCGCAAGGTCACCGACGCGGTGCACGCCGAGGGCGGCCGGATCTTCGCCCAGATCATGCACGCCGGCCGCATCGGCCACCCGGACCTGCTTCCCGACGGCCTGGTCCCGGTCGGCGCCTCGCCGGTCAAGGCCGCCGGCCAGGTCTACACCGCCGAGGGCCCCAAGGACTTCGTCGAGCCGCACGAGCTGACCGATGCCGAGATCCGGCAGACCATCGCCGACTTCGTCTCCGCCGCCCGCAACGCCGTCGAGGCCGGGTTCGACGGCGTGGAGCTGCACGGCGCCAACGGCTACCTCATCCACCAGTTCCTCGCGCCCAACACCAACCGGCGCACCGATGAGTGGGGCGGCTCGGAGAGCGCGCGCATCCGGTTCGCCGTGGAGGTCGTCAAGGCGGTCGCGGCCGAGATCGGCGGAGCCCGTACCGGACTGCGGATCTCGCCGTCCAACCCGTACAACGACATCGACGAGCCGGCTCCGGACGCCGTCTACACCGCGCTGGCCCAGGAGATCGAGCCGCTCGGCCTCGCCTACCTGCACATCCTGGAGGGCGCTCCGATCCGCGAACTGACCCTCCAGCTGCGCAAGGTGTTCACCGGCACCGTCCTGATCAACGTGCACTCCGACGGGCCGACCGGCCCGGACGACCACACCGTGATCGACGACGGTATCGCCGACCTCATCTCGTACGGCGTCCTCTTCCTCGCCAACCCGGACCTGCCTGCCCGGCTCAAGGCCAAAGGCCCCTTCAACACCCCGGACCCGTCGTCCTTCTTCGGCGGCGACGCCAAGGGCTACACCGACTACCCGGCGCTCGGCGCCGTCTGACCGTCCGCCGGCGGCTCCCCGTGCCACCGCCACGAGGTGAGGCGCGGACGGTCCGGCAGTTCGGCGCGGCCGGTGGCCCAGAGCAGGACGGTCCACCGGTCGCCGCCCGCCGGCGCTTCCGGGAAGAGCCGGGCCAGCACCCGGTCGCAGAGCGCGGCGGGCGGCGTCCAGTCAAGGCCCAGGCCCTCCGCGAGGTCATGGGTGTGCACGAGGGTCTCCACCACGCCCATCGCGGCGAAGCCCTCCGGGTCGGAGATGCCGAACGAGTGGTACGAGCGCACCTGAGGCGGCGTCGTCCGCGCCATCGCGGCCAGCAGCGCACCGCTCGCCTCCAAGGTCGCCAGCAGCCCGGCGGGCCCGGCCTCCCGGTCGGCGAAGACCGCGTTGGCCGGGCCGTCCGGCCGCTCCGGCGCCCACCGGTAAGGCACCTCACCGTCGAGCGGCGGCTTACGCGGGCCCAACTGGACGGCGTACGCGAAGAGATCGTCGCTCAGGTGCTCCACCGTCTCCCAGCAGCTCCACTCCAGCGTTCCGGCGGACTTGTCCCAGCTGTCCGCCGGAGCTCCGGCCAGTGTGTCCGCCGCGAGCCGGACGGCGGTGGTCACATCGTCGGCGGTCACCGGCAGCCGCGTCCCGCTCAGCGCGGCCCGCTCGGCCGCCGAGCACTCCACGCAGAACTCGTTGCCCTCCGGATCCGCCAGCGTCGCCCATCCCCGCCCGTCCGGCTTCCGGTGGTCACCGACCAGCGTGGCGCCGAGCGCGAGGAGCCGCTCCACCTCCTCGTCCCGCGTGCGGTCCTGCGGCTGGATGTCGAGGTGCACCTGGTTCCTGGCGGTCCTGGCGCCGGGCCCCTGGACGAAGAGGATCGCGGCGCCCGGGGTTTCGAGCAGGGCTTCCGGATCACCGGGGAAGTCGTCGTCGGCGAGCGGGGCGCCGAGCACCTTCGACCAGAAGCTGCCGAGCGCGTGGGCGTCGGCGCAGCCGACGGTGATGTGCCGTACGTGAGAAGTCATGGCCGCCACCCTCTCCGGCGGCCGGTGGCCTGGTCCAGCGAGTTACGCGGCAGGGCCCGGGACGGCGTACCGTCCCGGGCCCTGAGCTGTCTCCGCGAGGCGCTACTTCACCGGCGTGAAGTCCCGCGCCCCGATGAACTCGGGACGGCGGATCGGCGCCGCGAAGGGCTCCTGCGCCGCGTTCTCCACGCTGTTGAAGACGATGAAGACGTTCGAGCGCGCGTACGGCGTGATGTTGTCGCCCGACCCGTGCATGGCGTTGCAGTCGAACCAGGTCGCCGAACCGGCCTTGCCCGTGAAGAGCTTGATGCCGTGCCGGTCGGCCATCTTCGTCAGCGCCTCGTCGGACGGCGTGCCGGCGTCCTGCATCTGGAGCGACTTCTTGTAGTTGTCCCTCGGCGTCTCGCCCGCACAGCCGAGGAACGACTTGTGCGAACCGGGCATGATCATCAGCCCGCCGTTGGTGTCGAAGTTCTCCGTCAGCGCGATCGACACGGAGACGGTCCGCATGTTCGGCAGACCGTCCTCGGCGTGCCACGTCTCGAAGTCCGAGTGCCAGTAGAAGCCCGTGGCGCCGAAGCCCGGCTTCACGTTGATCCGGGACTGGTGGACGTACACGTCCGAGCCGAGGATCTGGCGGGCCCGGCCCACCACCCGCTCGTCGCGGACCAGACCGGCGAAGATCTCGCTGATCTTGTGGACCTCGAAGACGGACCGTACGTTCTGCGTCTGCTTCTCCACGATGGAGCGCTCGTCGGCACGGATCAGCGGGTCGGCGACCAGCCGGTCCAGCTCCGCGCGGTAGCCGGCGACCTCGTCCGGGGTGATGAGCTGGTCGACGGTGAGGAAGCCGTCGTGCTCGTAGCCCTGGAGATCCTTGGCGGCGATCGGGCCCGGTGCGCCCGGCGCGGACCAGATGACCGGGTCCTGGCGGGGAGTGGTCATCTCGGCGGCGCCGCGCGAGGGGTACAGATCGGCGCGTACTTCGGTGGTCATACGGTTCAGGCCTCCTCGGTCAGCAGTGGGTAGACACCGTTCTCGTCATGGTCCTCCCGTCCGGTGACGGGCGGGTTGAAGACGCACACGCAGCGGAAGTCGGTCTTGGGCCGCAGTGTGTGCCGCTCATGCCCGTCCAGCAGGTACATCGTGCCCGGCGAGATCCAGTGGGTCTCGCCGGTCTCGTCGTTGGTGAGCTCGGCCTCGCCCTCGGTGCACAGGACCGCTTCGATGTGGTTCGCGTACCACATGGAGGTCTCCGTACCCGCGTAGAGCACGGTCTCGTGGAGCGAGAAGCCCACCTTCTCCTTGGCGAGCACGATGCGCTTGCTCTCCCAGGTGCCGGACGCGGACTTCACATGCCGGTCGGTGTTCTCGATGTCCTTGAACGATCGGACGATCACGGTGAGCAGTGCCTTTCTCTTGAACTCCGCCCCGGGCCCGCGAGGCCCGGGGCGCTCCTTCTCGCCTGCCCCGGACTGGCCGGGTCAGGCCGTCTCGCGGACGCAGCGGGCCAGCGTGCGCAGGCCCTCGTCCAGCTCGTCGGTGGTGATGGTCAGCGGCGGCAGCAGCTTGACGACCTCGCTCTGCGGGCCCGAGGTCTCCAGCAGGAGCCCGAGCTCGAAGGCGCGGGCGCAGACCGCCGAGGCGCGCGCCGGGTCCTGGAACTCCATGCCCCAGACCAGGCCGCGGCCGCGGAACTGCGCGGTCGGCTCCTCGGCGCAGATGGCCAGCAGCGCCTGCTCGACCTGCTCGCCGCGGGCCAGGGTCTGCTTCTCCATCTGGCCGTCGGCCCAGTAGGCGTCCAGCACGGCGGCGGCCGTGACGAAGGCCGGGTTGTTGCCGCGGAAGGTGCCGTTGTGCTCGCCCGGCTCCCAGATGTCCAGCTCCGGCTTGAACAGGCAGAGCGACATCGGCAGGCCGTAGCCGCTGATGGACTTCGACAGCGTGACGATGTCCGGGACGATGCCGGCCTCCTCGAAGGAGAAGAAGCCGCCGGTGCGGCCGCAGCCCATCTGGATGTCGTCGACGATCAGCAGCATGTCCTGGCGCTCGCACAGCTCCTTGAGCGCGCGCAGCCACTCGGCGCGGGCCACATTGATGCCGCCCTCGCCCTGGACCGTCTCCACGATCACGGCGGCGGGCTTGTTGAGCCCGGAGCCCTGGTCCTCGAGGAGCCGCTCGAACCAGAGGAAGTCCGGGACGGTGCCGTCGAAGTAGTTGTCGAACGGCATCGGCGTGCCGTGCACCAGCGGGATGCCGGCGCCGGCGCGCTTGAACGCGTTGCCGGTGACGGCGAGCGAGCCCAGCGACATGCCGTGGAAGGCGTTGGTGAACGAGACGACCGACTCGCGGCCCTTGACCTTACGGGCCAGCTTCAGCGCCGACTCGACGGCGTTGGTGCCGGTCGGGCCGGGGAACATGACCTTGTACGGGAGGTCGCGCGGGCGCAGGATGACGTTCTGGAACGTCTCCAGGAAGGCGCGCTTGGCGGTGGTCGCCATGTCCAGGCCGTGGGTGATGCCGTCGCGCTCGATGTAGTCGATCAGCGCTCGTTTCAGCACCGGGTTGTTGTGGCCGTAGTTGAGCGAGCCGGCCCCGGCGAAGAAGTCCAGGTAGGAGTGGCCGTCCTCGTCGGTCAGCCGAGCGCCCTGCGCGCGGTCGAACACGGCGGGCCAGCCGCGGCAGTAGCTACGGACCTCCGACTCCAGGGTCTCGAAGACGCTCAGTGCGGGCGGTGTGATGGTCACAGCGGATCTCCTGCGTGAGGGGGTGTGACGGGCAGTGGTCGGTGCTCCCTGCCGCACGGAGGCGGCCGGGACCGCGCCGGATGGTCGGCCGGCGCGAAAAGTCGTGGGGAAACGGGCGTACGGGTCAGGTACGCCGGGCCGTGGCCGGGTGGCGCACGGGGCCGGTGCGGCGGTCGGGGCCGCCGCGGCCGGTGTGGCTGCCGCGGCTCGGGTGACTCAGACGGCTCAGTCCGCGAAGGGACCTATCCGGTAGAGGACCTCCGGCAGGTGCGTGCCTTCGGGGAACAGCCCTCCGTCGAAGAGCACCTCCTGCTCCAGCGGGACGTCGTGCCGCTGGGCGTAGGACGTGAACAGCCGGTCGGACGCGGTGTTGTCCGGGGTGATCGTCGTCTCGACGCAGGAGAGTCCCTGGTCGGCGGCGACCCGGGCGGTCAGCGCGTCCAACAGCGTGGCGGCCAGACCCTTGCCGCGGTGGGCCCCGTCGACGGCGACCTGCCAGACGACGAGGGTCTCGGGGCGGTCGGGACGGATGTAGCCGGTGACGAAGGCGATCGGCTCGCCGTCCTCGCCACGGGCGACGGCGGACGTCGCGGCGAAGTCACGACACCACAGCAGGTAGCTGTACGAGGAGTTCAGGTCCAGGACCTCGGAGTCGCGGGCGATGCGCCAGATCGCGGCTCCGTCCTCCACTCGCGGCGTGTCGATACTCAGGAATTCGCTTCGGGCACGGGCAAAATCTGCTGGTGCGGCGGTCATGCGAATTGAATTTACCCAGCAAATTTCTAAATTGCATCGCGGCAAAGGGTTGGGTGGAGCGCTCGTATGTGTTATCAGGCGTGCGCGAGATCCCCCATGATCTGGGCGCGATTTCCCAATCTTTGTCCTGAATTTTTCGGGCATAACGCCGCTCGTGTGGAGTCGGTCACAGGGTTGTAACTCCTCTGAGACGCGTCCGAATCATGAAGTTCGAGCCCCGAAGAAACTTTCGCGTTTAGGCGACGGGAAAGCGGGCAGAAGAATGCGGGGAGCTGCTTTCGATAAAGCAGCTCCCCGCATTATGAATATCAGAGGCCCGGCGAGGTTTCCGCCACCGCACGGCGGGCAGCATCGAAATCGACCTGCCGGCCCGTAGCGGCCAGCGCCGCCCCCAGAGCCGCGAGCGAGGTCAGCACCGCGCTCGCCGTCGCGTCCGACCCGTAGTGATTGACCCGGATCATCTCCTTGGCCAGCGCCCCGCCGCCCGCGATGAGCGGCAGCGAGGGCTCCAGCTCCAGCGCCCGCGCCACCAGCGCGGAGGCGTCCGTCCCGGCCGGAGCGCGCAGCGTCGTGGCCACCGGAGCGGCGTCCCGCGCCTGGAGGACGTACGGCTCCAGACCGCCGCCGAGCGCCACCGCACCCGCCCGGGTCGCCGCCGCGGCCGCCGCGTGGCGGGCCGTCACGGCATCCAGGCCGTCCTCCTCGATCCGCTCCAGACACGCCTCCAGGCCCAGCATCTCCAGCTGCGCCGGAGCGTGCGGCAGAGCCTTGCGGCCGCCGTCGATCCAGCGCTCCTTCCAGTCCAGGAGCGAGAGGTACGAGCGGCGCGGCGCGGCCGGATTGGCGGCGATCCGCTCCCAGGCCCGCGCGCTCACCGACACCGCCGAGACCCCGGCCGGACCGCCCATCGCCTTCTGCGCGCCGATCACGCACAGGTCCACGCCCCAGGCGTCCGGCAGCAGCGGCTCGGCGGCCACCGAGGCGACCGCGTCCAGCATGAACAGCGCCCCGTGCGCCCGCACCACCTCACCGATCTCCGCGACCGGGTTGGTGTTGCCGGTCGCCGCCTCCGCGTGCACCAGCGAGACGAAGTCGATCTCCGGGTGCTCGGCGAGCGCCTCGGCGACCTGGCCGGCGGTGACCGCGGTGTGGAAGGGCACGGTGAGGTCGACGACCTCGGCGCCGCAGTCCCGCAGCCAGTTGCCGAAGGTCTGCCCGTACGGTCCGGTCACCACGTTCAGCGCGGTCGAGCCGGGCCGGGCGCCGCCGCGGATGCAGCCCTCCAGCGGCAGCAGCGCCTCGCCCTGCGTGATGACGACGTCCTGCTCGGTGGCGAGGAGCGCGGCCACCCGCCGCTCGATGGCCGCGAAGTGCGCGGCGGTCAGTGGCGGGAGGTCGAGGAAGGGGTGCGTCACGGTGGGGCTCTCTCCGGGTCGGTCGGGCCGTCTTCTCTGGCGCGGGCGGCGGGTCCGGCTCGCGGCCGACGCCCTCCTCGCAGCCTACCGAGGGCCTCGTACAGTGCCGCTATGAGTGATCAGGTGCGCGAGCGGGACGGGCAGCGGGTGCTGCGGGTGAAGGGACGGGTCCTCGTCGGGCCGGACGAGGTGCGCGACGAACTGTGGGCCGTGGACGGACACATCACCTACGAGCGGCCGCCGGGCGCGGAGAGCGCGGAGACCGTCACCGGCTGGGCGCTGCCCGGACTTGTCGACGCGCACTGCCATGTCGGTCTGGACCGGCACGGCCCGGTCGACGCGGCGACCGCCGAGAAGCAGGCGCTCACCGACCGGGAGGCCGGGACCCTGCTCATCCGGGACGCCGGATCGCCGTCCGACACCCGCTGGATCGACGGTCGCGAGGACCTGCCGAAAATCATCCGGGCCGGCCGCCACATCGCCAGGACCCGGCGCTACATCCGTAACTACGCGCATGAGATCGAGCCCGGCGACCTCGTCGCGTACGTCGCGCAGGAGGCCCGGCGCGGCGACGGCTGGGTCAAGCTGGTGGGGGACTGGATCGACCGGGACGCGGGTGACCTCACCGCCTGCTGGCCGCGCGGCGAGGTGGAGGCCGCCATCGCCGAGGCGCACCGGCTCGGTGCCCGGGTCACCGCGCACTGCTTCGCCGAGGAGTCGCTGCGCGATCTGGTGGAGGCGGGCATCGACTGCGTCGAACACGCCACCGGCCTCACCGAGGAGACCATCCCGCTCTTCGCCGAGCGCGGCGTCGCCATCGTCCCGACGCTGGTCAACATCGCCACGTTCCCGGACCTCGCGGCGGGCGGCGAGGCCAAGTTCCCGCGCTGGTCGGCGCATCTGCGGCAGCTGTACGAGCGGCGCTACGACACCGTCCGGTCCGCGTACGACGCCGGCATCCCGGTCTACGTCGGCACCGACGCGGGCGGTTCGCTGGCGCACGGCCTGGTCGCCGGCGAGGTCGCCGAGCTGGTGAAGGCGGGCATCCCGCCGCTGGAGGCGCTCTCGGCCACGGCGTGGGGCGCGAGGCGGTGGCTGGGGCGGCCGGGTCTTGAGGAAGGCGCTCCGGCGGACCTGGTCGTGTACGAGGAGGACCCGCGCGCGGACGTCCGGGTGCTGGCGGCCCCGCGCCACATCGTGCTGAACGGGCGGGTCGTCGGCTGAAGTTGCGCTGGGTTGACCGGCAGTGACGGAACGGCCTCCCGGCTCGTTGATGTGGTCCGCTCGTCCAGCGCCCCGGCTTCCGGTGTGTGAAACGGGTGAGGCTGCGAGGCAGGAGGGAACACAGGTACCGAAAGATTCGAATATGCGCACGGAAACCCCCCTTTGGGGTGAACTCACTTCAGGTATCCGCCAGTTCACCCACAGTGCGTAAAGATTCACGGAGTCGAGGTCACCGGCGCAGGCGATGTCCCCCATTGGACTGTGCCGGTGGCTCCATGTCTCTTGTGGGGGTTCCACCATCTTGAACAGCAACACCTTCCTTCTTGCTGCCCTGGCGGTCGCCACCGCTCCCGTCGCTCTGTTTGCCGCCGTCCCCGCGCAGGCAGCCCCGGCGACGCCCGCCACCGGCGGCGAGGGCAAGGCGAGCGCGGTCGTGCTCCGTACCGCGCTCGACGTCTCGCTCCTCAACAAGTCCGTCCAGGTGCCGCTCAAGGTCACGCTCAACGAGGTGCAGGCGCCGGCGAGCGCCGAGAAGACCGCGCTCTCGGTGAACCTGGACGGCGTGGAAGGCGGAAAGCCGGTCAGCGTCCTGCGCGCCGACGTGGCCACCGCCGGCGCCACCGTGGACGAGAAGAAGGCCGAGGGCCACGCCAACCTGGTCAAGGCCCGGGTCCATGTGCCCGGACTGCCGCTGCTCTCGCTCATCGAGGTCGAGAAGGTGACCTCCAAGGCGCTCTGCGAGGTCGGCGAGCAGCCCGTCGCCGAGTCGAACGTGCTCGGTCACGTCAAGGTGCTCGGCCAGAAGGTGACGCTCTCCGCGGGCGGTCCGACCCTGGTCACGGTGCCGGGCGTCGGTGAGGTCAGCCTCGACCTGTCGAAGACGGAGACCACCTCGCGTACGGCGGCGGCGACGGCGCTCCAGCTCAAGGTCGCGATCAATCCGCTCGATCTCAACGTGGCCGAGGTGAACGGCGAGGTCACACTGGCCCAGGCGACCTGCGAGACCCCGAAGACGCCGGAGGAGCCGGGCGGCACCGACGGCGGGTCCACGGGTGGCTCCGGCGGCGGTGACACCGTTGGTTCCACGGGCGGGTCCACCGGCGGTGACCAGGGCGGCTCAACCGGCGGTTCCGACGGTGGCACCGATGTGAAGCCGCAGACCGGTTCCGGCACCACGCCCAACCTCGCCGAGACCGGCGGCAGCTCCTCCACTCCGTACATCGCGGGCGGCGCGGCCCTGCTGCTCGCGGTCGGCGCGGGCGCCACGGTGGTCGCGCGCCGGCGCAGCGGCAGCGCGCAGAGCTGATCCTGGCTCGCCCATAGGACCCGGGGGCGGCGTTCGTACGACGGAACGCCGCCTCCTGGGCTCAGCGTCCGGTGCGTGCGGGCAGCGCCTGGACGGCCTGGTCCAAGGCCTGGAGGAAGCGGTTGGTCGTCGCCCGGTCGCGGACGGCCAGCCGCAGCCACTGCGGCCCGAGCCCCGGGAACGTATCGCCGCGCCGGGCCGCGAAGCCCAGCAGCCGCAGCCGCTCCCGGATCTCCGCCGCCCGCTCCAGCCGGACCAGGACGAACGGCCCGGAGGCCTCCTCCACCGCCCGCACCTCGCTGAACTCCGCCAGCCCGGCCAGCAGGTGCGCCCGGTCCACCGTGATCCGGTCCGCCGCCTCCGCCGCCTCCACCAGCGCCCGCGGCTCCATGCACGCCTGGGCCGCCGCCAGCGCCGGGGACGACACCGGCCACAGCGGTTGCGCCTCGGCCAGCAGCGCGATCGTCTCCGGCTCGGCCAGGACGTAGCCGATCCGCAGCCCGGCCAGTCCCCATGTCTTGGTCAGGCTGCGCAGCACGACCAGGCCCGGAATGTCCGTCCGCCCGCACAACGCCTCGCGCTCGCCCGGCACCACGTCCATGAACGCCTCGTCCACCACCAGCGTCCGGCCCGGTCTTGCCAGCCGCTCCAGCAGCGCCGCCGGATGCAGCACGGACGTCGGGTTGGTGGGGTTGCCGACCACCACCAGATCCGCCTCCTCCGGCACCGCCGCCGGATCGAGCCGGAAGCCGTCCTCCGCCCGCAGCAGCACCCGACCCACTCCGTGCCCGGCCGCCCGCAGCGCCGCCTCCGGCTCGGTGAACTGCGGATGCACGACCACCGGACACCGGGCCGGCAGCGCCCGCGCGATCAGCACGAACGCCTCCGCCGCGCCCGCCGTCAGCAGGACACGCTCCACCGGCAGTCCGTGCCGCTCGGCGACCGCCGCCCGGGCCGGTGTGCCATCGGGGTAGGCGGCCAGCGAAACGAGAGAGGCGGCTATCCGCTGACGCAGCCACTCCGGCGGTGTGTGGGTCCGGACGTTCACGGCGAGATCGGTCAGATTCTCGCCGCGCACCTCCGCGTCGCCGTGGTGCCGCAGGTCGGGCCCGGCGCTCTCGATGTCTCGCGTGGGGGGATGTGTGGGGGGAGTCATGGCTGCCATGGTGAACGGGCCGGGGCCTTCCGTCACGAGTGGGGTGGAAGTTTTCTCGCCGGAAACAGCGAAAGGCGCAAGGACGGCCGGAAAGCGGCGGGCCACCGCACAGGTCGCCAGGCCCTGGCCGGTGGACTTCGCGACCACCAGCTCGTCCGCGCCGATCAGCGCCGCCGCCTCCGCCACCGACGGCGTGCCCACCGCATCGGCCGCCGTACCCGACGGGTTCGGCACGCGCACCGCCGCCAGCGCCGCCGCCGGATACGTTCGCACCGGCACCCCGAGCCGCGCCGCGGCTCCCACGATCCCCGGCTCGTCCGCCTTCGCGTCGACCGTCGCCACCTCCACCACATCGGCGGTCCGCAACCCGGCTCCGCGCAGCGTCCGCTCGATCAGGCCGAACACCGCGTCGGCCGGTGCGTCCCGGCGGGCGCCGACCCCGACGACCAGGTTCCGCACACCGGGCTCAGGGGTGGGGGTCGTCATGGCGGAGCCTGCCTTTCACGTCAAGGGGTGGGAGGTGGAGCTGTTCCGTATACGGTCACGGGCCCGGCGGCCGTACGGCTCACGGGCCTGGTCGTCGTCGCGGGCGCGGCCGCTCCGGGTAAGGACACCCTGAGATGCGGTCGGCCGGGTCGATCGACTAGCAAGACCCCATGGCGGTGTTCGTCGCGCTCGGCGCGTTCCTGATGACTCTGGCCGGCGGCTGGGTCGCGCAACGCGTCACCGACCGCCGCCACCTGGTGCTCGGCTTCGCGGGCGGGCTGATGCTCGGCGTGGTCG
The DNA here is from genome assembly GCF_040614075.1 of Streptomyces sp. NPDC006174. Taxonomy (NCBI): domain Bacteria; kingdom Bacillati; phylum Actinomycetota; class Actinomycetes; order Kitasatosporales; family Streptomycetaceae; genus Streptomyces; species Streptomyces sp. NPDC006174. Next base: position 63,809 of record NZ_JBEXTJ010000006.1, on the reverse strand, counting down.
GCCTGGACCTGCTGCCGGAGGCGATGGAGGCCGCGGGCGCGCCGGTCTTGGGCGTGCCCGCAGCTCTGCTGCTCTTCGTCGGCGGCTTCCTGGTGGCCCATCTGGTGGAGGGACTGCTCGCCGTGCGCCAGGTGGCACACGGGGCGAGTGGCGAACGCGTACCGCGGGTGGGGCTGACGGCGGCGGCCGCGATGGTCGGCCACAGCCTGATGGACGGCATCGCGCTCGGCGCCGCCTTCCAGGTCAGCGGAGCCATGGGCGTGGCCGTCGCGCTGGCGGTGATCAGTCATGACTTCGCCGACGGATTCAACACGTACACCCTCACCAGTCTTTACGGGAACGCCCGTCGCAAGGCGCTCCTGATGCTGTTCGCGGCCGCCGTGGCACCGGTCGTGGGCGCCGCGACGACGCTGCTGTTCACCCTTCCGGAGGAACTGCTCGGCGGCTATCTCGGATTCTTCGGCGGAGCGCTGCTCTACCTGGCCGCCGCGGAGATTCTTCCCGAGGCACACCACACCCATCCCGCCCGCTCCACCCTCCTCTGCACCATCGGAGGCGTGGGCTTCATCTGGCTGGTGGTCGGCATCGCGGAGTGAGCCGTACGTGCGCCGGCGTGCGCCCCGGTACGCCTCACCGCACCCGGCAGTGCTCCACGAACCGCCGCGCCACCTCGGGCGAGGCGGCCCAGTGGGTGTGCAGATAGCTGGCGTGCACGCCCCGCTGGACGTACCCCTCCACCCGACGCTCCGGCTGGTGCATGCCCCACGCCGGCACCGGCCCCGCGCCCGGCTCCAGCACCGTCCGGTGGAACTCATGGCCGCGCATCCGGGTCCCGGCCGCCGCCAGCGGACTCTCGGAGACCGCCACCGCCTGCCGGTACCCGAGCGTGAGCCGCTCCGACATCCGGGCCTCCGCGTCCAGCACCCCGCACATCGGCTTCCCGTCCAGCTCCCGCGCCAGATAGAGCAGCCCGGCGCACTCGGCGGCCACCGGAGCGCCGCTCAGGGCCAGTTCGGTCACGGCCCGCCGCAGCGGCTCGTTGGCCGACAGTTCGGGTGCGTACACCTCCGGGAACCCGCCGCCGATCACCAGCCCCGCCGTGCCGGCCGGCAGCTTCTCGTCCCGCAGCGGGTCGAAGACCACGACCTCCGCGCCGGCCGCCGTCAGCAGCTCGGCGTGTTCCGCGTACGCGAAGGTGAACGCCGCTCCGCCGGCCACCGCGACGACGGGCCGCGGGCCTTGGGCCGGGGCGTACGCCGGTGCCCACGGCTCGTCCGCCAGCGCGGGCGCCGTCCGCGCCAGCGCCATCAGCGCGTCCAGGTCGCACCCGGCGAGAACCCGCTCACCCATGGCCCGTACGGCATCCACCGCATCGTCCTGCCGCTCGGCCACCGGCACCAGACCCAGGTGGCGCGAAGGCGTCGCGACCTGAGGCGCCCGGCGCAGCACACCGAGCACCGGAAGCCCCGACTCGTCCAACGCGTCCCGCAACAGCGCCTCGTGCCGGTCGGAGGCCACCTTGTTCAGGATCACGCCGCCGATCCGCACCTGAGGGTCCCAGGAGGCGAAGCCGTGCACCAGCGCCGCCACCGACCGCGACTGCGAGGAAGCGTCGACCACCAGCACCACCGGCGCCCTGAGCAGCTTCGCCACCTGCGCGGTCGACGCCAGCTCACCTTGGCCCGAGGCACCGTCGTACAGCCCCATCACGCCCTCGACCACGGCGAGGTCACACCCCGACGACCCGTGCGCGAAGAGCGGAGCGACCAGCTCCGGCCCGCACATGTACGCGTCGAGATTCCGGCCCGGGCGGCCCGTCGCCAGCGAGTGGTAGCCCGGATCGATGTAGTCCGGGCCCACCTTGTGCGGCGAGACGGCGAGCCCGCGCGCGGCGAAGGCGGCCATCAGGCCGGTGGCGACGGTGGTCTTGCCGCTGCCCGAGGCCGGAGCGGCGATGACCAGACGGGGCGTACTCACCACTCGATGCCCCTCTGGCCCTTCTGTCCCGCGTCCATCGGGTGCTTGACCTTCGACATGTCGGTCACCAGGTCGGCGGCCTCGATCAGCGCGTCCGGCGCGTTGCGGCCGGTGATCACCACATGCTGGGTGCCGGGCCGGTTCCGCATGACCTCGACGACCTCGTCGGTGTCGATCCAGCCCCAGTGCAGCGGATAGGCGAACTCGTCCAGCACATACAGCTTGTACGTCTCGGCCGCCAGGTCACGCTTGACCTGCTCCCAGCCCTCGCGGGCCTTCTCCTCGTTGTCGAGCTGGCCGTCGCGCTGGACCCAGGACCAGCCCTCGCCCATCTTGTGCCAGTCGACCGTGCCGCCCTCGCCGCTCGCGCCCAGCACCTTCAGCGCGTTCTCCTCGCCGACCTTCCACTTCGCCGACTTCACGAACTGGAACACCCCGATCGGCCAGCCCTGGTTCCAGGCCCGCAGCGCGAGCCCGAATGCCGCTGTCGACTTGCCCTTGCCTATGCCCGTGTGGACGAACAGGAGCGGGCGGTTGCGGCGCTGACGGGTGGTGAGCCCGTCGTCCGGTACCGATGTCGGCTGTCCCTGCGGCATTAAGCGGCCCTCCCGGCTGCGGTGACGTCCTTGACGAGCCCGGCGATCGAGTCGGCCCGCAGCTCGTCGAGCGTGACGGCGGTGCCTCCCAGCTCCCGGGCCAGCTCCCCGGCGAGACCGAGGCGTACGTACCCCGACTCGCAGTCCACGACGACCGACGCCGTCCCTTCGGCGCGGTGCAGCCGCCCGGCCCGGCCTGCGAGCGCCACCGGCTCCGGACCGCCGGTCGCCCGGCCGTCCGTCACCACGACGAGCAGCGGCCGCCGCGACGGATCGCGCAACCGCTCCACGCGCAGCACGTCATGGGCCTTCAGCAGCCCGGCGGCCAGAGGCGTACGGCCACCGGTCGGCAGCGACTCCAGCCGGGCGGCGGCCGCGTCCACGGACGAGGTCGGCGGCAGCGCCACCTCGGCCTCCTTGCCCCGGAAGGTGACCAGTCCGACCTTGTCCCGCCGCTGGTAGGCGTCGAGCAGCAGCGACAGCACGGCTCCCTTGACCGCGCTCATCCGCTGCCGGGCCGCCATCGACCCGGACGCGTCCACGACGAACAGCACGAGGTTGCCCTCGCGTCCCTCACGGGTCGCCTGCCGCAGATCGTCCCGCCGCACCACGAGCCCGCGCCCGGACCGCCCGCGCGCACGCTGGTGCGGTGCGGCCGCCTGGATGGTGGCGGCGAGGTGCAGTTTGGTGAGAGCGCCTTGTGGCCGGACCGATCCTGTGGTCCGACCATGCGCCGTACGGGCCCGAGAACGCCGCCCCGCAGCGCCTTCTCCCAGCCCCGGAACACTGAGCATCTTCGTACGGAACGGCTCGGCGGCCGCCACGGGCTGCTGCTCGGCTCCGGCGGACCGGCCCGGCGCGTCGGGAGCGCCTTCGGGAGCCTGCGACGGCGTGTCGTCCGAGCCGCCGTCGCTCTGCGGAGGCGTGCGGTCGCCGTCGGCCTGAGGCGGCACGCCACCGCCACCGCCACCGTCGCCGCCATCGGGACCCGGATCGGGATCGTCGTCGCCGTCGTCGCTCTCCTGCGGGCCCGCCTCGTCCAAGGTCTGATCGAGCTTGTCCTCGTCCAGGCCCGGCGCGTCGAACGGGTTGCGGCGCCGGCGGTGAGGCAGGGCCAGGAGAGCGGCCTGCCGTACGTCGTCGGCGGTGACCTCCTCGCGTCCGGCCCAGGCGGCGAGCGCGGTCGCGGTACGGGCCATCACGATGTCCGCCCGCATCCCGTCGACCTCGAACGCGGCACAGGTCGCGGCGATCTGCCGCAACACGCCGTCACCGAGCACGACACGCGGCAGCAGGGCGCGCGCGGCGGCGATGCGCTCCCGGAGCGCCGTCTCCTCCTCGGCCCAGCGCGCGGCGAACGCCTCGGGATCGTCGTCGTACGCGAGCCGGCGCCGTACGACCTCCACCCGCTCATCGGTGTCCCGGGAGGCGGCCACCTCCACGGTCAGCCCGAACCGGTCCAGCAACTGCGGCCGCAGCTCGCCCTCTTCCGGGTTCATCGTTCCGACCAGCAGGAACCGTGCCGCATGCCGTACGGAGACGCCTTCGCGCTCCACGTACGAGGCACCCATGGCGGCCGCGTCCAGCAGCAGGTCCACCAGGTGGTCGTGGAGCAGGTTGACCTCATCCACGTACAGGATCCCGCGGTGCGCGTCCGCCAGCAGCCCCGGCTCGAACGCCTTCACGCCCTCCGAGAGCGCCCGCTCGATGTCCAGCGCCCCCACGAGCCGGTCCTCGGACGCGCCGACGGGCAGCTCGACGGTCCGCGCCGGACGCGACACACCGGCCGCCTCCGCGTGCGGCCCATCGGGACACGCCGGATCGGGCGAGGCCGGATCACAGGAGAACCGGCAGCCGGGGACGACGGAGACCTCGGGCATCAGCGCGGCGAGCGCCCGCACGGCGGTGGACTTGGCGGTCCCCTTCTCACCGCGCACCAGCACACCACCGACGGCCGGACTGACGGCATTCAGCAACAGCCCGAGCCGCAGGTCGTCCTGCCCGACGATCGCGGTGAAGGGATACGGCGTACTCACTTGGCCTCCTCGTCGACATGAACATCAGCAACCGCAGGCCCAGCGGGCCCGGCGATTTCAAGCCCCTCCGGCGATTGAGGAGCGGGGTCCGGTGCAGCGCCCCGGCTCTGCGGCCCACCCGCACCCAACGCCGGCGCCCCCGGCGGCACGAACGGCAACCCCACCGGCGCGCCCTCCTCGATCAACCGCCACAACGCGTCCGTATCCGCGTGCTCCTCCACCAGATCCCCGAGCCGATCCAGCTGCTCCTCCCGCAACACCCCGAAGCTCGTGTCCGGCGCCGGCACGAACCGCCGCCCGGCGGCCCGGGCCACCTCCTCCAGGAACCGCCGCCGGAACCCGTCGCTCTCCAGCGACCCGTGCCAGTGCGTCCCCCACACCGCACCGACCCGGCACCCGTCCAGGAACGGCTCGCCGCCCCGCACATCGGCCACCCCGTGGTGGATCTCGTACCCCTCCACCGGCTCACCGAGCGCCGAACCCACCGGCCGCGCCAGCGTCTTGGCCCGCTCGAAGCGCACACGTACGGGAAGGAGCCCCAGCCCGTCCACGACTCCGGCCCGCGACTCCACCTCGTCCTCGATCCGCTCACCGAGCACCTGGAACCCGCCGCAGATCCCCAGCACCGGCCGGCCCGCGCGCGCCCGCCGCACCAGCGCCTCCGCGAGACCGCGCTCGCGCAGCCAGGCCAGCGCCTTCACCGTGCCGCGCGTGCCCGGCACGACGACCAGGTCCGCGTCGGCCAGCTCCTCGGCCCGGTCCACGAACCGCACGACGACACCCGGTTCGGCGGCCAGCGCGTCCACATCCGTGAAGTTGGACATCAACGGCACCGCGCAGACCGCGACCCGCAACACGTCCTCGCCGTGCGGCGGTGCCACGACCGACTCGCGCACCGCACCGCGCAGGGACACCCGCAGGCCGTCCTCCTCGTCGATGCCGAGCCCGTGGGCGTACGGCAGCACTCCGTACGTACGCCGCCCGGTCAGCCCGTACAGCATGTCCAGCCCCGGCTCCAGCAGCGAGACATCGCCCCGGAACTTGTTCACCAGGTACCCGGCGACCAGCGACTGGTCCTCCGCGCTCAGCAGCGCCGTCGTCCCGAAGAACGACGCGAAGACTCCACCCCGGTCGATGTCGCCGACCACCAGCACGGGAAAGCGGGCGGCCCGCGCGATCCCCATGTTCACGATGTCCGTCCGCCGCAGGTTGATCTCGGCCGGCGACCCGGCCCCTTCGCAGATCACCGCGTCGTGTGTGGACCGCAGCTGCTCCAGGCAGTCCGTGACCGTCCCGAGCAACGCCTCCTGCCGGCCGCCGTGGTAGCCACGGGCGCTCATCTCGCCGACCGGCTTGCCCATCAGGACGACCTGGCTGGAGCGGTCGCTGCCGGGCTTGAGCAGGACCGGGTTCATCAGGGCCGTCGGCTCGACCCGGGCGGCCTGCGCCTGCATGGCCTGCGCGCGGCCGATCTCGGCGCCTTCACGGGTCACGAAGGAGTTGAGGGACATGTTCTGCGCCTTGAACGGCGCGACCTTCACGCCCCGGCGCACCAGCCAGCGGCAGATGCCCGCCGTGACGACGCTCTTGCCCGCGTCGGAGGTCGTCCCCGCGACCAGCAGCCCACCGCTCATGCCCGTCCCCGCCCCTGTCCTGTCGACGACCGTCCCGCGACCACGCGCCCCACGACCGTCCGGCCCACCACGCACACGCCGAGGGCCAGCACACTCACCCGCCGCGACAGCCGCACCGCGCGTTCGATGTCGGCGCTGCGGACCTCCTGGCCCGACGCACCGTTCAGCACCGGCCGGTGCTCGACGCGCCCGGCGTACGCCAGCGTCCCGCCGAGCCGTACGCCGAGCGCTCCCGCGAACGCGGCCTCCACCGGTCCCGCGTTCGGGCTCGGATGGCGCCCCGCGTCCGCCTTCCAGGCGCGTACGGCCTCCGAAGGGCGCCCGCCGGCCACCACGGCCAGCGCGGCCGTCAGCCGGGCGCCGGGCCATCCCGCCACGTCGTCCAGGCGGGCCGAGGCCCAGCCGTAACGGCGGTGACGAGGCGACTTGTGACCGACCATCGCGTCCAGCGTGTTCACGGCCCGGAAGCCGACGAGCCCCGGAACCCCGCCGATCGCGCCCCACACCAGCGCGCCGACGACGGCGTCCGAGGTGTTCTCCGCGACCGACTCCACGACGGCGCGGGCGATCTGGGGCCCGTCCAGGGCCTGCGGATCGCGCCCGCACAGGTGCGGCAGCCGCTCCCGGGCCACCTCCAGGTCACCGGCGGCCAGCGCACCGCCGATGGCCCGGGCCTCCCGGCCCAGCGACGTGCCGCCGACGACCGACCAGGTGGTGGCGGCCGTCAGCGCGACGGCGAGCGCGGGACGGTTCCGTACGGCACGGGCGGCCAGCGCGGCGGCTCCTACGGCGCCTCCGGCGCAGAGCAGCGTGTGCAGCGCGCCCCGGCCCCGGTCGTCACGCCACAGCAGGGACTCCACCCGCGCGGCGGCCCGGCCGAACCCGGCGACAGGATGCCTGCGGCGCGGATCGCCGAGAGCCGCGTCGGCGATCAGCCCGGCGGTGGCGCCGTACGCGAAGACGCGATCGACACGCACGGTTCAGCCCGCCGTGGGCAGAGGCGTTCCGGCACGAAGAGGTACAGGATGCGGCGCACGGCGGCCGGGCATGGCTTATGTCCTCACTCAGGGTCCGCGCCCTGGTTCGACGTGACCGGCGACAAGAGTCTCCTGGCTTCCGGATCCGCGCTTCCCCCGGCCTTCCAGCCCTCGTCGCGAGGGCCGTGACATCCGGTGTGGGGGAGTGCTCCCCGGTGACAGTGGCGGGACCGCGCCGGATTCGCACCGGCTTCCTCTTCTGTCGCCGTAAATGGCTCCGGCAGTCCACCACGCTGCGAGAACGGCCGTCAACTTGCTGTTGACCTGCGGAGCCCCGGTGTGCGCAGACGCACATCGGGCCGGACACACGGTGGTGTGTCCGGCCCGAAGGAACGTGTCGGTGCGGTCAGGCGACGATCAGATAGATCCCGTACGCGACCGCCGCCACGCACGCCGCGAAGCAGGCGTACGCGCCGGTGCGCGCCAGCGCGGCCGTACCGCCGGTGGCGCCGCCGGTGGCACCGCCGGCCGGGGCCGACAGCTTGGAGAGGGCGACGATGCCCAGGGTGAAGAGGCCGACCAGTGCGACGGTGACCACGAGACTGACACCGAAGACGGAGGCGAGAGCTGCCCAGTCGATTTTCATACGGATCTGTCCTTACACCGTGGCCGCGGGGCGGGGCGTGTCGTCGGGTGCCGCGGCCGGGGCCGGGATGGTGGTCGAGAGCTCGGAGACCGCGCCGGCGGTGGGCGGCGGAGCGACCGCGGCCATGGCGGTGGTGACGATGCCCTGCGGCTCGTCCGCCGTCGCGTCGTCGGTGTCGTTGACGTTGGTGTGGTCGACCGGCTGGCGGCGCGAGGCCAGCCAGATGGCGAAGGAGCCGCCGATCAGGATGACCGCCGTGACGGCGATGCCCCAGGGGCCCTGCTTGGTGAGGAACTCGGCGCCCGCGCCGACCAGACCCGCGGCCGGGAGCGTGAGGCCCCAGGCGACGAACATCCGGGTGGCGGTGGACCAGCGGACCACGCCGCCCTTGCGGCCGAGGCCCGCGCCCATCACGGCACCCGAGCAGGACTGGGTGGTGGAGAGCGAGAAGCCGAGGTGCGAGGAGGCCAGGATGACGGTCGCCGCGCTGGTCTGGGCGGCGAAGCCCTGCGGCGGCCGGAGGTCGGTGAGGCCCTTGCCCATGGTGCGGATGATGCGCCAGCCGCCGAGGTAGGTGCCGAGCGCGATGGCGATACCGGCCGAGACGATGACCCACATGGGCGGGTTGGAGCCGGGGGCCAGGACACCGCTGGTGACCAGCGCCAGCGTGATGATGCCCATCGTCTTCTGCGCGTCGTTGGTGCCGTGGGCGAGCGAGACGAGACCGGCGGAGGCGATCTGGCCGGCCCGGTAGCCCTTGGCGGTCGACTTCTGCTGGTTCGGGTCGGTGACGTTCCGGTTGATCCGGTACGTGAGCCGGGTGGCCAGCATCGCGGCGATACCGGCGACCAGCGGGGCGGCGATCGCGGGCAGCAGCACCTTGGTGACGACGGTGCCGCCGTTGATCGAGGACCAGCCGGCCGACATCACGGCGGCGCCGATCAGACCGCCGAACAGGGCGTGGGAGGAGCTGGACGGGAGGCCCAGCAGCCAGGTGAAGAGATTCCACAGGATGGCGCCGACGAGCGCCGCGAAGATGACCTCTGTTCTGATGCCGTCCTCGTTGACGATCCCGCCGGAGATCGTCTTGGCGACCTCCACCGACAGGAACGCGCCGATCAGGTTGAGAACGGCGGACATGGCCACCGCTGTCTTGGGCTTCATCGCGCCGGTCGAGATGGTGGTCGCCATCGCGTTGGCGGTGTCGTGGAAACCGTTCGTGAAATCGAACACGAGAGCTGTTACGACCACAATCGCAAGCAGCAGCGTGATGTGTTCCATTTACCCAGGCAATCGTTCGACGTCAGTGGCTCGTGGACCGTAGGCAACCTGAGTGAACGGAAGATGAACTGGGTGGGGCGCTGTGGTGACCCGAATCGGAGTGCGGTGGTTCCGCTTGTGTGCGGGAGGGGTTGCGGGATGCCCGTGGTGCACCGGCTGGTCTGCCCTTTACTCCTCGTTGGCGAAGTTTTTGACGGTCACATCCGACCCCGGAAGAGATCCCGGTCACGTGGGGCGTGACGTTCCGGTTTCCGGCCGCCGCCCCTACGCTCGCCCCATGAGCGAGCAGCAGGCGGAATCAGTCGCCCTGGCCTGGCGGGACGTGGTCGCGACCGCCCGCCGGAGCGCCGCCGAGGGCCTGGTCGTCGGCACCTCCGGCAATGTGTCGGCCCGCGTCGGAGACCTGGTCCTGGTGACGCCCACCGGCGTGCCGTACGACCGGCTCGGAGCGGAGGACGCGGTCGGCGTCGACCTGGACGGGCGGCAGGTGCTGGGGCAGCTGAGGCCCACCAGCGAACTCCCGCTCCACCTCGCGGTCTACACGGAGACCGACGCCGCCGCCGTGGTCCACACCCACGCGGTGCACGCCACCGCCGTCTCCACCCTCGTCACCGAGGTGCCGCTCGTGCACTACGCGGCCGCCATCCTCGGCGGCCCCGTCCGCACCGCCCCGTACGCCCGCTACGGCACGCCCGAGCTGGCCGACGCCATGCTCACCGCGCTGCGCGGCCGCACCGGCTGCCTCCTGGCCAACCACGGCACCGTCACCTACGGCTCCACCCTCGGCCAGGCCTACGAGCGCACCGCCCAGCTGGAGTGGCTCTGCCGCCTCTGGCTCACCGCGAGCGCGCTGCCCGGCCGCACCCCGTCGCTGCTCAGCGGGGCCCAGCTCGACGAGGTGACCGAGGCGCTCAAGGGATACGGCCAGCCCGGCTGATCCACAGCGCCGCCCCGTCCGCGCCACACCGGACGGCCCCGCCCACTGGCACCACGGCGTCCGTCCCACGACACTGAAGCGGTGCGCCCGGCAACTGCGACGGCAACGGCCGTCACCACGATTTTCGGCGCCGGCGCGGCAGCTGTCGCCGCCGGCCGGTACGCCAGTGACGCCGCCCTCAAGGCGGCGCCCGGACGGCCCCTCCCCGCCGACCGCAGACTCACCGTGCACGCCACGGCGATCGAGCGGATCACCCTGACCCGCTCGCTCACCGCGCTCCGCCCCGGCACGTACGGGATCGAGGGCCCCGGAGTCCACGCCGTGGTCGGGCCCGTCGTGGAAGGCGCCGAGTCCACCGCCGACACCGTCGTCCGCACCCTGGAGCGGGTCACCCACGGCCTCCTCGAACCCGGCGACAAGGTCCGCCTCACGCCCGAGCTCTACCGAGGCGACCCGGGCAGCGCGCTCGGCCTGGAGTTCCGGGAGGTCGAGATCCCCGGCGAGCTCGGCGGACTGCCCGCCTGGTGGGTCCCCGGCGAGCGCGACACCTGGATCATCACCGCGCACGGCCTCGGCACCACCCGCGAGCACCCCATGAACCTGATGGGCTTCCTGAGCGATCAGCAGTTCCCCGTACTGGACCTCGCCTACCGAGGAGACGCCGGAGCCCCGCGTCCCGCCGACGGCCTCGGCCACCTCGGCGCCTCCGAATGGCGCGACCTGGACGCCGCGATGCGCTTCGCCGTCCGCTACGGCGCCCGGAACGTGATCCTGTACGGCTGGTCCACCGGCGCCTCCATGGCCCTGCACGCCGCCGTGAACTCTCCGCTGCGCGAGCGCGTCGGCGGCCTCGTCCTGGACTCCCCGGTCCTGGACTGGCCGACCACGCTGCGCGCGCTGGCCGCCGCCCGCGGAGTCCCCGCCGCTCTGCTGCCGCTGGCGGTCCGCGCCGCGCAGGGCCGGACCGGGATGACCTCGGCCCCGCTCCTGGACACCTCCCTGGCCGACGAGCTGCCCGCACCGACGCTGATCCTGCACGGCCCGGACGACACGATCGCGCCGTGGCGCCCGTCCCGGGAGCTGGCCGCCCGCCGGCCGGACCTGGTCAGCGTCCACGCCGTACAGCAGGCTCCGCATGCGTCGATGTGGAACGCGGATCCCGGCCGTTACGAAGAGACCCTCAGGCGTTTCCTCACGCCCCTGATGTGAGGTGATGGCCGCATCGGTCCCTTTGGTCGCCGCACCCCCGGTAACCCCGCGCGTACCGGTGAAACGGCTTCCGTTTGGGCTTTCGGGCCGTCAGAGGCAAGACTGCTCCCGTGACGTCCCGTACCCCGCGCGACTCCAGGCTGCGACTTGTCCGCCCGCGACCTCTTGCCACCGCCCGCAAGGCCGTGACCACCCGGCGCACCAGGCCGGCCCCCAGGCCCCCCGAGGGCACCCCGCCCCGCACCGAACTGGCCCGCCAGGCCCGGTCGGTCCTCGCCGACGCCGTGCGCATCGCCCACTGGGCCGCCGGCGCCCCCGCACCCGGCAGCGCCGCACCCCTCGCCACCCAGGCCCTCGAACGGGCCGCGACGGCCCTGGAGCTCTCTCCGGCCCAGGTGCGCGCGGGCTGGGACCGGGCCCGGCTGGCCGGCCTGATCGAGCTGCACGGCGACACGGCCCGCCCCGGCTGGCGGCTGCGCGCCTGGGACCGGGACGACTCGGCCGTGCTGCGCGGCTGGGTCGCGCTCTTCGACGCTTGGTCGCTGGTCCACGCCGCGCCCGAGGACATCGAGGCCGGAGCGGTCGCCGAAGCCGTCGAGGCCGTGCCTCAGGTGCTGTCGCTCCTCCAGCTCTCCGCGGGCCCCGTCCCCGTACCCGCTCTCCTGGACCTCCTCGCGCAGCGCATCGCCGAGCTCCAGGAGGAGCGCTGCGAAGTCCCGTACGGCGCCGGCCGCGCGGGAGGACCCGGCGAACCGGCCACCGCGGGCCCGGCGGCCGACCGCAGCGCCGACCTCGACGCCCTCCTGCTCGACTGGGCCCTCGAAGGCCTCGCCGCCGTCGGCGCCCTGACCCTCGGCCACGGCCACGCCACCCTCACCCCGCTCGGCAACTGGGCGGTCTGGGTCAAGCTGGAACAGATCTGCGTCGCCGCCCAGAGCCCGGCCGGCAACATCGAGCAGTCCGCCGCCGACATGCTGCTCGGCTGCGCCCGCCTCACCCCCGGACCGGCCCGCGCCGAATACCGGGCCTGGCTCGCCGCCCGTACGGTCGGCAGCGCCGTCGCCGAACTCCTCGCCGTCGCCCGCGGCGAGGACGCGCTGCTGCGGGGCCTGGCCTTCGAGGCGCTCCGCGTCGTCGGCGCTCCGGCCGAGCCCGAGGTCCGCGCCGTGGTCGACCACCCGTCGCTGCGGCCCTACGCGCTGCTCTGGCTCGCCGAGTACGAAGGCGCCGACCCGGACGACGCGCAGGAGATCCTCAGCCGTGAGGAGGCCACCTGGCTCTGGGTCGACACCGCCGCCGCCGTCGCCGACCACGGCGAGACCGGGCTGCTGGTGCGCCACCTCGACTCCGCCGTCCAGGGCACGGTCCCGGCCCTGCTCGACGAGGTCCGAGCCGTCGGCCACCCGCGCACGGTCCAGGTCCTGGTGGCCCTGGCCGCCGCGCATCCCGACCCGGCCCTGGCCAAGGCGGTCCGCCGCGCCGCCTTCCAGGTCCACACCGGCGGAGCCTGAGAGTCCCTACGGCCCCGGGTCCACCGCTCAGCCGGCGGACCCGGGGCCGTACGCGCACGATCCACGCCTCAGGCGAAGGTGTCGCACCGCGCCATGTCACCGCTGCGGAACCCGGTCGAGAACCACTGCTGGCGCTGGGCCGAGGAGCCGTGCGTCCAGGACTCCGGCGTGACCCGGCCCTGGAACCGCTCCTGGATCCGGTCGTCCCCGACCGCCGCCGCCGCGTCCAGACCGTCCCGGATGTCCGCCCGGGTCAGCTCCGTGATCAGCGGCCGGCCCGTCGACTCGTCCGGCGTCGTCGTCGCGTGGTGCGCCCAAACCCCGGCGTAGCAGTCGGCCTGCAGCTCCACCTTCACCGCGTTGCTGTCCGCACCCTGCCGCCCGTCCTGCGAGCGGCTCAGTGTGCCCATCTGGTTCTGCACATGGTGGCCGTACTCGTGCGCGATCACATACGCCTGCGCGAACGGCCCGCCGCTGGAGCCGAACTTCGTCCGCAGCTCGTCGAAGAAGCCCAGGTCCAGATAGACCTTCCGGTCGCCCGGGCAGTAGAACGGCCCCACCGCCGCGGTCGCCGCCCCGCACGCGGTGCCGACCCGCTCGCTGAACAGGACCGTCGGCGCGGCCCCGTAACTCCCGCGCCGCCGCTCGAACTCCTGGCGCCAGAAGTCCTGCACGCTGTTGACCACCGCCACCGTCCGGCAGTCGTCCCGGCTGTTGGCGTCCTGGCCCTTCAGGCAGCTCTCCTGCACCTGCGCCGCCGACGAGGAGGCCGCTCCCGGCTCCGTATCACCGGACGAGAGGCCCAGCTGGTCCGGGCCGACGCCGAACAGCAGCCCCAGGATCAGCGCGATCACGCCCACGATGCCGCCGCCCACGGTGGCCCGCCCGCCCGGGATCCGGCTGCCGCGCACATCCTGGACCTCGGACGTGTCCAGATCGGCGTCGTCGTCGAACTGCATGGGTGCACCTCCGTCGGCTCGGCGGGGACCGGGGTGGCACCCTGCGCCGAGTATCGGACGGTTACCCCCGGCGGGCACGCGGAAAAGCAGTTGCACGCCGCCAGTAGAATGGGGTCATGGCCATTCTCCTTGCGCATTAGCGGCGTCGAGAGACCTCCGCCCTCGTCCCTCCGCCGTCCATCCTGCCCTGGAGTTTTTCCGTGATCACCGCCTCCGGCATCGAGCTGCGCGCCGGCGCCCGCATCCTCATCGAGTCCGCCTCCTTCCGTATCGCCAAGGGCGACCGCATCGGCCTGGTCGGCCGCAACGGAGCGGGCAAGACCACCCTCACCAAGTGCCTCGCCGGCGAGGGCACCCCTGCCGGCGGCACCATCAGCCGCTCCGGCGAGGTCGGCTACCTCCCGCAGGACCCGCGCACCGGCGACCTGGAGATCCTCGCCCGCGACCGCATCCTCTCCGCCCGTGGTCTCGACGAGATCCTGCGCAAGATGCGCGAGAACGAGGAGCGGATGGCGAACGGCAAGGGCGCCACCCGCGAGAAGGCCATGAAGAAGTACGAGCGCCTGGAGACGGAGTTCCTCACCAAGGGCGGGTACGCCGCCGAGGCCGAGGCCGCCACCATCGCCGCCGCGCTCAGCCTGCCCGACCGCGTGCTCGGCCAGCCGCTGCACACGCTCTCCGGCGGTCAGCGCCGCCGCGTCGAGCTGGCCCGGATCCTCTTCTCGGACGCCGACACCCTGCTCCTGGACGAGCCCACCAACCACCTCGACGCGGACTCGATCGTCTGGCTGCGCGACTACCTCAAGACCTACCGCGGCGGCTTCGTCGTGATCTCCCACGACGTCGAACTGGTCGAGACCGTGGTCAACAAGGTCTTCTACCTGGACGCCAACCGCTCGCAGATCGACGTCTACAACATGGGCTGGAAGCTCTACCAGCAGCAGCGCGAGGCCGACGAGAAGCGCCGCAAGCGCGAGCGCCAGAACGCCGAGAAGAAGGCCGCGACCCTCAACGCGCAGGCCGACAAGATGCGCGCGAAGGCCACCAAGACCGTCGCCGCGCAGAATATGGCCAAGCGCGCCGACCGCCTGCTCTCGGGTCTGGAGGCGGTACGGGTCTCCGACAAGGTCGCCAAGCTGCGCTTCCCCGATCCCTCGCCGTGCGGCAAGACCCCGCTGATGGCGGAGGGCCTCTCCAAGTCCTACGGATCGCTGGAGATCTTCACCGACGTCGACCTGGCCATCGACAAGGGCTCCCGGGTCGTCATCCTCGGTCTCAACGGCGCCGGCAAGACCACGCTGCTGCGCCTGCTCGGCGGCGCCGAGAAGCCCGACACCGGCCAGGTCATCGAAGGTCACGGCCTCAAGCTCGGCTACTACGCCCAGGAGCACGAGACCCTCGACCCGGACCGCACGGTCCTGGAGAACATGCGCTCCGCCGCGCCCGACCTCGACCTCGTCGCGGTCCGCAAGACGCTCGGCTCGTTCCTCTTCTCCGGCGACGACGTCGACAAGCCGGCCGGAGTGCTCTCCGGCGGTGAGAAGACCCGGCTCGCGCTGGCGACCCTGGTCGTCTCCTCCGCCAACGTGCTCCTCCTGGACGAGCCGACGAACAACCTGGACCCCGCCAGCCGCGAGGAGATCCTCGGCGCGCTGCGCACGTACAAGGGCGCCGTCGTCCTCGTCACCCACGACGAGGGCGCGGTCGAGGCGCTCCAGCCGGAGCGCATCATCCTGCTCCCGGACGGTGTCGAGGACCTCTGGGGTGCCGACTACCGGGACCTTGTCGCCCTCGCCTGATCCCGCCCGGAGGCAGCTCCAAAGAGGGTGTGGAACCCCTCCGGATAGATCATTCGGCCTACGCGTGATCCACCATCTGCGTGAGGACGTCTCGTACCCCGGTGGTGCGCCCCGCGCTCACCCGGCGCGCGTCCTTTTCCCGACCCCTGCTCCCCGTACGGCTCTGACCTGCCGGTTCTTTCGCCGGCGGACGCCGCACGCCCTGATGGCTGCTCGGAATCAGGGATTCCGCATGGATCGGAGCGCCCTGCGGTCCGGAATCCGGTCGCATCGACCTTGCCGAATGGGTGGCCAGGAAGCGCGGTAGGGGTGATCATGAGAGTCCAGAGCGCACTTCCCATAGAGGAGGCACGGGTGGCCGAGACTCTGAAGAAGGGCAGCCGGGTGACCGGCGCCGCGCGTGACAAGCTCGCGGCAGACCTGAAGAAGAAGTACGACTCCGGTGCGAGCATCAGGGCGCTGGCCGAGGAAACCGGCCGCTCCTACGGGTTCGTCCACCGGATGCTCAGTGAGTCCGGAGTGACGCTGCGAGGACGCGGCGGAGCCACACGAGGCAAGAAGGCCGCTTCGGCCTGAGTGCCCCGGAGGCGTGCGGGCTCATCGGAATTCGGGGTGGCCACCCGGCCGACCTTTCGGTCGTCCGGGTGGTTACTGTTCAGTCACTTAGTTTCTGAGTGCTGACTGCACCCGATCCGGAGGCGCCCCATGACCTCGCTCGACCCTGTGCTCGACAAGGACGGCGTACGGCTCACCGTCGAAGACGCGGTTGCCACGGTGACGCTCACCAACCCGGCCAAGCGCAACGCCCAGTCTCCCGCTCTGTGGCGGGCGTTGACCGAAGCCGGACGGGTGCTGTCCGGCGATGTCCGCGTCGTGGTGCTCCGCGGCGAGGGCAAGTCCTTCTCCGCGGGCCTCGACCGGCAGGCCTTCACGCCGGAAGGATTCGACGGCGAGCCGTCCTTCCTCGACATGGCGCGAGGCCCGGAGGCCGAGCTCGACGCGACCATCGCCGAGTACCAGGAGGCGTTCACCTGGTGGCGCCGCAACGACCTCGTGTCGATCGCGACGGTCCAGGGCCACGCCATCGGCGCCGGCTTTCAGCTCGCTCTCGCCTGC
Source organism: Streptomyces sp. NPDC006174 (assembly GCF_040614075.1). Lineage (NCBI taxonomy): Bacteria > Bacillati > Actinomycetota > Actinomycetes > Kitasatosporales > Streptomycetaceae > Streptomyces > Streptomyces sp. NPDC006174. The sequence continues at coordinate 47,131 of NZ_JBEXTJ010000006.1, read as the reverse complement.
GATCTGCGGATCGTCGCCGAGGACGTGCAATTCGCCATGCGCGAGACGAGCCTCGGCCTCGTTCCCGACCTCACGGGCACCCACCCGCTGGTGAACCTCGTGGGGTACGCCCGCGCGCTCGAGATCTGCGCCACCGGCCGGTTCGTCCACGCCGACGAGGCCGAGCGCACCGGCCTCGCCAACCTCGTGGTCCCCGCCGACCAGCTGGACGCGGCCGCCCGCGACCTGGCCGCCGCACTGATCTCCGCCCCGCGCGACGCCGTCGTGGAGACCAAGGCCCTGCTGTCCGGCGCCCTTTCGCGGGACTACGAAGAGCAGCGCGCCGCCGAGCGCGCCGCCCAGGGCCGTCGGCTGCGCGACCTGGCAGGCATCACCGACTAGCGGCCCGCCGCCACCACGTCGGTGACCAGCACCGACACCGGCAGCCCGGTCCCCGTGGCCGCCGACACCGCCGTGCGCACCGACCGGGCCACATCGAGGGCCCGGCGGTCGTCGGCCGTCGCCACCTCGATGCGGATGTGGTCCTCGGCGGTGTGTACGGCGCTGCCGAGGACCCGGGTCAGCGAGACGACACCGGGGACCGCCGCGGCCGCCTCTCCCGCAGGTCCGTCAACCTTCGCGACCGGGGCCGGAGCGGGCGCGGGCGGGTCCGTCACCTGATCGGGTGCAGCGTCCTCGATCAGTGCCGTCACCCGCAGGTCCACCTCCACGATGTCCAGGCCGAGCCGGGCGGCCGCCGCCGCGACGAGCGCCGCGCGCAGGGCGGCCGCCGCGTCGGGCAGCGGCCGGTCGCCGGCCGCCCGGAACTCCGCCTCGATCCTCAGCGGCCCGGGCGGCAGTCCGCTCGGCGGCGCCGGAGGCACGGCCGCCTCCGGACCGCCCGCCTCCGGACCGCCCGCCTCCGGACCGCCCGCCTCCGGACCGCCCGCCTCCGGACCGCCCGCCTCCACCCGTGTATCCGTGTCGAGCACCACCCGGGCCGGTCCGATCCTCAAGCTCCCCAGCACCGCGCCCTCCACAGCCGCTGCGCGCAGCACCGAGGCCGCCGCCGTCTCCGCGATCCAGGTTCCGTCCACGGCACCACCCAAGGGGAGCAGTCTGCCGAGGCCAAGCCGTTGCCGTACCGCAGCTGTCCATCCGTCGGCCCTCTGCGGGCTCCGCTCCGTCGTCATCGCCCCAGCCTGCCGTATCCACGGCGCGGGACCGGGCAAGCGCACTTAACGTGGGCAAGGAAGTCCCCACCCCGCCCCGAAGGGAAGAGCGGCGATGACCGAGACCCCCCAGCGAAACAGCCCCGACAGCGGTTCGGGCCAATCCCCTCTGAGCAAGCGCGGCGGAGGCGATCCCGGCACCCGCGGCCGCACCACCATCGCCGACGGCGTCGTCGAGAAGATCGCCGGAATGGCCGCACGCGATGTGGTCGGCGTCCACGCCATGGGCAGCGGCCTGTCCCGGACCCTCGGCGCGGTCCGCGATCGCGTCCCCGGCGGCGGCAAGTCCGTCACCCGAGGGGTCAAGGCCGAGGTCGGCGAGTCCCAGGCCGCTCTCGACCTGGAGATCGTCGTCGAGTACGGCGTGGCCATCTCCGACGTGGCGAGCGATGTGCGCCAGAACGTCGTCGCCGCGGTCGAGCGCATGACCGGCCTCGAAGTCGTCGAGGTCAACATCGCGGTCAGCGACGTCAAGCTGCCCGACGAGGACGACGACGATGACGACGGTGAGTCGCAGCAGCGCGTCCAGTAGGTCCAGGGTTTCCCCGCCGCAAGGCAGTTGAGGAGAGACGATGAGCATGGCTGTGGCCGGTCTGCTGGCCGGCATGGCGCTCGGGTTCGCCGGATATTTCGGCGGCTTCGGAGCCTTCGTACTGGTGGCCGCTCTGGGTGCGGTCGGCTTCGTCGCCGGCCGCTTCCTGGACGGTGACCTGGAACCCGGCGACTTCTTCCGGAGTCGCGAGCGCGGCGACCGGCGACGGTGACGGCGGTGACCGGGCGGGTCGCCGCCGCCGACCGGGGCGAGACCCGCATCGCCGACCGCGTCGTCGCCAAGATCGCCGCCCAGGCGGCGAAGGAAGCCGTCGACGATCCGCCCGAGAACGGTGCCTCCCCGCGCGCCACGGTCACCGTCCACCGCGACACCGCCCGCGTCCGGATCAGCCTGGAGCTCGGCTACCCCGGTGACATCGGCCGCCAGTGCGGTGCCGTACGGAGCAGGGTCGCCCAGCGGGTCAAGGCGCTGGCGGGCATGGAGGTGCCCGAGGTGGCCGTCCAGGTCGAGCGGCTGCACCCGGCCACGAGCGGAGTACAGGGGAGGATCCGATGACCGAACCCGGCGACCACGACGGCCCCGCCGGCTCCACCCGGCGCATGCCCACGGTGGACCAGGACGCCGGCGGCCCGCACCCGCCCGAGGCCGGCACGCCCGCCGCCCACGACCGGGTGCCGACCCTGGAGCAGGGCGGCGGCAGGGCGGGCCGCTTCTGGTCCGCGCGCCGGATCCCGGCCGCGCTGCTGGCCCTGGTGCTCCTGGGCGCCGCCGGGCTGCTGCTCTACGACATCGCCGCCGTACGCGCCGGGCGCCCGGCCATGCAGTGGCGACGCTCGCTGGCCGACGGCCTCGCGGAGCGGCAGCTCGACGATGTCGCGGTGCTCATCGGCGCCGGGGTCGCGGCGGCCATCGGCCTCTGGCTGCTCCTGCTCGCCCTCACTCCCGGCCTGCGGGACCTGCTGCCGATGCGCCGCGACCGCGCCTCCGTACGCGCCGGACTCGACCGCACCGCCGCCGCGCTGGTCCTGCGGGACCGGGCCGTGGAGGTGGCCGGTGTGCAGTCCGTGCGGGTCCGGATGGGCCGGCGCAAGGCCAAGGTGCGGGCCCTCTCGCACTTCCGGGAACTCGACGACGTACGCGAGGATCTGAACACCGTACTGGCCAAGGCCGTCGGCGAGCTGGGCCTGGCGAAGGAGCCGGGCCTCTCCGTCCAGGTGCACCGGCCGGCGAAGAAGGGATGAGCGGCATGCGCTCCACCGTCAACCGGGTCCTGCTGGCCCTGGCCGGGCTCGTCCTCATCGTCGTCGGCGGAGCGGTCCTCGCCGTCGGCCTCGGTGCTTCCCTGCCGTCCTGGTGGCCCTGGGACGGCAAGAACGACGTGCTGCTCAGCGCCGCCGACCGGGGCCGCTGGCGCGACGAGGGCTGGTGGTGGCCGACGGTGATCGCGATCCTCGCGGTGCTGGTGGTCCTCGCGCTGTGGTGGCTCCTGGCCCAGCTCCGGCGCGGCCGCCTCTCCGACGTCCTGGTCGACAGCGGCGACGGCGAGGGCGCGCAGGTGCGGGGCAAGGCGCTGGAAGGTGTGCTGGCCGAGGAGGCGGGCCAGGTCGACGGAGTGGCCCGCGCCCAGGCGGCCCTGACCGGCCGCCGGACCGCGCCGCGCGCCCGGATCCGGCTGCTGATGGAGCCGGACGCCGCGCCCGGCCAGGCGCTGAACGCGGTGGCCGACGGAGCGCTGGCGCACGCCCGCGAGTCGGCGGGACTGGACGAACTCCCGGCCGAGGTACGGCTGCGGGCCGTCAAGCACCGCGCGGAACGGGTGTCCTGACGGCCCGGAGGCGTACGAGGCAGAGGACAGCGGCTCAGAAGCCGCGCCGCGAACCGCCGTCGACCGGCACCATGATCCCGGTCAGATACGAGGCGGCGGGGGAGAGCAGGAAGGCCGCCGTCTTCCCGAACTCCTCCGGCGTCCCGTAGCGGCGCAGCGGGATGCGCGCCTCGTTGGCCGTACGGGCCGCCTCGGCGTCGCCCGAGAGCGCGTCCAGTTCACGGACCCGGTCGGTGTCGATCCGGGCGGGCAGCACGCCGACGACCCGGATGCCGCGCGGCCCCAGCTCGTCGGCGAGCGACTTGGCGAAACCGGCGAGACCGGGGCGCAGCCCGTTGGAGATGGTCAGTCCGCCGATCGGCTCGTGCACCGAACCGGAGAGCACGAAACCGATGACGCCGCCCTCGCCCAGCGCGGCGGCGGTCGTCCTGGCCAGCCGGACCGCACCGAGGAACACCGTCTCGAACGCCGTCTGCCACTGGTCGTCGGTGTTGTCGGCGACGAGGCCGGGCGCGGGCCCGCCGACGCTGATCAGCACGCCGTCGAGCCGCCCGAACCGCTCCCGGGCCGTGTCCACCAGCCGCTGGGCGGCGCTCGGGTCGGCGTTGTCGGCGGCGAGCCCCACGGCGTCCGGCCCCAGCTCGGCGGCGGCCTCCTCGGCGCCCTTCGCGTCCCGGCCGGTGATGATCACCTTCGCGCCGTCGGCGGCCAGGGCCCGTGCCGTGGCGTTGCCGAGGCCCCGGGTCGCGCCGGTGACGATGTACACGCGGTCCTTCAGTCCAAGATCCATGGACCTATCCTGCCGGGTCCACCCCGGCGAGGTCGACCGCGGAGTTGACCAGCCCGATATGGCTGAACGCCTGCGGGAAGTTGCCCAGCTGCCGCCCGGCCGTCACGTCGTACTCCTCGGCCAGCAGCCCCAGGTCGCTGCGGAGCTCCAGCAGATGCTCGAACAGCTCCCGCGCCTCCTCCGGCCTGCCGATCCGCTGCAACGCGTCCACCAGCCAGAACGAGCAGGCGAGGAACGCCCCCTCGTCGCCCGGCAGCCCGTCGACGGAGACGCCCTCGGTGCTGTAGCGGCGGACCAGCCCGTCGCTGCCCAGCTCGGCGCGGACCGCGTCGACCGTGCCGATGACCCGTGGGTCGTCCGGCGGCAGGAACCCGGTCCGCACGATGAGCAGCGTCGCGGCGTCCAGCTCCTCGGACCCGTAGGACTGGGTGAAGGTGTTTCGTACGGGGTCGTAGCCCTTCTCGCACACCTCGGCGTGGACGGCGTCCCGCATCGCCCGCCAGCGGTCCGCGTCGCCGGGCAGCTCCGGGTTCTCCTCCAGCGAGCACACCGCCCGGTCGGCGGCGACCCAGGCCATCACCTTGGAGTGCACGAAGTGCCGCCGCGCGCCCCGGATCTCCCACAGCCCCTCGTCCGGCTCCCGCCACGACGACTCCAGGAAGCCGAGCAGGCTGAGCTGGAGGTTCCAGGCGTGCGGCTTGTCGTCCAGACCGGCGACCCGGGCCAGCCGGAGCGCGTCGATGACCTCGCCGTACACATCCAGCTGACGCTGGCGGACGGCCGCGTTGCCGGTGCGCACCGGACGGGAGCTCTCGTACCCGGCGAGCCAGGGCAGCTCCATCTCCGGCAGCCGGCGCTCGCCCGCGAGCCCGTACATGATCTGGAGGTCCGCCGGGTCTCCGGCCACGGCCCGCAGCAGCCAGTCGCGCCAGGCCGCCGCCTCCTCCAGATAGCCGGCCGAGACCATCGCACCGAGGGTCAGCGTGGCGTCCCGCAGCCAGCAGAAGCGGTAGTCCCAGTTCCGTACGCCGCCGATCTCCTCCGGCAACGACGTGGTCGGGGCCGCGACGATGCCGCCGGTCGGGGCGTACGTCAGCGCCTTCAGGATGATCAGCGAACGGAGCACGGCCTCGCGGTACGGGCCCTCGTACGTACACCGCTCGGTCCACTTCGCCCAGTCGTGCAGCGTGTGCATCAGCGCCTTGTGCGGGTCGATCAGCTTCGGGCGCGGCGAGTGCGAGGGGTGCCAGGTGAGGACGAACGCCACGCTCTCGCCCTCGGTCACGGTGAACGAGGAGCAGGTGCTGAACTGCTGGCCCCACGTCTTGACCGGCGGTTCGCTGCGCAGCCAGACCGAGTCGGGCCCGGCGACCGCGACCCGGTGGCCGTGCGACTTGCGTACCCACGGCACCACGGAGCCGAAGTCGAACCGCAGCCGCAGCACGGAGCTCATGTCGACGGTCCCGCTGACGCCTTCGACGATCCGCATCACGTCCGGCGACTTGTCGCGCTGCGGCATGAAGTCGATGACCTTGACCGTGCCGGTCCGGGTCTCCCAGATCGTCTCCAGGACCAGCGAATCACCCGCATAGCCGCGCCGGGTACAGGTGTCCGACGGGTCCGTGCCCTGAGGCGCGATGCGCCAGTGGCCGTTCTCCTCGTCGCCGAGCAGAGCGGCGAAACAGGCGCCGGAGTCGAAGCGCGGCAGGCAGAGCCAGTCGATCGAACCGTTCCTGCCGACGAGCGCGGCGGTCTGGAGATCGCCGATCAGGGCGTAGTCCTCGATACGTGGGGTCACGCTCTGGCGTCTTCCCGAACCGGACCCTCGTCAACCAGCCGTTCTGTGTGCCGGAGCTCTCAGAACCCCTGGCGCTCTCAGGCGCTCGCGGTCTCCGGCTGCTCGGCGGCGGTACCGGCCGCCTCACCCTTCGCGGCGGCCTCCTCGCGGTCGCGCTTCTCCCGCCGTACGAGGATGATCCAGCCGACCGGAACGGCGGCGACGAACAGCCACCACTGGACGGCGTACGCCATGTGCGCGCCGATCGAACTGTCGTCGGGGGACGGGATCTGCTCGGGCAGTCCGGCCGAGGGCTGCGGGGCGGTCTGCTCGATGTAGCCGCCGAGGACCTCACGGGAGAGCAGATGCGCCTGCTGCTCGCTGTTGATCAGCATCACCTGCCGGTCCGGCAGCCCCGCCAGGTCCTTGATACCGCTGTTGCCGGTCGTCTCGTCCGCCTTGAGCCGCCCGGTGACGGTCACTTCACCGCGAGGCGCGGGCGGCACGTCCGGGTACGCCGTCTGGTTCGGCGCGGCGGGCACCCAGCCCCGGTTGACCAGGACAGTGGAGCCGTCCTTGAGGTCCAGCGGGGTCAGCACATGTACGCCGATCTTGTCGTCCTCCGACGTACGCCGGCGGACCACCACCTCGTGCTCGGAGTCGAACGTGCCGGTCGCGGTCACCGCCCGCCAGTAGTCGGCGCGCGGGACGGTGTGCCCGGGAGAGGTGAGATCGGTGACCGGGGCCGGATCGGCCTTCAGGTTCCGCGAGATCAGCTCGTTCTGCGCGACCCGGTGCTGATGGCGGTGGAACTGCCAGAAACCCAGCTCGACCATCGTCGGCATCAGTACGAGAGCCAGCAGGGTGAGGATCACCCACTGCCGGGTCAACAGGAAGCGGTACACCCCATGACCGTACAACCGGGGTCATGGGGTGCGGCACTCAGGGGTGCTGCCGGCACTGTCCGGCAGTTGGTGCTTCCATCACACTTTGTCCACGATGCCCGCCTTCCCTTCGGCGCGGGCGCAGTGGGCGCCGCAGTACCAGTGCCCGTCGGCCTCGACGCCCTGACCGATCACCTGGACCCGGCAGTGCTCGCAGATCGGCGCCATGCGGTGGATGGCGCAGGAGAAGCAGTCGAAGACGTGCACCGCACCTTGTGCGTGCACCTCGAAGGACATGCCGTAGTCGTTTCCGCAAACCTCACAACGTGCCATGCGCCACAGGGTGGGACGCCCGGCAGCGCCGGGCGAGCGGCGGCCGGGCGAGTCGCGCCGGGTTCACTCCGATGACGGGGTGGCCTCCGACGGTGGCGGCGGTGCCTGGTGCGGCAGTACAGCGCCTTCGGCGGGCGCCACATCGCGCAGCAGATGGGTGAAGGCGCTCTCCTCCAGGATCGGCGTGCCGAACGCCTTCGCCTTCTGCGTCTTGGAGGTCGCCGCGTCCGGGTCGTTGGTCACCAGCAGGCTGGTCAGCCGCGACACGCTGGTCGCCACATGCAGTCCGGCCTCCACGGCCCGGTCCTCCAGCAGCTCCCGGTCGACCGAGGTGTCCCCGGAGAACGCCACCCGCATCCCCTGCTTGAGCGGCTTCTCCTTCTCGTACCGCCCAGGGTTCGGGTACGGGCAGGCCGGCCGCTTCCGCGAGGGCCGCCAGCTGTTCGGCTGGCGCGCGGGGCGGTAACCGACGCGCGGGGTGACGGGGGAGTCGGACCACTCGGTCAGCGGCAGGCACTCCAGCAAGGGCAGCCGCACCCCGCCCCGCGCCGCCGCGTGCAGACTCGGCCGGAACGCCTCGGCCAGCACCCGGGCGTCGTCCAGCGCGTGGTGCGCGTGCTGCTGTACGACGCCGAAGTGGGCGGCGAGCGAGGCCAGCTTGTGGTTGGGCAGCGGCAGCCGCAGCTCCTTGGCGAGCGCGATCGTGCAGAGCCGCTGCTCGACCGGCGCGACCACGGAGGCGCGTGCGTACTCCCGGGCGATCATGGACCAGTCGAACGCCGCGTTGTGCGCGACGAGCACCCGGTCCGCGAGCCGCGCCGACAGCTGCTCGGCCACCTCCGGGAAGAGCGGCGCGCCTTCCAGCACATCGCTCGTCAGCCCGTGGATCCAGACGGGACCGGGGTCCCGCTCGGGATTCACCAGCGTGTACCAGTGGTCCTCGACATTGCCCAGGGCGTCGAGCCGGTAGACGGCGGCGGAGATGATCCGGTCGTCCCGGGCGAGGCCGGTGGTCTCCACGTCGACGACCGCGTACCCCTGCGGGTAGGCGGTCGGCCACGGTGCGGCTGTCTGGCGGTCGTCGAGCATGGTCACAGAGAATACGGGCCGCGACTGACAGTGCCCTATTCGGCGGGGTGGGTGGGGTGTTCAGGGGAGGCGGACGATGCGGTCCGGTGGGAAGAGGTGGGTGCCGGTGACGTCGGCGCCGTAGCCGATCTCGATCGTCAGGTGCTCCGCATCGGCGAGGGGAGTGAGGTCGACCGGCTTTCTCGGGTCGTGGAGGCTCAGCTTGGTGAGGGCAGGAAGGCCGGCCAGCGGCGCGAGACCTGGGGCGGTCAGGGAGCAGTCGAACAGCAGCAGGTCGGTCAGTCGGCCGAAGGGTGCCAGTTGGCGCAGGTCCAGCTCCACCATGTTGCTGAGCAGCAGATGGGCCAGCCCGAACAGCGACTCCTCGCGGCTGAGCTGCTGCAGATGATCGGGGAAGTACAGCCCCAGCCGTTCGAGCCCCGGCCAGCGGCTGCCGAGGTCTGCCAGGTGGAGGTACCGGGTCTGGGGCAGCAGGTCGAGAGAGGTCCCGTTCTCGCAGACGGGCAGCTCACCCGTGTGGTGGCCGAGCGTCAGATGCCGGAGGTCCGGCATGTCGCTCAGCGGCGCGAGGTCGAGCGTTCCGTGGAGTTGGACCAGGCAGAGCCATTCCAGGCCCGGCCGCGCCAGCGGAGCGATGTCCCGGACCTCCGTACAGTGACTCAGGCCGATCTCATGGACCCGCTCCATCCGTGCCAGCGGACGGAGATCGGTGAGGTCCCCGTTGCGGAGGAGGAAGACCCGCTCCGTCTCCGGCCGCGTCCACAGTGCTGAGAGGTCGGCGTGGTCACCTGTCACCTGCGCGGCCTTCAGATGCGGGATGTGCCGGAGCGCGGACAGTTGTGCGGACGTCCGCACCTGGGCGTACGTGTCGTCCCAGGTCCGGGCCGCCATCACCTCCCGCGCGTAGTGGTCCGCGTCGAAGTGCTCCCAGGAGACGGAGAGCTGGTGAGCGACCAGGCTCCGCCGGTCGTCCCGGAACTGCTTCACCAGCTCGTACGCCACGTCCGTGCGCACAGCCGCCGCTGTCCGCACCACCGCCTCGGCCTGCCGGCCCGTCAGACCGTCCACCACCGGAGACAGGAGTTCCAGAGCGAGATCACCCACCTTGGCCAGCTCGTCGATGCTCTCCTGGCTGTCCGGCGGCAACAGCCTCCCCGTCCGCTCCTCCACCTCCCCCCGCACCGCAGGATCCAGCTCCGGCGCATGGGCCAGACTCCCCGCAGCCAGCAGCACCAGCCGGTGCCCGTGCTCCGGCTCCGCGTCCGCCCGCCTCAGCAACCCCCGCAACAGCGCCGCCCGCTCATCCGGCCGCGCGTGCCCCACCGCCATCTGCACCACGTCGTCCCACTGGTCCTCGTGGGCATGGCTGACCAGGACGCCGAAGTCGCGGGCCTCCACCGCGGCCTTCGCGCCCAGGTAGTCCTGGAAGGTGCGATGCACGAACCCCACCACGCCCGGGGCCGGTTCGCGGAGGAGACCGCTGCGGTTCAACAGATGCGCGAAGATCTGGTCAGGAACGCCCCGGACCTGGGACATGGCCCGCATCCAGTCCGCGATCATGGCCACCGCCTCGTCCTGCCGCGCCTCGACCAGGCCGTTGCGGATCAGCCAGTACGCGAGGTGCTGCAGCAGCGCCGTCTGCTCCTCGCGGGTCAGGTCGACGCCCTCCACGCCGACGATCTCGCGCTCGGTGTCGCGCCGCACCAGCAGCATGTCCAGCGCCGCGTCGTACAGCTCCTTGCGCGCCCGAGGCAGTTGCATCCGGCGGTCCCGGTTCAGCGCGCAGAGCAGAGCGCACATCAGCGGGTTCGTCGCGAGCAGCCCCAGGTCCCGGCGGGTGCCGACGACCCGGCGGAGCGCGCTCTCGTACCGGTCCAACTCGGCGCCCTCCTCCTCGGACCCGCATTCCGAGCGCGCCGCCCGATGCCAGTGGCCGATGAACGCGCGTACGTCCTCCTGGCGCATCGCCAGCAACGTGTGCGGCTCGAAGCCGGAGGCGGAGAGCCAGGTCTCGGGGACGGCGGACGGGCGGGTCGTCACCACGTACTTGGCCAGGGGATAGGCGACGATCAGGTCCTTCAGCCAGCGCTCCGTGCGCTTGCGCAGCCGCTCCGGCACCTCGTCGACCCCGTCGACCAGCACCAGTGCCCGGCCCTGCCGCATCATCCGGTCCGCCCAGCCGGCCGGGGCCGAGCCGTGCAGCGGTACGCCGGTGGCGCGAAGGAAGTCCGCCGGGGCGGGCAAGATGTCGAGGGCGGTGAAGGCACGGAGCCGCAGCACAAAGGGCACAGAGCGATTCCAGTCCGCCAGCTCACTCCCGAACGACCGCCGGGCCGCGTTCAGTGCCAGCCACTGCACCAGCGTGCTCTTGCCGGAACCGGCAGGGCCTCGCAGCAGCAGCCGGTCCCGCTCGCCTAAGGCCTGCTCGATCCTGACCGTGGTCCGGACCGGATGATCCAGACCGAGCCGGTCGACGGTCCCGTACTCGCCGCTGACCTCCAGACCGATGTACGCCGTCTCCAGCGGCCACCCGCCCGCCGACCGCCCCAGCGTCAGCCCGAACAGCTCCACCCGGCTGTTGGCCGCCGCCACGAACTCCGCGTACCGCCGCTCGAAGTCGAGATCCACCGCGTCCGGGCGCGGACCGACCCGGTCCCGTACGTCCTCCACCAGCGCGCGCGTCCGCTCCGCCTTCCGGACCTGCTCCACCGCCGCCCGCGCCGCGAACGACGGATGGGCCGTCAGCTGCTCCACCACGTGCGCACAGCAGCGGCCGAGCAGCTCCTCGTACAGCTCGCGGGCGCGCGCCGAGAGCCCGGCTGCCGGGGCCGAGAGCTCGGCGCGCAGCCGCTCCGGATTCAGCTCCAGCGCGAACAGCCGGTCGGTGTCCAGGACGCCGGCCGAGAACGTGTCCTGTACGGAGGTGAGCGCGGCCAGCCGCTCGTGCTCGGGGAGATCCGCGTACGCCTCGGACAGGCGGCCCGCCAGCACCTTCGCCAGCCGGTCCGGCTTCGCGGGGCGGGGAAGCGGGCGGACCGGGTCCGGGACCAGGCCTGCTCCCGGCCTGGGGGTCAACAACGCCTTGGTGGCGGCGCCGATCACCGTCGTGGCCAGCCGAATCAGCGCAACTTCCGTACCGGACACGTGCGTTCCTCCTCCTCGACGGCGCGCGTCCGCAAATCCTACGGCCCGGTCCGTTGGCAGAAGGTGCCAAAGTCTGCTGACAACAGGTCTCGCATACTTGTGGGTAACAACCTCTAGCCCTCACCGACCGGCGGCCCTACGGTGCTCGCATGGAGCCGAACCTGCCCGATGTCGTGCTGTGGTCAATACCGGCCTTCGTGCTGCTCACCGTGATCGAGATGGTCAGTTACCGCTTCCATCCGGACGAGGACGCGGCCGGCTACGACACCAAGGACGCCGCGACCAGCGTCACCATGGGGCTCGGCAGCCTCGGGTTCGACCTGCTGTGGAAGATCCCCATCCTCGCCATCTACATGGGCCTCTACGAACTGACGCCGCTGCGGGTGCCCGTGGTGTGGTGGACCGTCCTGCTGATGCTCCTGGCCCAGGACTTCTTCTACTACTGGTCCCACCGAGGCCACCACGTCATCCGGATCCTGTGGGCCTGCCACGTGGTCCACCACTCCAGCCGGAAGTTCAACCTCACCACCGCGCTGCGCCAGCCCTGGACCTCCGCCACCGTCTGGCCCTTCTACCTGCCGCTGATCGCCTGCGGTGTCCACCCGGCGGCGCTCGCCTTCTGCCAGTCGGCCAACCTCGTCTACCAGTTCTGGGTGCACACCGAGCGCGTCGGCAAGCTTCCGCGTCCCTTCGAGTACGTCCTCAACACGCCGTCCCACCACCGCGTCCACCACGCCTCGCAGGGCAGCTACCTGGACCGCAACTACGGCGGCATCCTGATCATCTGGGACCGGATGTTCGGGTCCTTCGCGGCCGAGACCGAGCGGCCCGTCTACGGCCTCACCAAGAACATCGCCACCCACAACCCGCTGCGCGTGGCCACTCACGAGTACGCCGCCATCGCCCGGGACGTCCGGGCCGCCGGGAGCTGGAGCGAGCGCGCCGGACGGGTCTTCCGAGGCCCGGGCTGGCAGCCGGCCGCGAAGGCGGGAGCCCTCACCGCGGCGCCCGTCGGAGCCGTCGTGCCCGATCCCGTTCCCGTACGCGCCGAAGCCGCCGCCGTACCCGTTCCCGTACGCGCCGAAGCACCCGCCACGGCCACGGCCCCGGAGCACACCCGATGAGCGCCACCGCGTCCTACTCCGCTGGGCCGGAAGGCGCCGGTACGCGGCGGGCCGAGCGGTTCGCGCGGCCCCTGCTCATCGCCTTCCTCGTCGCGGCCGCCGTCGACCTGGCCGGCGTCCTCGCCGGTCTCGACACCCTCCACCTGGTCGCCAAGCCGCTGCTGATGCCGGTGCTCGCCGGGTACGCGGCCGTGCGGGGCGGGCCGCGGCTGCTGATCGCCGCCCTGCTGTTCGGGTGGGGCGGTGATGTGTTCCTGCTCGCCGACAACGACCTGGCGTTCCTCCTCGGGATGGGCTCCTTCGCCGTCGGCCATGTCTGCTACCTGACGCTGTTCGGGCGAGGGCGAGGACAGGGCCGGCGGCCGCGTGCGTCGCCGGCCGCCGGGATCGCGTACGCCGTCGTGCTCGTCGTCTTCCTCGTCCTGATCTGGCCCGACCTTCCGGCCGACCTGCGCGCCCCGCTGACCGGCTACAGCCTGCTGCTCACCGCGATGGCGTGGCGGGCCGGCGTCCTCGGCCGGTACGCGGCGGCCGGCGGGGCGCTCTTCCTCCTCTCCGACGCTCTCATCGCCACCGGCATCGCCGAGTGGCCCCGGCTGCCCGCGCCCGACTTCTGGGTCATGCTCACCTACATCGCCGCGCAGTTCCTGCTGGCCGTCGGAGTGCTCACGGCAGCCGGGCGGGGCGGGGCCTACCGGCGGACGGCGTCCAGCGCGTCCACCAGGCCGGTTCCGTAGAAGCCGTTGTCGTTCGTGCCGCCTTCGCAGACGGCGTCGATGACTCCGTCGTCGTTGTAGTCGTACGGTGCGCCGCACGCCTTGGCGTCCGCCTGGAGGCCGAGCAGGGCCTTCACGGCGGCCGGTGAGGCGTACGGGTGGCGGGACTTGATCAGGGCCGCGACGCCCGCGACGTGCGGAGAGGCCATCGACGTACCGGCTTCGTAGCCGAACCGGCCGCCCGGCAGCGTGGAGAGGATCAGGCCCTCGACGGCCGGTGGTTGAGGGGTCTGGTAGCCCGGTACGTCGCCGCCCGGGGCCGCGATGTCGATGACGCCCTTGCCGTAGTTGGAGTACGAGGACTTGATGCCCTCGGCGCCCGTCGCGGAGACGGTCACCACGCCCGGCAGCATGGCCGGGACGTCGGGGCAGATGCGCGGGTCGACCGTCCGGGTGACCGGCTCGGTGTCGTTCGGGCTGGACCGGTCCTCGATGGTGCGGGACAGGTCGTGGCGGGCGTTGCCGGCTGCGGCGACGTTGACCGTGCCCTTGCGCTCGGCGTACTTCACCGCGCGGGTGAGCGACTCGACCAGCGCGCCCTGGTCCGGGTCGTTCTTGCAGGCGAACTGCCACGGGTCGGTGTAGTAGCTGTTGTTCGTCACGTCGACGCCGTGCTCGGCAGCCCAGACGAAGCCGCAGACGACGGCCTCGGTGTAGAAGTAGCTGCTCGGCGTCGACACCTTGATGCCCGCGACCTTCACGCCCGGCGCCACGCCGGTGATCCCGTAGCCGTTCTTCGCCGCGGCGACGATTCCCGCCACATGCGTGCCATGAGGGTTCTCGCCCGCCGCCGGGCGCCAGGAGCCGGCGGTGGTGTCCGGTGCGCCCGATGCGCAGTTGACGGATGCTTCGCGGTCGAAGTTGGGCGCCAGGTCGGGGTGCGTGTCGTCGACGCCGGTGTCGATGACGGCGACGGTGACCCGCTTCGAGCCGAGCGACTTCTGGTGGGCCTTGTCCGCCTTGATCGCGGGCAGCGACCACTGCAGCGGCTCCAGCGGATCCTCATCGGCGGTGGATCTCGCGGCAGCGGTGGCCGCCTGGCCTTCGGTCAGCGGCTTGGACAAGGCACCGACGTCCTTGGTGGCCTGCGGCACGATGGGGTTGGTGCGGGTGGCGCCGGCCGAGTGCACGCCTCGTACGCGGCGGATCGTTTCGCCGAAGGCCGGGTTCTGGGAGTGCGCGACGATGACGCCGATCTGCTCGTACGAGATGACGACCGTGCCGCCGGCCTGCTCGACGGCCCTCTCCACCTGCTGGACGGCCGCGTGGCCGCTGCCGGTGTTGACGACGTAACTCAGTTTCGGTCCGTCGGTCCGAGCGGTCGCCGTGGCCGTGGTCGCCGGGAGGAAGCCGAGCGACGCGATGAGCGCGAGTCCGACGGGCAGCGCGAGGGCGCGGGTCCGTCTCGATGCCAGATGAGCCATGGGTTCTCCACATCATCCGTGCCGGTCGACCGGACACCTGGCGTGTTCGGCCGCGTACATGACGAGTGAAGCTATCGCCGGTCTTCCCGGCCCATCAACGCTTGCGCGCAGGTGTGTTCGAAGAGCTGATCTGTGCTGCCGCCCGCAAAGGAGCGTGTTCAGGACGCCGGGATGCGGCCGAGAAGGCGAAAGATCCGGTGAACCGCTTCGTCGCGCCCTCCGTGCCGTTGTCCAGGAGGCACGTGACCGTTTCCCGGTATGCGAGGCCTCCCATGACACCCACCGTCCCCCAGTTCACCGCACCCGCGTCGCGAGGAGATTCCGTGGCTACCGATGCACCGCCGCCCGAGGGCCGTTCCGACACCAGCCCGGCCCAGCCCACCACCGAGGCGTTCAACGCGGTGCACGCGAGTGCCGAGTTCGCCGACCTGCGCCACTCGTTCCGTTCCTTCGCCTTTCCGCTCACCGTCGCCTTTGTGACCTGGTACCTGCTCTACGTCCTGCTCTGCAACTACGCGGGCGGCTTCATGGGCACCAAGGTCGTCGGCAACATCAACATGGCGCTCGTCCTCGGCCTGGCCCAGTTCGCCACCACCTTCCTCATCGCCCGGCTCTACTCCCGGCACGCCGCGAACAAGCTCGACCCGAAGGCCGAAGCGATCAAGTCCCGTATGGAGGCCGACGTATGAGCGCCGCCCACACCCTCTATCCGACCGTCCAGCTCGCCGCCGACGGTGCGGGCGAGCACCGGCCGCTGATCATCACCCTGTTCGCCGCCTTCGTCGTCGCGACGCTCTTCATCACCGTGTGGGCCGGCCGCCAGACCAAGAGCGCCGCCGACTTCTACGCGGGCGGACGCCAGTTCACCGGGTTCCAGAACGGGCTCGCGGTCTCCGGCGACTACATGTCCGCGGCGTCCTTCCTCGGTATCGCGGGCGCCATCGCCCTCTTCGGTTACGACGGCTTCCTCTACTCCATCGGCTTCCTCGTCGCCTGGCTCGTCGCCCTGCTCCTGGTCGCCGAACCGCTCCGCAACTCCGGCCGCTACACCATGGGCGACGTCCTCGCCTACCGGATGCGCCAGCGGCCCGTGCGTACCGCCGCCGGTACGTCCACCATCGTCGTCTCGATCTTCTACCTGCTGGCCCAGATGGCCGGCGCCGGCGTCCTCGTCTCGCTGCTGCTCGGCATCACCAGCGACTTCGGCAAGATCGTCATCGTCGCGCTGGTCGGCGTGCTGATGATCCTGTACGTCACCATCGGCGGCATGAAGGGCACCACCTGGGTGCAGATGGTCAAGGCCGTCCTGCTCATCGCGGGCACCCTGCTCATCACCTTCCTGATCCTGCTGAAGTTCAACTTCAACATCTCCGACCTGCTCGGCACCGCCGCCAGCAACAGCGGCAAGGGCGCGGCGTTCCTGGAGCCGGGCCTGAAGTACGGCGCCACCGGCGTCTCGAAGCTGGACTTCATCTCGCTCGGCCTCGCGCTGGTCCTCGGTACCGCGGGCCTGCCGCACATCCTGATCCGCTTCTACACCGTGCCCACCGCCAAGGCCGCCCGTAAGTCCGTGAACTGGGCGATCGGCATCATCGGCGCCTTCTACCTGATGACGATCGTGCTCGGCTTCGGCGCGGCCGCGATCCTCAACCCGGACGACATCATCGCCTCGAACAAGGCGGGCAACACGGCGGCGCCACTCGCCGCTCTGGAGATCGGCGGCGGCTCCGGGTCCACCGGCGGCGCGATCCTCCTCGCGGTGATCTCCGCCGTCGCCTTCGCGACCATCCTCGCCGTCGTCGCCGGACTCACCCTCGCCTCCTCCTCGTCCTTCGCGCACGACATCTACGCCAACGTGATCCGCAAGGGGAAGGCCACCGAGAAGGAGGAGGTCCGCGCCGCGCGCTGGGCCACCGTCGCCATCGGCATCGTCTCCATCGCGCTCGGCGCACTCGCCCGCGACCTCAACGTGGCAGGCCTCGTGGCCCTCGCCTTCGCGGTCGCCGCCTCCGCCAACCTGCCGACGATCCTCTACAGCCTCTTCTGGAAGCGCTTCACCACACAGGGCGCCCTCTGGTCCATCTACGGCGGCCTCTCCTCCTCCGTCCTGCTGGTGCTCTTCTCACCGGTCGTCTCCTCCAAGCCGACCTCGATGTTCCCGAGCGTCGACTTCGCCTGGTTCCCGCTGGAGAACCCTGGCCTGATCTCGATCCCGCTCGGCTTCCTGCTCGGCTGGCTCGGCTCGGTGATCGGCAAGGAGAAGGCCGACGCGGACAAGTACGCCGAGCTGGAGGTCAAGTCCCTCACCGGCACCGGAGCGCACTGAGAGAAGGAATTCACGGAGCCGTTCGGTTCATCACCCACCTCCGCGGCCGGGCCGCGTCGTAGAGTCCTACGACGCGGCCCGGCCGCACCTCGTGGCAAACGGGCCCCCGCGATGTCACAGGTCTCACGTAGGCTCGGAAGAGATCGACCGTACCGACACCACACCGACCGCACCGACACCACCGGGGGAGGAGAGCCACCGTGCTCATCGACACCTTTGACAGGGTCGCCACCGACCTGCGCGTGTCACTGACCGACAAGTGCAATCTGCGGTGCACCTACTGCATGCCGGAAGAAGGCCTGCAGTGGCTCGGCAAGAGCGAGCTGCTGTCGGACGACGAGATCGTCCGCCTGATCCGCATCGCGGTCACCAGCCTCGGCATCACCGAGGTCCGCTTCACCGGCGGCGAGCCGCTGCTCCGCCCCGGCCTCGTCTCCATCGTCGAGCAGTGCGCCGCGCTCACCCCGCGCCCGCGCATGTCCCTCACGACCAACGGCATCGGCCTCAAGCGGACCGCCGCCGCCCTCAAGGCCGCGGGCCTCGACCGGGTCAACGTCTCGCTGGACACCCTGCGCCCGGACGTCTTCAAGACCCTCACCCGCCGCGACCGCCACCAGGACGTCCTGGAAGGCCTCGAAGCCGCCCGCGAGGCCGGCCTCACCCCGGTGAAGGTCAACTCCGTCCTGATGCCGGGACTCAACGACGACGAGGCACCCGAGCTGCTGGCCTGGGCCGTGGCCAACGCGTACGAGCTCCGCTTCATCGAGCAGATGCCGCTCGACGCCCAGCACGGCTGGAAGCGCGACGGCATGATCACCGCAGGTGACATCCTCGCCTCGCTGCGCACCCGCTTCACCCTCACCGCCGAGGACGACGAGGCCCGCGGCTCCGCTCCGGCCGAGCGCTGGACCGTCGACGGCGGCCCGCACCGCGTCGGCGTCATCGCCTCGGTCACCCGCCCGTTCTGCCGCGCCTGCGACCGCACCCGGCTCACCGCCGACGGCCAGGTCCGCACCTGCCTCTTCGCCCGCGAGGAGACCGACCTGCGCTCCGCACTCCGCTCGGACGCGCCGGACGCGGATATCGCCCAGCTCTGGAAGACGGCGATGTGGGGCAAGAAGGCGGGCTCCGGACTGGACGACCCGTCCTTCCTCCAGCCCGACCGCCCGATGTCGGCGATCGGCGGCTGACACTCAGCCCGCTCCGGGGCCGGACTCCCAGTCGGCGAGCGCCACGACGTCCTTGAGAAACCCTCGTACGCCCAGGAACTGCGAGAGGTGCTCCCGGTGCTCCTCGCAGGCCAGCCAGGTCTTGCGCCGCTCGGGAGTGTGCAGCTTCGGGTTGTTCCAGGCGAGCACCCAGACCGCGTCGGCCCGGCAGCCCTTGGCGGAACAGATCGGGGCACCGGCGGCGCTCTCGGCGGATGTCTCGGGAAAGATCACGGGACCCAGCCTAAGTCAGGTGCTCCGCACGCTGAACGACGCATCCCCGGCCGGAGAAACGGCGACGCCGAGCAGCCACGGGGGGAGCTGCCCGGCGTCGGTCCATCGCTCCGACGGGGGATGCGGAGCGCCTCTGAAGTATGTCACGGGCACCCGGGTGCGGTGCACCGGAACGTCATGATTGATCTGAGCTTTTCCTGAGCTTCGCGGGGCGCCCGGGCTCAATTGTGCTCCTGCGGCGGCGGCACCCGGCCGGCCCGCTCGTCAGAGCCCGAGGACTCGGCGCTACCGGTGGTCTCGGCCGCCTCGACAGCGGGCCGCATCGGTGCGGTGAGATACGTCGACGGCAGCGAAGGAGCGTTCTCCCGGCCCGCGTTGGCGATGACCACCGCCACGTACGGCAGCAGCACACCCAGAGCGAGCGCCACGATCGCGACGTGCCGCTCCACGTTCCACAGCACCGCGGCCAGGATCACCGAGACCGTACGCACGGACATCGAGATCACATAGCGCCGCTGCCTGCCCCGCACATCGTCGGCCAGCCCCTGACGGGCTCCCGTGATCCGGAAGACCTCCACCTCGTCGCTCTTCCGCAGCATGTGCTCCACCACCAGATCTCTGTGCCGGACGCTCCGGGACCGGGCCGCATCCACGGTACGCCGACCCGCCGGCGTACCGAAGGCCGGGGCGGCGCACCACCGCCGCCCGAGCGCGCCCTCACCCGTTCGGCCCGTCCGGAATGCGATCCTCCGTTCACCGTCCAAGACTGGCCGGACGCGCACTCCGCGCCGTACGAGGAGGCGAAATGAGCTGGTTGTGGGCAATCATCGTGGGTCTGGTGCTCGGTGTGATCGCACGAGCGATCTTGCCGGGCAAACAGGACATTCCACTCTGGCTGACGGTCATCTTCGGTATTCTCGGCTCCATCCTCGGTAACGCCGTGGCCGGCTGGATCGGCGTCGAGGACACCAAGGGCATCGACTGGATCCGCCATCTGCTCCAGCTGATCGGTGCCGTGGTCGTCGTCGGTGTCGGTGACATGGCCTGGCAGTCCATCCGGGGCAACAAGCGCAGAACCTGACCGCGCACAGCACAGCGCCGCGGCCGGACACGCGAGGAAGAGCGTGTCCGGCCGCGGCGCTGTCACGGCGTACTTCAGCCGGCCGGGACGACCTCCACGGCCGCCAGGTTCTTCTTGCCCCGGCGCAGCACCAGCCAGCGCCCGTGCAGCAGCTCCGCGGTGTCCGGAGCGGCCTCACCGTCGGCGACCTTCGCGTTGTTCACGTACGCGCCGCCCTCCTTCACCGTGCGCCGGGCTCCCGACTTGCTCGGCGCGAGGCCGACCTCCACCAGGAGGTCCACCAGCGGACCCAGCTCGGCGACCCGGGCGTGCGGCACCTCGGAGAGGGCCGCGCTCAGCGTCGCCTCGTCCAGCTCGGCCAGATCACCCTGGCCGAACAGCGCCTTCGACGCCGCGATGACCGCCGCGCACTGCGCACCGCCGTGCACCAGCGTGGTCAGCTCCTCGGCCAGCGCCCGCTGCGCCGAACGGGCCTGCGGCCGCTCCTCGGTCAGCTGCTCCAGCTCCTCCAGCTCGGCGCGGCTCTTGAAGCTGAGGATGCGCAGGTACCGCGAGATGTCCCGGTCGTCCACGTTCAGCCAGAACTGGTAGAACGCGTACGGCGTGGTCATCTCCGGGTCCAGCCAGACGGCACCGCTCTCGGACTTGCCGAACTTGGTCCCGTCCGCCTTCACCATCAGCGGCGTCGCCAGCGCGTGCACGGTGGCACCCGGCTCCAGCCGGTGGATCAGGTCGATGCCCGCCGTGAGGTTGCCCCACTGGTCGCTGCCGCCCTGCTGGAGGACACAGCCGTAGCGGCGGTACAGCTCCAGGAAGTCCATGCCCTGGAGCAGCTGGTAGCTGAACTCGGTGTAGCTGATGCCTTCCTGCGACTCCAGCCGGCGCGCGACCGAGTCCTTGGTGAGCATCTTGTTGACCCGGAAGTGCTTGCCGATGTCCCGCAGGAACTCGATCGCGGACATGCCCGCGGTCCAGTCCAGGTTGTTGACCATCGTCGCCGCGTTCGGGCCCTCGAAGGTGAGGAAGGGTTCGATCTGCTCCCGCAGCCGCCGCACCCAGGCCGCGATGGTCTCCGGGTCGTTCAGCGTGCGCTCGGCGGTCGGACGCGGGTCACCGATCTGACCGGTGGCCCCGCCGACCAGAGCGAGCGGGCGGTGTCCGGCCAGCTGGAGCCGGCGCACCGTGAGGACCTGCACGAGGTGGCCCACGTGCAGGCTCGCCGCCGTCGGGTCGAAGCCGCAATAGAAGGTGACGGGACCGTCCGCGAGAGCCTTGCGCAATGCGTCCTCGTCAGTGGACTGGGCGAACAGCCCGCGCCACTTCAGCTCGTCGACGATGTCCGTCACGGTTCCGGTGCTCCTTGCAGCTGGTAGGGATGTACGGGTCAGTCTAGGCGGGTCATACCCCCTGGCTGACCGAGCTCATGTTGAAGTCCGGGATGCGCAGCGCGGGCATCGCGGCCCGGGTGAACCAGTCGCCCCACTCGCGCGGCAGCGTCTTCTCCGTACGGCCCGCCTCCGACGCCCGCGACAGCAGGTCCACCGGCGACTCGTTGAACCGGAAGTTGTTCACCTCGCCGACCACCTCGCCGTCCTCCACCAGGTAGACGCCGTCCCGGGTCAGCCCGGTCAGCAGCAGCGTCGCCGGGTCCACCTCGCGGATGTACCAGAGGCAGGTCAGCAGCAGAGCCCGGCCGGTCGTCGCGGCCACCATCTCCTCCAGCGACCGCTCACCGCCGCCGTCCAGCACCAGGTTGTCGATGGCCGGCGCGACCGGCAGGCCGGTGAGGGCGGCGGTGTGCCGGGTCGTCGTCAGCCGCTCCAGCTTCCCGTCCCGTACCCAGTCCGTCGGCGCGAGCGGCAGCCCGTTGTCGAAGACGGAAGCGCTGTCGCCGGAGGAGTGGGCGATCACGAAGGGCGCCGACTCCAGACCCGGCGCGTGCGGGTCGCTGCGCAGGGTCAGCGGGAGCGGGGCCAGCGTCTCGCCGAGCCGGGTTCCGCCGCCCGGCTGGGAGAAGACCGTCCGGCCCTCCACCGCGTCCCGCGCGGTGGACGACCAGAGCTGGTAGATCAGCAGGTCCGCCACGGCGGTCGGCGGCAGCAGCGTCTCGTACCGTCCGGCGGGCAGCTCGATCCGCCGCTCCGCCCACCGCAGCCGCTGCGCCAGCTCCGCGTCCATCGCCGCAGGTTCGACGTCCTTGAAGTCGCGCGTCGACCGGCCCGCCCAAGCGGAACGGGTCCGGTCCGGCGACTTGGCGTTCAGCTCCAGCGTCCCGGTCGGCTGGTCGTGGCGGAGCCGCAGCCCCGTCGACGTACCGAGGTAGGTGGAGGTCAGCTCGTGGTTCGCGAATCCGTACAGCTCGCGGCCACCGGAGCGGGCCCGCGCGAAAGCGTCTCCGAGGGCCGGCGCGAAGTCGGTGAAGACCTCGGAGCCGGTCTCGGCGGGCGCGTCCGTGAAGTCGGGCGACGAGGGCACGTTGCCGACCAGCGGCTGCGCGTCCTCGGCGGGACCGGCGCTCCGGGCGGCGGCCTCGGCGGCCCGGACCAGCGGCTCCAGATCGTCGGCGGTCACGGCGGACCGCGAGACGACACCGGAGGCCGTGCCCTTCGCGCCGTCGACGGTCGCGATGACGGTGAGGGTCCGGCCCCGGGTCACGCCGTTGGTGGTGAGCGCGTTGCCGGCCCAGCGCAGGTTGGCGGAGGAGTGCTCGTCGGCGATGACCACCAGACCGTCCGTGGTGGACAGCTCCAGGGCCCGCTCGACGATCTCGTACGGCTTGCTGACGCGGCTCATCGTCCGGCCTCCTGCGTCGTGTTGAGGATGTTCACGCCTCGGAAGAGGGCGGAGGGGCAGCCGTGGGAGACCGCGGCGACCTGGCCCGGCTGGGCCTTGCCGCAGTTGAACGCGCCACCGAGCACATACGTCTGCGGACCGCCGACCTTCTCCATCGAGCCCCAGAAGTCCGTCGTCGTCGCCTGGTACGCCACATCGCGCAGCTGCCCGGCGAGCTTGCCGTTCTCGATGCGGAAGAACCGCTGCCCGGTGAACTGGAAGTTGTAGCGCTGCATGTCGATCGACCAGGACCGGTCGCCGACCACGTAGATCCCGCGCTCGACCCCGCCGATCAGATCCTCCGTCGACAGCCCGCCAGGGTCCGGCTGCAGTGACACGTTCGCCATGCGCTGTACGGGGACATGGCCCGGCGAGTCCGCGTACGCGCAGCCGTTGGAGCGGCCGAGGCCGGTGAGCTTCGCGATCCGGCGGTCCAGCTGGTAGCCGACCAGCGTGCCGTCCTTGACCAGGTCCCAGGACTGCGCCTCGACGCCCTCGTCGTCGTAGCCGACGGTCGCGAGGCCGTGTTCGGCGGTGCGGTCACCGGTCACGTTCATGACGGAGGAGCCGTACGCGAGCTTGCCGAGCTGGTCGAAGGTGGCGAACGACGTGCCCGCGTACGCCGCCTCGTACCCGAGCGCCCGGTCCAGCTCGGTGGCGTGGCCGATCGACTCGTGGATCGTCAGCCACAGGTTCGACGGATCGACGACCAGGTCGTACGTCCCCGCCTCGACGCTCGGCGCCCGCATCTTCTCCGCCAGCAGGCCGGGGATCTGCTCCAGCTCGGCGTCCCAGTCCCAGCCGGTGCCTGTCAGGTACTCCCAGCCGCGTCCGGCCGGTGGCGCGATCGTCCGCATCGAGTCGAACTCACCGGTCGCGGAGTCCACCGCCACCGCCGTCAACTGCGGCTGGATGCGCACCCGCTGCTGCGTGGTGACCGTGCCCGCCGTGTCCGCGTAGAACTTGTTCTCGTGGACGGTCATCAGCGACGCGTCCACATGCGCCACGCCGTCCGCGCCCAGCAGCCGCCCGCTCCACTCCGCGAGCAGCGCCGCCTTCTCCTCGTCCGGTACGGAGAACGGGTCGACGTCGTACGCCGAGACCCAGGTCCGCTCGCCGTGCACCGGCTCGTCCGCCAGCTCGACCCGCTCATCGGAACCGGCCGCCGCGATCACCTTCGCCGACAGCTTGGCCATCGCCACGGCCTGCGAGGCCACCTTCGCCGCCGCGTCCATCGTCAGGTCGACGCCCGAGGCGAACCCCCACGCCCCGCCGTGCACCACCCGCACCGCGTACCCGAGGTCCGTACTGTCCGAAGCCCCGGCGGGCCGCGCGTCCCGCAGCCGCCAGGAGGCGCTGCGCACCCGCTCCAGCCGGAAGTCGGCGTGCGTGGCGCCGAGCGCCCGCGCCCGCGCGAGCGCCGCGTCGGCCAGCGCGCGCAGCGGGAGGGCAAGGAATGACTGATCTACCTCGTGGGGCACAGGGAATTCCCTTCTCGATACACGACGGCAGTGAACCATGAGGAAGGCGTGGACAGCCGGGGATATCGCGGACGTGTGTGCCCGGCACGCAACCACGCGGACTGTAGGAACCCGACAGCACCCCGGACAAGCCACTGTCAGGGCCCGATTCCTCGATCGGCTCACGGTACCGATAGGTTTTCGACGTACCAGCCCGCCATGGACTGCGCACCACACCGCCAAGGAAAGGGTGATCCGTTGAGCCGCTCGGTTCTCGTCACCGGAGGAAACCGGGGCATCGGCCTCGCCATCGCCCGCGCCTTCGCCGACAACGGCGACCAGGTAGCGATCACCTACCGCTCCGGCGAGCCGCCCCAGGCCCTCACCGAGGCCGGTGTCCTCGCGGTCCGCTGCGACATCACCGATGCCGAGCAGGTGGAGCAGGCCTACAAGGAGATCGAGGAGAAGCACGGTCCCGTGGAGGTGCTGGTCGCCAACGCGGGCATCACCAGGGACGGGTTGCTGATGCGGATGTCGGAGGAGGACTTCACCTCCGTCGTCGACACCAACCTCACCGGCACCTTCCGGGTCGTCAAGCGCGCCAACCGCGGCATGCTGCGCGCCAAGAAGGGCCGCGTCGTCCTGATCTCCTCCGTCGTCGGCCTCCTCGGCTCGGCGGGCCAGGCCAACTACGCGGCCTCCAAGGCCGGACTCGTCGGGTTCGCCCGGTCGCTGGCCCGTGAGCTCGGCTCGCGGAACATCACCTTCAACGTCGTCGCACCCGGTTTTGTCGACACCGACATGACCCAGGCGCTCACCGAGGAGCAGCGCAAGGGCATCGTGTCCCAGGTGCCGCTGGGCCGCTACGCGCAGCCCGACGAGATCGCCGCCGCCGTGCGCTTCCTCGCCTCCGACGACGCGTCGTACATCACTGGAGCCGTCATCCCCGTTGACGGCGGATTGGGCATGGGTCACTGATCACCATGAGCGGAATTCTCGACGGCAAGCGCATCCTCATCACCGGGGTGCTGATGGAGTCGTCCATCGCGTTCCACGCCGCGAAGGTGGCCCAGGAGCAGGGCGCCGAGGTCATCCTCACCGCCTTCCCGCGTCCGACCCTGACCGAGCGCATCGCCAAGAAGCTGCCGAAGCCCGCCAAGGTCATCGAGCTGGACGTGACCAACCAGGAGCACCTGGACCGGCTGGAGGGCCTGGTCCGCGAGGAGCTCGGCTCGCTGGACGGCGTCGTCCACTCCATCGGCTTCGCGCCGCAGGACGCGCTCGGCGGCAACTTCCTCAACACGCCGTTCGAGTCCGTCGCCACCGCGATGCACGTCTCGGCGTTCTCCCTGAAGTCGCTGGCCATGGCCTGCAAGCCGCTGATGAGCGAGGGCGGCTCGATCGTCGGCCTCACCTTCGACGCCCAGTACGCCTGGCCGCAGTACGACTGGATGGGCCCGGCCAAGGCCGCGCTCGAGGCCACCTCCCGCTACCTCGCCCGTGACCTGGGCAAGGACGGGCTGCGCTGCAACCTGATCTCCGCCGGCCCGATCGGCTCCATGGCCGCCAAGTCCATCCCGGGCTTCTCGGAGCTGGCCGACGTCTGGAACCACCGCGCTCCGCTCGCCTGGGACATGTCCGACCCGGAGCCGGCCGGCCGCGGCATCGTGGCGCTGCTCTCCGACTTCTTCCCGCGCACGACCGGCGAGATCATCCACGTCGACAGCGGCGTGCACATGATGGGCGCCTGACCGCGCGCAGCCTCGGCTGACGGCCTCCGGCCGCGTACCTCCTCCTGACTCTTCGAGGCGGTACGCGGCCGGAGGCCGTCGCCGTCCGTGACTCTCTGCCGCCGCTCCGGTCGAAAAGTCTGACGTTCCACCGCAGAATGTGGAGGAACCGGACTTCTGGTCAGGCTGCGGGAGGGAGATCGCCGTGCGCCCCACGCGTCGCCGCCCCCGTCTCCTGCTGGCCGCCTCGGCCGCCGTCGCCGCTCTCGCCGCACCTCTGGGAGTCCACGTGGCCAGCGGTGCCGACTCCGGTACGGCGGTGGCGCCTCCGGAGCCCGAACCGGCCGGCTCCGAGTGCCGTACGACGATCGAGGGCTCCCGGGTCGTCGCGTACTGCCACAACCCCTACCCCTCCACCGACCTGGTCCAGCTCCACACCGAGTGCGTCCGCTGGTGGGACGTCGACGCGGACGGTGCGGCGGTCGCGGTGGCGCCGGGGCGGACCGTACGGCTGGAGGACCGCTGCTGGAAGGAGATCGCGACCGCCTGGGTCAGCCACCGGCCCGCGCCGCTCTGAGGCGGGCTAGACCCGGTCCGCCAGGCAGTTCAGCGCGTGGCTCGCCGCCTCGGCCGCGGCCGTCTCCGCGTCCCCGGCGCGGATCGCCTCGACCAGTCGCGCGTGATCCATATGGTTCTCCGGACGCAGCTCAGGTCCCACGTCACCCCTGAGATAGTCACGCAGCAGATCCCCGAGGTCCGCGTAGAGCTCGGTCAGTACGTCGTTGTGCGAGGCGGCGACCACCGCCAGGTGCAGCGTCGCGTCGGCCGCCACGAACGCCTCCGCGTCACCCGAAGCCCACGCCTCCTCCCGGCGCGCCATCAGCGTGTCGAGCTGCCGCAGATCCCGCTCGGTACGCCGTACGGCGGCGAGCCGGGCGGCTGACGACTCCAGCGTCGAGCGCAGCTCCGCGATGTGGCGCGGGTCGGCGGCGGCGAAGCGGCGGTGCATCACGCCGGCCAGCTCGCTCGTGGCGATCACGTAGGTGCCCGAGCCCTGCCGGATGTCCAGCAGTCCGTTGTGCGCCAGGGCCCGGACCGCCTCGCGCACGGTGTTACGGGCCACGCCGAGCTGCTCGACCAGCTCCGGCTCGGTCGGAATCCGCGAGCCGACCGGCCACTCGCCCGAGGTGATCTGGTTCCGCAGTTGCGCGATCACCTGGTCGGCGAGTGCCGAACGCCGGGGAGACGTCAGCGCCATGGTGCTCCTTGCTCGTGAGCTGTGAGGGCGGGTCCGGGGATTCTCTCAGGGTGACCGGGGGAGGCCGGGTCACCGGGAAGGGGATTGGACAATCAATCATCCCATGATTCTATGATGGCCTCATGCCGGACGACGAGACCCAGACCCAGACCCTGAACCGCGGCGCCGCCGCGCGCACCTCCACCGGCCCCCAGGCCCCGCTGCTCGCCGGAGCCGCCGAGGCCCCGGCCCCCTGGCTGCTGCGCCTGATCGCCGTCGGGCTCGTCCTGGCCGCACTCAACCTCCGCCCCGCCATCACCAGCCTCGGCGCCCTCCTCGAAGAGGTCCGCGACGGGCTGCACATGAGCGGCAGCGTGGCGGGCGTGCTCACCTCCGTACCGCCGCTCTGCTTCGCCGTCTTCGGCGTCATGGCACCGCGCCTAGCCCGCCGCTTCGGCGCGGGCGCGGTCGTCTGCGCGGGCATGGCGGCCATCGCGGCGGGCCTGGTGATCCGCCCGTACATCGGCTCCACCGCCGGATTCCTGGCCGCCAGCGCGCTGGCCCTGATGGGCATCGCCGTCAGCAACATCCTGATGCCGGTGATCGTCAAGCGCTGGTTCCCCGACCGCGTCGGCACCATGACCGGCCTCTACTCCATGGCCCTGGCCCTCGGCACCGCGCTGGCCGCCGCCGTCACCGTGCCGCTGACGAGCACGATGGGCGGAAGCTGGCAGTCCGGGCTCGCCGTCTGGGCCGTGCTCGCCGCTCTCGCGGTGCTGCCCTGGATCGTCCTCGTACGGGACCGGACGCCGGCGCCCGGGACGCCCGTTCCCGGATCGGCCGCCGCACGCTCCGCCGACGCGCCGGCGCTCCGGATCACCCGCAGCCGGACCGCGTGGGGGCTCGCCTGCTTCTTCGGGCTCCAGGCGACGGCCGCGTACATCACCATGGGCTGGATGCCGCAGATCTTCCGCGACGCCGGGGTCTCGGCCGGTACGGCGGGTGTCCTGCTCGCGGTCACCATGGCGATGGGCGTCCCGCTCGCCTTCGTCATCCCGCGGGTCGCCGGCCGGCTCAAGCAGCAGGGCCCCATCGTGGTCGTCCTCGGCCTGTGCGGCCTGATCGGTTACGGCGGCCTCTACCTGGCACCGGCCGCCGGCGCGTGGGCCTGGGCGGTGCTGCTCGGCGTGGCCAACTGCGCCTTCCCGCTCGCCCTCACCATGATCGGCATGCGCTCGCGGACCGGGGCGGGCGTGGTCCGGCTCTCCGCCTTCGCCCAGTCCACCGGCTATCTGCTCTCGATCCCTGGCCCGCTGCTCGTCGGCGTGCTCTACCAGCACAGCGGCGGCTGGGGGCTGCCGATCGCTCTGATGGCGGGGCTGATGATTCCGCAGATGGTGGCCGGAGTGCTCGCCGGGCGGGACCGGACCATCGAGGACGAGTGCTGAGATGCGAGACTGGCCCCATGCCAGTGCTCGATCCGCAGCCCAAGAACGGTCAGAAGAAGCTCCTCCTCGTCTTCGGGGCGATGCTTCTCGTCACGGTGGTCATCGGTGTGATCGCCACCATCGCCTCCCCCTGACGCCCGGCCGCCCTGCCCATGGTGGGGCTGGCCCCCCTGTCCCTTAGGGGGCCAGGGGCAGGGTGAAGTGGGTGGATCACCGGATGGGACCGGCCCGGTCGGTTCCGTAGGTTCTTCGGTAACGAACCGAATACCCACGGAGGCGGACATGCCGGTCCCTGCGCACCCCAGGTCCCACGTCCCGGCCGCCTCCCACCGACCGGCTCCTTCCCAGCCCGCCGCCGACCGTGTGGAGATACGGCTGCCCTGGTGGGCCGTGGCGCTTCCGGCCGTCGCGTTCGCCGCACTGCTGCTCATGATCATGAGTCCGGGCCAGGCACAGGCCGCCACCGCCGACCCCGCACTCGGACAGCTGATCGAGCGCGCGCTCCACCTGCTCTCCCGCTGATCCACGCACCACGGCGAACACACCCCGGACCAGCACGTCCACCTTCCGGACGAGGCTGTCAACACCCTGCGCCGGAGGCCGCGTTTCATGCGAAGCTGAGGTGTATGAGCGTCGAGACACCTCGCAGGATCGTCCTTCTCAGGCATGCCAAGGCGGAATGGTCACAGAATTCGGATCATGAGCGCCCGCTGGCCGAGCGCGGTCGTAAGGACGCGCCCGTGGCCGGCCGCAGGCTCGCCGATTCCGGTATCGACTTCGATCTGGCCCTCTGCTCCAGCGCCGTCAGGACCCGGGAGACCTGGAAGCTGGCGGTCCACGAATTCGCCCAGCGCCCCCGGACCGTCTACGAGGAGAGGCTGTACGAGGCCTCCCTCGGCGAACTGATCGCCCTCTTCAACGAGACCCCGGACGAGGTCCGCAATCTCCTGGTCATCGGCCACAACCCGGGCATGCACGGAGCCGCCGACGCCCTCTCCGGCTCGGCCGAGGGCGACACGCTGGCCCGGATGACCCGGGACGGCTTCCCGACGGCGTCCTACGCCGTGGTGGAGTTCCCCGGCTCCTGGAAGAGCGTCGAGCACGGAGCGGGCCGCCTCACCGAGTACTGGACGCCGAACGACTGAGCGTCCGGACACCGCTGAACACCTGAACGCGCGGGGCCCCGGCACATCACCTGTGCCCGGGCCCTCTTCCGTACGCTGCCAAAACCGCCGACTCCGTACGCTGCCGGAACCGGCGCCGCCGTACGATCACGGGCCCGGCGGCCACCCGCCGGAACCGTCAGTCGACCAGGCCGTCCGCCGCCTCGACCTCTTCGCGGGTGATGCCGAGCAGATAGAGCACGGTGTCCAGAAACGGCACGTTCACCGCGGTGTGCGCCGCCTCGCGGACCACGGGCTTGGCGTTGAAGGCGACCCCGAGCCCCGCCGTGTTCAGCATGTCGAGATCGTTCGCGCCGTCCCCGATGGCCACCGTCTGCGCGAGCGGCACCCCGGCCTGCTCGGCGAAGCTCCGCAGCAGCCGGGCCTTCCCCGCCCGGTCCACCACATCGCCGACGACCCGCCCGGTGAACTTGCCGTCCACCACCTCCAGGGTGTTGGCGGAGGCGAAATCGAGGCCGAGGCGTTCCTTCAGGTCGTCCGTGACCTGGGTGAAACCGCCCGAGACGACGCCCACCTGATACCCGAGGCGCTTCAGCGTACGGATCAGGGTGCGGGCGCCGGGCGTGAGCCGCACCTCGGCGCGGACCTTCTCCACCACCGAGGCGTCGAGTCCCGCCAGCAGCGCGACCCGGGCGTGCAGCGACTGCTCGAAGTCCAGCTCGCCGCGCATCGCCTGCTCGGTCACCTCAGCGACCTTGTCCTCACAGCCCGCGTGGGCCGCGAAGAGCTCGATCACCTCGTCCTGGATCAGCGTGGAGTCCACGTCCATGACGACCAGCCGCTGCGCCCGCCGGCTCAGTCCGGCCGAGACGACGGCGACGTCCACGCCGATCTCGGCGGCCTCGGTCGCCAGCGCGGTCCGCAGCTCCGCCGTCCCGGTCCCCGACACCGCGAACTCGACGGCGGTGACCGGGTACTTCGCCAGCCGGAAGATACGGTCGATGTTCCCGCCGGTCGCGGTGATCGCGGCCGCTATGGCGGCGGTCGACTCCGCGGTGAGCGGGTGGCCCAGCACGGTCACATGGGAACGGCCGCAACCACGGGGCCGGTTGTCACCCGTGCCCGAGATGATCTCGGCCTGCAGCTTCAGGGACTCGGCCCAGCTGTGCACGGTCGCCCGCAGGTCGCCCTCGGTCGTCCCGCCCGCCGTGGGTGAGGTGACCAGGGCGCACAGCACGATGCGGCCCCGGGTGACGACCTGCTCGATGTCCACGACGTCGACGGAGTACGCGGCGAGGGTGTCGAACAGCCCGGCGGTGATACCGGGACGGTCCTTGCCGAAGATCTTGACGAGGAGGGTGGGCGTGCTGTCCGCAAGGTCCGCAGGTTCCGCAAAGTCCGCAGGTTCCGCCGGATTCACAGGTTCCGCCGGGTTCACGGGATCCGCCGGGTTCACGGGAGGCTCGGAGGAGGGGGAAGGCTGAGGTGGCTGAGGTGCGCTCATGGTGGTCCCACCGTATCGGTCCCGTCGCCGCCTCCGGCCGTCCGTCCCGAGTGCCGGACGGAAGACACGGGGGCTTTCCGCCGACCGTCCTCTTTGTGTCGGGATCGCACCGCTTCTCCGCTTCGGTGCCCGACTTCACCGGCCCGACTTTCGGTTGAGGGACTGCTCCTGGAATAGTTCCCCACGATGTTCAGCATCCCTAGACTCCCTGCGACGGGGGTAACACGGGGGACAACTAGTGGGGCGCGGAGTGCCGGAACTCGTACTGGAATTGAATGGCAGCACCTGGACGCTCGATCCGTCCAGGCCGTACACCCTGGGGCGTGACCCGCAGGGGGACCTGACGATCGACGACGCCAGGGTCTCGTGGCGGCACGCCACGATCAGCTGGAGCGGCCGGAGTTGGTTCATCGAGGACCACGGCTCCACCAACGGCACGTATGTGCAGGGACAGCGGATCCAGCGGACGGAGATCGGGCCCGGTTCCGCCGTGCGCCTGGGCAACGCCACCGACGGACCGCGGCTGAATCTCACCGCCGGCGCCGCTGCCCACGCCGGTCAGCCGGCCGCCGCCCACCAAGGCCCGGCCCAGCACCAGCAGCACGCGCAGCCCGGCGCGGCTTGGCCCGGACAGCAGGCGCCTGCCCAGCACCAGGCGCCGGCCCGCCAGGCCCCCGTACATCAGCAGCCCCGGCAGGCGTGGCAGCAGCAGGCACCGGAGCACCAGCAGCAGGCCCCGTACCAGCAGCAGGTTCCGCACCAGCAGGGCCCGGGACGGCCTCCCGCCCCGGCCCACGGCGGCGGACCGGTCCACGGCGGTGCCGCAGGTGCTCCGCCGGTCTACGGCGACCGCAGCCCGACCACGTTCCACCAGCTGGCGCTCGGCCGGGTCATGCGCATCGGCCGTGCGCTGGAGAACGAGCTGGTCGTCTCCGACCTCCAGGTCTCCCGCAACCACGCCGAGTTCCACGCGACGCCCGACGGCCGGTTCGAGATACGTGACCTCGGCTCGCACAACGGCACGTACGTCAACGGTCTGCCGCTCCAGAAGTCCGGCTCGGCGCTCCTCGGCCCGAACGACATCGTCGGCGTCGGCCACTCGACGTTCCGGCTGGTCGGCGACCGGCTGGAAGAGTTCGTCGACACCGGCCAGGTCTCCTTCTCGGCCCGTCACCTCACGGTGACGGTCGACGGCGGCAAGCAGATCCTCAAGGACGTCTCCTTCGGCGTCCCGGAGAAGTCGCTGGTCGCGGTCATCGGCCCCTCCGGCTCCGGAAAGTCCACGCTGCTCAAGGCCCTCACCGGCTACCGGCCCGCCGACGAGGGTGACGTCCTCTACGACAACCGGAACCTGTACAAGCAGTTCGCCGAGCTGCGCCAGCGCATCGGCCTGGTCCCGCAGGACGACATCCTGCACAAGGAACTGACCGTCACCAAGGCCCTCAAGTACGCGGCCAGGCTCCGCTTCCCCGCCGACACCACCGAGGCCGAGCGCCAGGCCCGGATCACCGAGGTCCTCGCCGAGCTCAAGCTCGACATCCACAAGGACAAGAAGATCACCTCGCTCTCCGGCGGCCAGCGCAAGCGCGTCTCGGTCGCTCTGGAGCTGCTGACCAAGCCGTCGCTGATCTTCCTGGACGAGCCGACCTCGGGTCTCGACCCGGGCATGGACCGCGATGTCATGCAGCTGCTGCGCAGCCTCGCCGACGACGGCCGTACCGTGCTCGTCGTCACGCACTCCGTGGCCGAGCTGGCCATCTGCGACAAGCTGCTCGTGATGGCGCCCGGCGGTGCCGTCGCGTACTTCGGTCCGCCGGAGGAGGCGCTGAACTTCTTCGGCTACAGCTCCTGGGCCGACGTCTTCTCCGCCTTCGAGAACTACCGCGACTACGACTGGGCGGGCCGCTGGCGCGGTTCGCAGCACTACCAGATGTACGCCGCCGACATCGACGCCGTCGCCGCGCAGTCCGTCCACATGCCGCCGCCTCAGCAGATGCGGCCCCCGAAGCCGCAGAGCTGGGGGACGCAGCTGTGGACGCTGGTGCGCAGATACACCTCGGTCATCGCCTCCGACAAGGCATTCCTCGGCCTGATGGTGGCTCTGCCGGCGGTGATCGGTGTGCTGGCCGCCGTCATCCCGGCCGACTTCGGACTGGCCCCGCCCACGCCGCCGACCCAGTTCAACGGCAAGGCCGGAATGATCCTGCTGATCCTCGCGGTCGGTATCTGCCTGGCCGGTTCGGCCAGCTCCGTACGAGAACTGATCAAGGAACGCGTCATCTACGAACGGGAACGGGCCACCGGCCTCTCCCGCTCGGCCTACCTGGTGTCCAAGGTGATCGTGCTCGGCGTGATCACGGCCTTCCAGAGCGTCATCCTCTGCGGTATCTGCTTCGCCGCCCGTGAGCTGCCGGCCGAGGGGCTGTTCATGTCTCCGGCCGTCGAGATCTGCATCTCCATCGTGGCTCTCGGGTTCACCTCGATGATGTTCGGACTGATGATCTCCGCGCTGGTCAAGACCTCCGAGATGACCATGCCGTTGCTGGTCATGTTCGCGATCGTCCAGCTGGTGTTCACCGGCGTCCTCTTCCAGGTGTACGGCACGCCGGGCCTGGAGCAGCTCACCTGGCTGATGCCGTCCCGCTGGGGTGTGGCCGCGGCCGGCACCACGCTGGACCTGGCCAACCTGATGCCGCCCTGGGACCCGAAGAACCCGACCGACCTGGACCCGCTCTGGGAGGCCACGGCGGCCCAGTGGGGGATCAACATCTTCGTGCTGCTGGTGATCGGCGCCCTCTGCGGTGTCGCAGTGGCCCGGCTGCTGCGCCGCCACGAACCGGAAGTCATGCGCAAGTAGGGTCCACCGGGACCGCGTACACGCCGAGGCCGGCACCCCGTGGGGTGCCGGCCTCCGGCATGTGCGCTGCTGGGCTCAGTACGCGCTGTCGACGTTGTCCATGGTGCCGTAGCGGTCGGCCGCGTAGTTGCAGGCGGCGACGATGTTGGCGACCGGGTCGTAAAGGTCCTTCTTGGTGCCCTTGACGTGGTAACGGTCGAAGGTGGGCTGGATCACCTGGAGAAGGCCCTTGGAAGGGATGCCGTTGCGGGCGTTGATGTCCCAGTTGTTGATCGCCCAGCGGTTGCCGCTGGACTCCCGGATGATGTTGCGGTGGATCCCCTCGTAGGAACCGGGGATGCCTTCCTTCTTCATGATCGCCATGGCCTCGCGGATCCAGCCGTCCAGGTTGTTGGCGTAGACGGGCTTGCGCGCGGTGGAGCGGTTGGCGGCCTCGGCGCCGCGCTTCTTCGCGTCGGCCTTGGCCTTGGCGGCCTTCTCGGCCTTGTCCTTCGCGTCCGCCGCGGCCTTGGCCTTCGCGGCCTTCGCCTTGGCCTCGGCGGCGGCCTTCGCCTTGGCGGCGTCGGCGGCCTTCACGAGCTGCTCGGCGGTGGAGTGCTGCTCGATGATGCTGTTCTGCACGGTCTTGGCCTGCGCGGAGCCCCCGGTGAAGGCGACGGGAGCGGCAGCGCCCGCTGCCTGCGGGGCGATCTCGGCCTCGGCGTTCGACGGGACGAGCGAGAAGGTCAGGGAGGCGACGGCCAGGGCCGACACACCGGCCACGGAGATCTTCTGGACCTTGTTCAGACGACGGACACGGCTGGGGATGCGAGTCGCAGACATGTAGGGCTACCTCTTCGAATGCTCAGGTGTCCTCACGGAGGACGAGACCGGAGGCGGCGATGCGCACCTCCGTCGGGGACGAGAGCAATTCTTAGCGGCAGCAAAATCGTGTGGCAAAGGTGTGACGTACGAAGCCGGGTAGTGGAACAGGGTCCTGTTCGTCCGAAATAACCCCCGCTCATGCCCACTCAAAACGCCCTTTTGGGTCCACTAGGGACGTTCGTAAGTGACCTGCGCCCTATGCCTGGGCTCACACCGGCGACGCGTCGAGCTCACCACTCGTTGCTGGAGCAATTCGGAGCGTTACGTTCCTCATCCGGCAGGATGAGGTGGACGTCGCCGAACTCGTGCCAGAGGGAGCGCCGCTCCAGCGCCGCCTCGTACCCGCGGCGGAGCGCCTCACGGCCCGCCACCGCCTCCAGCATCAGCAGGTGCGAGGCCTGCGGTTCGTGCAGCCCGGTCAGCAGCCCGTCCACCGCCCGCACACCTCGGCGCGGCGTCACCACCAGGTCCGTCCAGCCCGAGGCGGGCCGCACCACTCCGTCCGCGTCCGCCGCCGACTCCAGCGCCCGCACCGCCGTCGTGCCGACCGCGACCACCCGGCCGCCCGCCGCCCGCGCCGCGTTCACCAGCCACGCCGTGGTGGACGGCACCGCGAACCGTTCCGGGTACGGCGGCTCGTGCGCCTCCGCCGACGCCACTCCCGTATCCAGCGACAGCGGAGCGAACCGCACCCCGCGGCTCACCAGCTCCGCCACCAGGCCGGCCGTGAAGGGCCGGGCCGCGCTCGGCATCTCCGCCGAACCGCTCCCGTCGGCCGCCTGGACCGCGAACACCGTCTGGTACGCGGAGAGAGGCTGGTCCCGCTCCGTGTACGCGTACCGGATCGGCCGCCCGTACCGCCGCAACAGCTCCGGCACCCGCTCCGGCACCCGCGCCCACCACAGCCGCGCGCCCGCCGCGGGCCCCGGCGAATGGAGCCGGTCCGGCCCGCCCGGCAAAGTGCCTCCCACCGGCTCCTCCAGCACCAGCTCCCGGCCACCCGGCAGCCGAACGACCGCACCGGCAGGCCCGCCCGGACGCGGCGCGCCGGCCCCCGAAGCGCCGGGCGCCCGCAGCTCCACCGCCCACCGGCCGTCCTCGCCGCGGGTCGAGAAGTGCACGACGACCCGCTCACCGCCCACCCGTCCGTTCACCGCGGCC
The DNA here is from genome assembly GCF_040614075.1 of Streptomyces sp. NPDC006174. Classification (NCBI taxonomy): domain Bacteria; kingdom Bacillati; phylum Actinomycetota; class Actinomycetes; order Kitasatosporales; family Streptomycetaceae; genus Streptomyces; species Streptomyces sp. NPDC006174. The sequence continues at coordinate 11,135 of NZ_JBEXTJ010000006.1, read as the reverse complement.
GGCAACGTCGCCGACGTGTTCACCACCAGCACGTCCCCGGCCCGCAGCTGCCCCGGCAACTCCCGGAACGCATGGTGCGAGACGGCCGGCCCCCGCGTCACCAGCAGCCGTACGTCATCACGCCCCGACCCCCGCTGCTCGGCCGGCACCCGGGCCGACAGCTCCGGCGGCACCCGCAACGCCTCCAGCGACGACGCGCCGGCCTCCGCCCGGCACCCCTCATCCACCGGAGCGCCCGAGCTCCCCTCCCGCCGCGCCGCCTGCACCGCACTCACCGCGCACCACCGAAAGCCTCCGGGCCCTCCTCCAGCAGCGCCGGAGCGGCGAACCGGCCGCTCGCCGGCCGCTCCCGTACCAGCCGCAGGAACGCGGGGACCACGCTCGCCGGCGACGGCCGCGCCTCCCCGCCGTCGTCCGGCACCGCGGCCTCGTAGAGATCCGTGTCCATGTCGCCCGGATCGACCGCCCACACCCGCAGCGCCGGCTCCTCCACGCCCAGCACCGCCGCCAGCTGGTCCAGCGCCGCCTTCGACGCCCCGTAACCGCCCCAGGTCGCGTACGGCTCCGCCGCCGCGTCCGAACTGACCATGACCACCGCCGCCGAGGCCGACGCCCGCAGCAGCGAAAGCGCCTCCTGCACGAGACCGAGCGCGGCCACCACGTTGGTCTCCAGCGCCTGCCGCAAACCGTCCAGCGGCTGTGCCTCCAGCCGGACCAGCGGCTCGGCGCCCAGCACACTGGCGTTGCTCACCAGCAGATCGAGCCCGCCCAGCTCACCGGCGGCCGCGACCAGCTCCGCCCGGTGCGCCGCGTCCGCGACATCGCCCGGAACGGCCACCACCCGCGTCCCGTACCGCTCCCGCACCTCCTTCGCCGCCGCCTCCAGCACCCCGGACGTCCGCGCGTCCAGCACCAGATCCCACCCCTGCCGGGCCAGCGCCTCGGCGAGCGCGCGCCCCAGCCCCTTCGAACCACCCGTGATCAACGCGACCGGCATCGTGACCGTCCCCTTACAGCGCATCGGCGTCCACCGGGCCGACCCCGGCGACTCCAACGTAGGAAGCCCTGATCACGGAGCGCCTCGCCCGGGAGCCGCACCCGCACCCGGCACTTCGTCCTAGGACCGGGCAGGTCCTAGGACCACGGTCCCGGTACCGGCCCGCGACCGCCCTAGGTCTCCCGTCCTCCGGCAGCCGTCCTCGGCCCGATACGGCCCCCGCACACCCGCCGGTACGGTGATCCCATGAGCCATCGACCACCGTCGGCCCTCGCCGCGGTGAGTGCCGCGCTGCTCGCCATGAGCCGGCACCTCGAAGTAGGAGACGTCCTCAAGACGATCGTCGCCTCCGCCCGCGAGCTGCTGGACGCCCGGTACGCGGCCCTCGGCGTCCCGGACGACCACGGCGGCTTCGCCCAGTTCGTCGTCGACGGTGTGAGCGACGAACAGTGGAAGGCCATCGGCCCGCTGCCCCGGCAGCACGGCATCCTCGCCGCGATGCTGCACCAGGCGAAGCCCGAGCGGCTCGCCGACGTCCGCAAGGACCCGCGCTTCGAGGGCTGGCCCGACGCGCACCCGGACATGTCCGACTTCCTCGGCCTGCCCATCACGGACGGCGACGAGATCATCGGCGCGCTCTTCCTCGCCAACAAGATGTGTCCTAAGCCCGACGGCGGCTGCGGCTTCACCGCCGAGGACGAGGAACTCCTCTCGATCCTCGCCCAGCACGCCGCCATCGCCCTCACCAACGCCCGCCTCTACGAGCGCAGCCGCGAGCTGACCATCGCCGAGGAACGCTCCCGCCTCGCCCACGAGCTGCACGACGCCGTCAGCCAGAAGCTCTTCTCGCTGAGGCTCACCGCCCAGGCCGCCGCCGCTCTCGTCGACCGCGACCCGGCCCGCGCCAAGGGCGAGCTCCAGCAGGTCGCCGTCCTCGCCGCCGAAGCGGTCGACGAACTGCGGGCGGCCGTCGTGGAGCTGCGCCCGGCCGCGCTCGACGAGGACGGCCTGATCGCCACCCTCCGTACCCAGATCCAGGTCCTGGACCGGGCTCACGGGGCCGCGGTCACCTTCGGGAGCAGCGGTGTACGTGCTCTGCCCGCCGCGCAGGAGGAGGCGCTGCTCCGGGTCGCGCAGGAGGCCCTGCACAACGCGCTGCGCCACTCCGGCGCCGAGCGCGTCAACGTCACCCTGACCCGCCGCGCCGCCGCGACCGTCCTGCTCATCACCGACGACGGCATCGGCTTCGACCCCATGGCCGTCCGGCTGGCGGGCCGCCACCTCGGGCTCGTCTCCATGCGCCACCGCGCCAAGAGCGTCGGCGGCCGCCTCACCGTTGTTTCGGAGCCCGGAAAGGGCGCCACGATCGAGATGGAGGTCCCCGGTGGCTGACAAGATCATCAGGGTGCTGCTGGTCGACGACCACCAGGTGGTCCGCCGTGGACTGCGTACGTTTTTGGAGATCCAGGAGGACATAGAGGTCGTCGGCGAGGCGTCCGACGGCGCGGAAGGCGTGGCCCGCACCGAGGAGCTCCGGCCCGACGTCGTCCTGATGGACATCAAGATGCCCGGAACCGACGGCATCGAGGCCCTGCGCAGGCTCCGCCAGCTCGACAACCCGGCCAGGATCCTCATCGTCACCAGCTTCACCGAACAGCGCACGGTGGTTCCGGCCCTGCGCGCCGGAGCCTCCGGTTACGTCTACAAGGACGTCGACCCGGACGCGCTGGCCGGCGCCATCCGCTCGGTCCACGCCGGACACGTCCTGCTCCAGCCGGAGGTCGCCGGGGCCCTCCTCGCCCAGGAGGACGCGGGCAGCGGTACGGGCCGGGGGAGCACTCTCACCGAGCGCGAGCGCGAGGTGCTCGGCCTCATCGCCGACGGCCGCTCCAACCGCGAGATCGCCCGCGCACTCGTCCTCTCCGAGAAGACGGTCAAGACCCACGTGTCGAACATCCTGATGAAACTCGACCTCGCGGACCGCACACAGGCGGCGCTGTGGGCGGTACGGAACGGCGCTGCGGGCTGAGATCCATACTTGTCCGGCACCAACTCAGCCCGTCCGGCGTTTGAGGACGGAACCCTGGAGCCGGGGCCCCCGCACCGGAACCGGCCCCCGCCCAGGGACTCCGACCCCAGCCCGTCCGGCGCTTGAGGACGGAACCCTGGAGCCGGGGTCCCCGCACCGGAATCGGCCCCCGCCCAGGACTCCGACCCCAGCCCGTCCGGCGTTTGAGGACGGAACCCTCACGCCGGTGAGCCCGCACCGGACCAGGCCCCCGCCCAGGGGCACCCCCAACAGCCCGTCCGGCGCTTGAGGACAAAGGGCCCGCGGCCTACCGCGCCACCTCCCCGCCCTCCACATACGCGTTGTACGCGGCGACAACAGCCCGCCGAGCCACCCGCTCCACCGGCCGCAACGCCTCCCCCCGAGCCGCCATCTCCGAAGCGCTCACCGCACCCCCGTGCCCCGACCCGTACGCCACCGACACCAGCAGCCCCACCCGCCGCGCCAGCTCCAGCACCCGCACCGCCCGAGGCGGATAACCAGGCGCCAACACATCCCGCCCACGGCTCTCCGCCCGCGCCCGGTACGCGTCCACCGCCGCCTCCGCCACCGGCCCGGAACCGGCCACATCCAGCCGGGACAGCGCCGCCGTCGCCTCCCGCAACGCCTCCGCCAGCTCCCGCTCCGCCTCGCTCAGCGACGGCACGTCCGCCGGCGGCGCCTCCCGTACCGGCAGCACCCGCCACACCACCTCGACGTGCAGATCTCCCTCCGGCCCGGCCTCGCTCACCTCCGGCACCAGCCCGTACGGCACTCCGTACGCGATCACCGCCTCCTCCGCCTCCAGCGCCCGCGCGTTGAAGTCCGGCGGACCGGACAGCCCCAGCGGATGCCCCGGCACAGGCAGCGCGACCCGGAAACCGGTCGCCCCCAGCGCCCGCAGCCGCCCGAGCGCCAGCGTGAGCCCGACCGGCCCCGCCTCACCCGGCAGCCCCTCGACGCGGTGCACCGCGTCCTCCCCGACAATCGCGAGAGCCGCGTCGTCCGGCGAGACAAGTCCCGCCAGAAGCGCGTTTCCCCAGGCGGCCAACAACCCTGAACGTGGTTCCTCAAGCATGGAGACAGCCTAGGGAACCGGCCGAACCGGCCGGGAACGTCACCGGGGACGGACCTCACGGCCGGAGCGCTCACGCGGTGGCGTAGGTTTTCTCCTGGGACTGTGCCCACAGGCACGCGACGATCTCGACGAGACTGCATGGGGAGACAACGCGCTCATGAGCGATGTACTGGAGCTGGTGGACGTATCCGTGGTCCGCGACGGACGCGCTCTGGTGGACGACGTCTCCTGGTCGGTCAAGGAGGGGGAGCGCTGGGTCATCCTGGGCCCCAACGGCGCCGGCAAGACGACGCTCCTCAACCTGGCGTCCAGCTACCTCTTCCCGAGCAGGGGAACGGCCACCATCCTCGGCGAGCAGCTGGGCGGCGTCGGCACCGACGTCTTCGAGCTCCGTCCCCGCATCGGCATGGCGGGCGTGGCCATGGCCGACAAGCTGCCGAAGCGGCAGACCGTCCTGCAGACGGTGCTCACCGCCGCGTACGGCATGACCGCCACCTGGCACGAGAACTACGAGGCCGTCGACGAGGAGCGCGCCCGCGCCTTCCTGGACCGCCTCGGCATGACCGAGTACCTGGACCGCAAGTTCGGCACGCTCTCCGAAGGAGAGCGCAAGCGCACGCTGATCGCCCGCGCGATGATGACCGACCCCGAGCTGCTGCTCCTCGACGAGCCCGCCGCCGGACTCGACCTCGGCGGCCGCGAGGACCTGGTCCGCCGCCTCGGCCGCCTCGCCCGCGACCCGTACGCTCCCTCCATGATCATGGTCACCCACCATGTCGAGGAGATCGCGCCCGGCTTCACCCATGTCCTGATGATCCGGCAGGGCAAGATCCTGGCGGCCGGGCCCATGGAGACCGAACTCAGCTCCCGTAACCTCTCCCTCTGCTTCGGCCTGCCGCTGATCGTCGAGCACACCGGCGACCGCTACACCGCCCACGGCCTGCCGCTCTCCTGACCCGCCCCGGGGCGGCCTCCAGGGCAATCCCTGGGGCCTTCAGCGCAGTTGACGTCAGTTGACCACCCCTGCGCCCTGTCGGTGACGCACCGACAGTCCTACGATGACCATGTGGACATCGACGCGTGGGTGTGGTGGCTGATCATCGCGGTGGGGCTGGGCATCCCCCTCGTCCTGACCGCGATGCCCGAGTTGGGAATGTTCGCGGTCGGGGCGCTGGCCGCAGCGGTCGTCGCCGCGCTCGGCGGCGGCATCGTCGCCCAGGTGCTGGTCTTCGTCGGGGTGTCGGTGGCGCTGCTCGTCGTCGTCCGCCCGATCGCCGCCAGACACCGGGCCGGACAGACCGGACACGCCAGCGGTATCGACGCCCTGATGGGCCGTCAGGCGGTCGTGCTGGAACGGGTCAGCGGCGCCGGCGGCCGCATCAAGCTCGCCGGCGAGGTCTGGTCGGCGCGCTCGCTCGACGAGGACCAGGTCTACGAGCCCGGCCGGCAGGTCGATGTCGTGGACATCGACGGAGCGACGGCCGTCATCATGTGAGCGAACCACGCACGAGGCGGGCGCAGTTCTGCGAGACTCGAAGTCGATCATGTCGATCATCACGAGATCCGTCGGCAACCGAAGGGCACGAGAGACACGATGCAACCGATCATCATCGTCCTGATCATTCTGGTGGTGCTCGTCTTCATCGCCCTGATCAAGACGATCCAGGTCATCCCGCAGGCCAGCGCCGCCATCGTGGAGCGCTTCGGCCGCTACACGCGCACCCTCAACGCGGGCCTGAACATCGTCGTCCCGTTCATCGACTCGATCCGCAACCGGATCGACCTCCGCGAACAGGTCGTGCCCTTCCCGCCGCAGCCGGTGATCACCCAGGACAACCTGGTCGTCAACATCGACACCGTCATCTACTACCAGGTGACCGACGCCCGTGCCGCGACCTACGAAGTCGCCAGCTACATCCAGGCGATCGAGCAGCTCACCGTCACCACCCTCCGCAACATCATCGGAGGCATGGACCTGGAGCGCACCCTCACCTCCCGCGAGGAGATCAACGCGGCGCTGCGCGGCGTCCTCGACGAGGCGACCGGCAAGTGGGGCATCCGCGTCAACCGCGTCGAGCTCAAGGCCATCGAACCGCCCACCTCCATCCAGGACTCGATGGAGAAGCAGATGCGCGCCGACCGTGACAAGCGCGCCGCGATCCTCACCGCCGAAGGCATCCGGCAGTCCCAGATCCTCACCGCCGAAGGTGAGAAGCAGTCCGCGATCCTGCGCGCCGAGGGCGAGTCGAAGGCAGCGGCCCTCAGGGCCGAGGGTGAGGCCCAGGCCGTCCGCACGGTCTTCGAGGCCATCCACGCGGGGGACCCGGACCAGAAGCTGCTCTCGTACCAGTACCTCCAGATGCTCCCGAAGATCGCCGAGGGCGACGCCAACAAGCTCTGGATCGTGCCCAGCGAGATCGGTGACGCCCTCAAGGGCCTCAGCGGAGCCTTCGGCAACCTCGGCGGCGGCGCCCCCGGCTTCAACACCGGCGGCAACGGCAACGGGGGGAACAGCGGCAACGGAGGCAATGGCGGCAACGAAGGCGGTGCCGGCGTGGTCAACCCCCGTGGCGCCGCCGTCGAACGCCGCGAAGAACCCCCGGTCTACTGACGCGCCACCTCCTTCGTGCATGATCAGTGAGGCCCCTCGACCTTCATGGCGGGGAGGCATCACTGACCATCGAAGGAGATGGCCTTGTCCATCTGGGAAATACTCGCCGTCTTCGTGGCGGGAGTGGGTGCGGGCACGATCAACACGATCGTCGGCTCCGGCACCCTGATCACCTTCCCCGTCCTGCTCGCCACCGGCCTCCCGCCGGTGACCGCCACCGTCTCCAACGCACTCGGCCTCATCCCCGGCTCCATCAGCGGAGCCATCGGCTACCGCAAGGAGCTGGCCGGCCAACGCCGCCGCATCCTCAAACTGAGCGTCGGAGCCGCCATCGGCGGCCTCACCGGCGCCACGCTCCTGCTCGCGCTGCCTTCCACCGCGTTCGAGACGATCGTCCCGGTCCTGGTCGCCCTGGCCCTCGTCCTGGTGATCCTGCAACCACGCATCAGCAAAGCCGTCCAGCGCCGCCGCGAACGCACCGGCACTCCGGCCCGTCCCGACGGCGGCCCGCTCCTCTTCACCGGCCTGACACTCGCCAGCGTCTACGGCGGCTACTTCACGGCCGCCCAGGGGATCATCTACCTCTCGCTGATGGGCATGCTGCTCGACGACACCCTCCAGCGCCTCAACGCCGTCAAGAACGTCCTGGCCGCCGTGGTCAACAGCATCGCCGCGCTGTTCTTCCTCTTCGTCGCCGACTTCGACTGGACGGCGGTCGTGCTGATCGCGGTCGGCTCGGCCATCGGCGGCCAGATAGGCGCCAAGGTGGGCCGCCGCCTCAGCCCGACCCTCCTGCGCGCCCTGATCGTCGTGGTCGGCTCGGCGGCCATCGTCCAGCTGCTGCTCCGCTGACCCACGTGGGCCCGCCCCCGCACAGGGACGGGCTCACGCGTACAGCATCAGCCGTACGTCATCTACGCCATGGCTCTAGGCGGCAGCCGCCGCCCGGTCCAGCCACTCCGGCAGCTCCGCCCGGTCACCGGCGCCCATCGCCAGCAGCATCGCCTCGGCGGGGGAGGGGACGAACGGCTGCTTCAGCAGCGGCATCCCGGCCTGCTCCGGAGTCCGGGCCGCCTTGCGGTGGTTGTCCTCGGCGCAGGAGGCCACCGTGTTCAGCCAGGTGTCCTGACCGCCCTGAGCCCGCGGCACCACATGGTCGACGGTGGACGCTCGCTTCCCGCAGTACGCGCACCGGTGCTGGTCCCGGATCAGCACACCCCTCCTGGACCACGGCGCCTGTCTTCGGAACGGCACCCGTACATACCGGCAGAGCCTGATCACCCGGGGCACCGGAATGTCCACGGCGGCACCACGCATACGGAGCTCGGGATGCGACTGCTCGACGACGGCCTTGTCCGTCAGGATCAGGACCACCGCACGGTTGAGCGTCACTGTCGACAGCGGCTCGAAGCTCGCGTTGAGAACCAGCGTGTCACGCATCCTGCCCACCTCCCGTGTGCCGCCCGCCCCCTGGCAGGCCCGGATCAACTCTGGCTGGGCAGGCCGCGATGGACAACGCAATAAAAAATGCCCTGCTCTGGTCTCTCCAAGACCAGAGCAGGGCAAACAACGGGCGAACTAATCGGCGGCCGGAGCCTCGTACTCACCGATCAGCTGAGCACGCCCCAGCGTGTGGAACCGGAGGTTGAACCCGACCACCGCGGGCGAGGAGTCGCTGTCGATCCCGAGCTTCTCGGTGTCCACCGCGTACACGGTGAACACATAGCGGTGGTTCTCCCCGGCGGGCGGCGCGGCCCCGCCGAACTCCTTCGACCCGTAGTCGTTACGGGCCTGGACGGCCCCCTCGGGCAGCCCCTCGAACGCACCGCTGCCCGCGCCGACCGGCAGCTCGGTCACCGACACCGGGATGTCGAAGACCACCCAGTGCCAGAACCCGCTCCCCGTCGGGGCGTCCGGGTCGAAGCACGTCACGGCGAAGCTCTTGGTCTCCGCCGGGAACCCCTCCCACCGCAGGTGCGGCGAGGTGTTTCCGGACGCAAGCACCTGCGCGTCCCCCAGCACGGCACCCGGAGCGAGATCCTTGCTCGTCACGGTGAACGCGTGCACCTCCGGATGGAAGTCGTGCGGCAGCGGGGCCCTCTTCGGCTCGGTCACGTCTCGTACCTCTCCTGATCGGCGTCGGCTCGTCTTCAGCGGGTTTCCCCACCTGACGGATCTACCCCATCCGACCCTAGAGCCCTAGAGCCAGTTGCGCTGTCCGCCGACCTGGGCGAGCCACTGGTTCAGGTACGCGGCCCAGTCGGTCTGCTGGAAGTCGTGCAGACCCACCTTGAACGCGCGGTACGAGTCGCTGCCCTCGCTGAACAGCCCCGGCTTCTTGTCCATCTCCAGGATCACGTCCATCTCCCGGTCGTCCGCGACGAACGTCAGCTCGACCTGGTGAAGCCCGCGGTACTGCTGCGGCGGGACGAACTCGATCTCCTGGTAGAACGGCAGCCGCTGACGCGAGCCGCGGATGTGACCGCGCTCCATGTCCGCACTGCGGAAGCGGAAGCCCAGCTGCCCGAAGGCGTCCAGAATGGCCTGCTGCGCCGGCAGCGGGTGCACATTGATCGGGTCCAGGTCACCGGAGTCCAGCGCGCGGGCGATCTCCAGCTCGGTGGTCACCCCGATGTCCATGCCGCGCAGGTGCTGACCGGCGAACATCGTGACCGGCGTCTCCCACGGGATCTCCAGACCGAACGGCACCACGTGCACCGCGCCCGCCTGCACCTCGAAAGCACCGCCGAGCCGCACCTTGGCGAACTCGATGTTCTGCTTGGTCTCCTGGTCGCCGCTCTCGACCTCGACCCGGGCCTGCAAACCGACGGAGAGCCCCTCGATCTGCTGAGCCACCGACCCGCCCTGGATCCGCACCTCACCCTGCACGACCCCACCGGGGACGACGTTCACCTCGGTGAGCTCGGTCTCCACCGAGGCACCACCGGCACCCATGCTCGCGAGCAGCCGCTTGAAGCCCATGTTCACTCCTTCTTGGTCCTGACCCCTACATACGCGCCATGACCGTAGCCGGTTCCCGCGCCCACCTCCCCAGTACCCTCGGACGGCATGACCAAGGGCGCCGACCGCACACCACTCACCCGTGACTTCTTCGACCGTTCCGTCCAGGAGGTCGCTCCCGACCTGCTGGGCCGCACGCTCGTCCGCCACAGCGACGAGGGCACGATCGAGGTCCGCCTCACCGAGGTGGAGGCGTACGCCGGCGAGCTCGACCCCGGCTCGCACGCCTTCCGCGGCCGCACGGCCCGCAACAGCGTGATGTTCGGCCCGCCCGGCCATACGTACGTCTACTTCACGTACGGGATGTGGCACTGCCTCAACCTGGTCTGCGGCCCCGAGGGCCACGCGAGCGGGGTGCTGCTCCGGGCCGGCGAGATCAACGTGGGCGCGGGCCTGGCCCGCGTACGAAGGGTCTCGGCCCGCAATGACAAGGAACTGGCCAAAGGCCCGGCCCGCCTGGCCACCGCTCTCGACGTCGACCGGACACTGAACGGCTGTGACCTCTTCGTCGGCCCCACGCCCGCACTCTCCGTCCTCCACGGCACCCCGCCCGCGCCTGACCAGGTACGGAGCGGCCCCCGCACCGGAGTCGGCGGCGATGGCGCACACCAGCCCTGGCGCTTCTGGATCGAGAACGACCCCACGGTGAGCCCCTACCGCGCCCACGCTCCCCGTCGCCGCCGGGCGAAGTGACGGACCATGAGCGACTTGACGGGGCTTGGGCGGACGCCTAATGTAGTCCGAGCCACTTGACACGGGTACAGCTGTCGGCACGGCCCATCGGACCGGACTGACCAGCCCAAAGAGGCCAAACCACTACCTACGACTCACCCTGGCGGGTGCGAATTCGGCATGCCCGTAATTCGCTGGACAGGCTCGATTATGAGCTGCCAAGGGAATGGGCTAACGTAGTGAACACGCCGAAAGGCAAGGCCACTCCACAGGCCACCGGAAATCGAATTCGGACCGGAAACGGAACGAAAAAGAGTCTGGTAAGTTGGAACTGCCGGAAAGGGAAACCTCGAAAGCATCCCGCTTCGACCGGGAATCGGACACGAAAGAGTCTGATAGAGTCGGAAACGCAAGACAGCAAGACAAAGAAGTACATGAAGGGAAGCGCCCGGAGGGCCCCGGTGAGACGGGATCGAAGGAAGCGTCCGTTCCTTGAGAACTCAACAGCGTGCCAAAAGTCAACGCCAGATATGTTGATACCCCGGCCTGCACCTGGTGCAGGTTGGTGGTTCCTTTGAAAAGTCCTGCCACGGGTCGCTTCGGTGACATCGGGCAGGCAATTACACAGCGAGGACGCTGTGAACAACGGGTCTTATTCCGACCGGTTGTTCCGCTCTCGTGATGTGTGCACCCGATTACGGGTAAACAT